>DAOVGL010000072.1 GCA_030672415.1 Candidatus Bathyarchaeota archaeon
CATCGTATTGAAGTGCTACCAAAACTTCACCAGTAAAGGCAAAAGTTACGTTGATGCTCCAGACTATAGCATACGTCCCAACCGGATAGTCTGTTTCCAACTCTCCAGTTGCCACTCCGCCATCGGTGTCACCGAGGGTCAGGCCAACGCCTGAAGCTAGGAAAAAGGTTCCGCCAGGTCCAGCAGGCACAGTTGCTGTTCCGTCCGCAGAAAAGGATACATCGATCGTATGATCAGCAGTTACATTGTAAAAAGTATAACTCTGTGCAAAACTGCTAAGATAAGCATCGTCAACTACAATTGCTGAAACATGATATCCATCTTCCGTGGGACCAAACGTAAAAGTTTGATCGTCACCATGCTTCACAACAACATCGCCACTAGGATCAATAGCCCCATTGGGACCTGCAGAAGCAGTAATCGTATAAGTTTTTTCTTCAAAGGTCGCATTAATGGATGCGTATTTTATTGTTTTAAAATCCACCGGATTCTCCATACTATTCAAGAAAGCTCCAGACCAATTAATGAAGTCCCAACCAGGATCGGCAAAAGCCTTTAGCTCAACGGTACCAGCACCTACTTTCTCCGTTATAGGTGGATCGTTCTTGGTATAGTTCCAAGTTTCACCAGATTTAACCTTGGTCGCAGTTACATAACCTTCGCCAACAATTTCTATTGTTAGAAATTTGCCTGTTCCACCCGCATCTGCTTGGGCTAGTGGAATATTAAGAGCTATAGGTAGCATCCAAATTGACAGTAGTGCTAATACGAAAATGGAGTTTTTTCTTTTCATCAATGTTGCCATCTCACAATTTATTTTTATTAGTTAGCCATCTAATATCTATATACTTATTAATAGTTTGTTAAATATAGTTCTAGAATAATCATCTAGTATATGCATTCACAGAAAAAGGGAGTTTTGCGGGAGATATCACCACTGGTCGCGGGTTCAAGTCCGACCAGCGGCATGCATGCTTTTTAGGTCTCGAAGATGCTTTGATCGGAGTGGAGTTCGATTCCTCTTTCTCCTATTTGGTAAGGTCTCGGAGTAGAATCAATTTCAGTGCCGCGCATTTTCAGAATTCTAACTGCACGATCTCCTGTTCTGAGTGTCTGCAGAAGTATAGCACCATTAGACAGGTATTCCTCCGGCTGCACCTGTCTTTCTTCGCCTATTGATGCAGCTTCGCTGGTAATAAGGCAAGTAGCTCCTGAAACACTCAACGCCTCCATAACATCTAGTATTGCCTTCCTTTTCTTCCAAGCCTCTGGAAAGCGAAATAAGAGGCCAGAGATTGAGTCAAGTACAACTCGCGTAGCACCAATATCGCCGATGAATTTCTCAATGCTGCTGGACCCCGATCCGTCAGCAATCGTGAAGATATTATCTATCAAACGTGCGCGTGCAAGTTCCGTTCCACCCACATGTAATCTGCCAACCTCAGCCTTTTCTGAAATGCGCCTGATATCAGACGCGTCTATGAAAGTGAACAAGTTTGCTTGCTCCAACTCTTGGAAGTCCCAACCGAAGGTAAGCATCTCTTCTAAAAAGTGGGGCTTTGTCTCATCTAGACTTATGTATACGCTCTTCTCTCCCTGTTCAGTAGCACCATGGTGCAAGAATTGTGAGCAGAAGATTGTCTTTCCAGTTCCCGGTCCACCCATTATCAATATCATTCTTCCTTCTGGAAAGCCTCCTTGGAGCATTATGTCAAGACCCGTTATACCTGTCTCTATTTTTCTGATGCCCATTTTTCATTCTCAACCTGTCAGTTTGACGTTGAATACCATACTTTACAATAAGATGTATTTAACTATTGTTTGAGTATGGTTGCGCACGAATCCTGCTACACAGAGTACCAATGAAAAGGTGCGCACATTAGCACGTTGACTTCCACAATTTTCTCCAGCGTCAGCTTGAATCGTTGGTTGGGTTAAAATTTAAACCCCCACACACACAGACAAGATTTTTATTTACCGTAAATTGACTGTACATTGGTTGTGTCTATGAGAGAAGCGAAGGATTCTTTTAAAAGAAAAACCGGTTTGACGCTTACTGAACAATACTTGAAGTATCATCCACAGGTTCTGTCGAATTTTGAAGGTGAGATGGAAAAGTATTGGGGCAGGAAATGGAAGGCCAACACAACTGTCGGTAAACTCAGAATGGTGTTGTTGCATCGTCCGGGAAAGGAGTTTTTAAGTGTTGGCAAACCCACGCCTTGGCCTCCCCACAATAGCTCATTAGCAGCTTGGAGAATGCCAGAAAAGCCAAACTTGGACGAGATGATTGGACATCACGAAAACCTCGTAAAAGCTTACAAGGACGAAGGCGTAGAAGTCATCATTCGAAAACCTGATCCAAACGATCCATCCTACCAGGTGAAGGCGATATACACTGACGACGTGTGTCATTCAGCAGTCTATGGCGAAGTCATACTACGCATGTACGATGATATACGTAAAGGAGAGGAAGTCCCTACTTATCAGACTCTCGCGGAAATTGGGTGCCCAGTTGTCGGTATGATCGTGGGCAACGGCATGGCGGAGGGAGGTACTATAGGCTGGCTCGATGAGAAACACCTAATCATAGCTGTACACACCCCTCGTGCAAACACTAGAGAACCCCAAGTTATGCGTGCAAATGAGTTTGGTCACATGCAGTTCGCGAAAATGGTAAAGCTACAAGATCCAGAGGTTGATATTAGAATCTGTCCAGGCTACGGTGCATCGACGACAAGCGACATATCTTGGACAACCTACTTGATGATAGACAGGCACACGTCGGTTCAAGAATCAAAACGCTTGGATCCGTATATGGTAGACTGGATGAAGGCGGAAATGAACTGGGATTTCATAGCACCCCCAGATGAGGTGTGTCGTAACTATTTAGGGGAGAAGATGCCTCCAGAAACTGGGGTCGTCCTTGAGCCCATGAAAATTCTAGTGCCGACGGGAAATCCCAAAGCCACGAAATGGTTTGAAAGCATCGGCATCGAAGTAATCGAGGTGGAATGCTCAAGCCTTGTACTGCCTAGGAACAGCGGATCAATCCACTGCGCGGCCGGATCGATTATACGAGATCCAGAGCCAAAGAGCTACTAAAACGTGCTCATTGCGAGGGGTAACTTTTTGTGTATTTTTTACCCCTCGTAGTATAATTGATGAGGGGTAAGTTTTCTCTGATTTTTTACCCCTCACTCTATTATCTCTCTTATTCCATCCTTCCTTATTCCTATTCCATTAGGAACCTATCCAAATGAGGGTAATCAGGGTATAGGACCGTCCATAAACCGTTAACCGTCGTCTATGGTTGGTTGGGTTAAAATTTAACCCCCCAACCCAAACCCATGTACGTACGCGCGCGTGTGTGCATGCATGCATGCCGAGAAACCTTTAAGTCTCTATCGAGCCAAAAACTATGAGGGATGAAATGTCAGTAATTGCTCGTGTGGAGAAAATCAATCCTCACAACGGTACAAGAATGACAGTTGAGGAACCTATCGCCACAGAAGCTCCACTTAACCTGTTCCTTAATGAGAAATTCGTAATTACCTTACTAGCTACGCCTAAGATGCAGAAGGAACTGGCGCTAGGTTGGTTTTTCACTGAAGGAGTACTACAATCGCTAGACGAGATAAAGAGAGTAGTCGAAGAACAGAATTATGTTGAAGTGTTGACGAGACATCCTGTAAACGAGGAGAGACTGCAGACAGTCGGAGTGACAAGGATAATGACCACTGCTTGCGGCTTATCTGCCGGTAAATTCTTAACGACAATTGGTGAGAAGAATAAGAAAAGGGTAAAATCAAATTATAAAATCGAAGCTATAGACATCATCACGATGGTTCAGGAACTTGACAAGTCAAAATTGCATCGATCCACTTCAGGAGTTCATGTAGCAGCTTTGTTTGAAGACGGAAAACTCGTTGCCTTTGCTGAAGATGTGGGTCGCCATAATGCAGCTGACAAAGCCGTGGGTGTCGCTATTCAATCAAAAGTTAATTTTTCTAGGTCCATTCTTGTTAGTTCTGGCAGACAGCCAGCTGATATGGTGCTTAAAGCTGCAAAAATGGGAATCCCAATAGTAGTTTCTATAGCAGGTCCAATTCGTTCAGGTATCATTGCAGCAGAAAGTGCGGGTGTGACGCTTGTTTGCTTCGTTACAAACAGAGAGATAAAGGCCTATACTCATCCCAATAGAATTTTGATGAATAAGAGATAGGTTTTTGTTTGGGTGCGCGCGGTGGTGGACAGTCGGTCTAAACTCTTTTGATGAAGCGTTTAGCATTGTTTTTCATTGTTTCAGAGCGAACAGCAAGGTTTATCTATCTCAAACGGGTGAAGTTTGCATTCTGGGATATATATGAATAAACTCATCATGATAGATCCCGACAAATGCACTGGGTGTGGACAATGTGAAATGTCTTGCTCTTTAGAGCATGAAGGAGAATGTAACCCCACATTATCTCGGATAAAGATAGCGAAAGGCACGTCAGTGTTCATCAGTGTTCCAGTGACCTGCCTGCAGTGTGGAACAGCACTGTGTATGGAGGTATGCCCGGTCAACGCTATTAGCCGAGATTCAAAGACAGGTGCATACATAGTTGATGCGGAAAGGTGCGTTGGGTGCAGGTTGTGCGAGATGGCTTGTCCTCTTGGCGCCATTGAGATACGACCTGACAAACACGTTGCTATGAAATGCGACCTTTGCGATGGCGAGCCAATGTGTGTTAAGTTCTGTCTGCCAGGAGCATTAACCTATGTTTTAGAAGAGAAGATCGGCTTTGCCCGGAGAAGGGAAGCGATTAAGAAACTTTCACGTGGTCTAGAAAAAATAACTCTTGAATCGGCAAGGTGATTATGAGATGGTTTATGGCTGGGCTGGAACTATTCTACGTATAGACTTGAGTAGAGGCAAGGTCTCGAAGACACCGTCCTCGGAGTACACGAGACTCTTCATAGGTGGCAGAGGCATAAACTCCAAGTTGATGTTCGACGAATCTAAACCCGGCGTCAGCGCCTTCGACCCCGAAAACCCCATAATTCTGGGGGCAGGCGCCCTAGTGGGAACAGGAATTACATCCGCAGTAACGTTACAGATCACATCTAGGTCTCCTGAACAACATCCAGAGGGTTTTGGAGAGCTGAATATTGGCGGTCACTGGGCAACTGAACTGAAGTTTGCTGGTTACGACCACATAGTGATCAAAGGCAGAGCTAAGAAACCGACATACATATACATCGAAAACGATGATGTACAGTTTAGGGACGCTGCCGGAGTATGGGGAAAAGGAACATTCGATACAGAGAGAATTATAAGGGAAGATTTAGGTGATCGAAGAGTTCAAATACTGGCTATTGGACCAGCTGGAGAGAAGCTTGTCCGTCTTGCAACAATTGAACACGAACGCAGAAGTGGCACCGCTTTAGGAGGGGTTTTTGGTGCTAAGAATCTCAAAGCTGTTGTTGTCCGAGGCACAAAAGGCATCAAGGTATATGACCCAGAAGCAATCCTAAAAATAAACGAGGAACGACTGGAGACTCTTAAGAAGCTCCGAGAAGAAGGCGAGGGTGAAAGCTCTATAGGGGCTGATTGCAACAAGTATTGTTTTGAAATGAGAGATGTAGGTACTGTTGGATACTTCGAGGGGTTTGAATGGTCCGAACTTGACAAAACCAATGGAGTACCTTACGTTGAAAAGCATGTGGTGAAAAGAATGGGGTGTTATAGTTGTCCTATAGCCGACGTGGCTGTACTTAATGTTCCCGGGGTTGGAATCAGCGTCATGAGATGTTACCCATTCTTTTGGCCCCGCTTAGTACGACTGACCGATATGGATGTAGCATTTAAAGCCAACATGCTCTGCAGTGACTATGGACTTGATAACAGAAATCTTCTAACAGCGATCTCCTGGCTTATGTATCTGTACGATAAGGGAATCATCACGGCGAAGGACACTGATGGCATACCCATGGAATGGGGAAGCGCTGATGCCATTATAAGAACAATTCACAAAGTGGCGAACAGAGAAGGCTTCGGAGACATCCTAGCTGATGGTGTATTGAATCTCGCCAAAAAACTAGGTCCAAAGGCAAGAGCTCATCTACTGCATAGAAGAGGCATGATGACAGGTAGTGAAGAGTATAGATGTGACGTAGGAGGAGCCTTGGCGGCAGCCGTGGACCCGACAGCAAGCGCTGACCATACGGTTCGCGAGATGGGCTTCGGAGTGTTCTGGGAGAGGCACCTGAGAAAGCTTGGTAAAGAGAAAGAAATTGAAGAGGCCTACGCACGCTCAAAAGAGATCTATGGTACGGAAAAGGCGATTATACCTTGGGAATACGAGGGCAAGGCGCAAATGGAAGTGGCAGAAGAAAAATTCTCAATCATAATGGATTTGCTTGGCTTGTGTTACTTCGCGGAGCCTGTGGTGGACCCGCTACTAATTCAAGAATACATGGTAGGCAACCCTATTCCAGAAGTGACACCTATGACTCTGGCTTGTTTCAAAGCCGCTTTTGGTTTAGACGTAACTGAGAAATTCCTCTTGACAACCGCTGAGAGAACATGGAACGTGGAGAAAGCTTACAACATGAGAGAAGGCTTCACTAGGAAGGACGACACAGCATATGAAAGGTATTTCAAAGAACCTATTCCAGATGGCCCTAGGAAAGGCATGAAACTCGACAAAACTAAATTCGAGAAGATGAAGGACGAATATTACAAGCTGAGAGGATGGGATATTGAAACCGGCAATCCAACAAGGGAAACCTTTGTAAAATTGGGCATGAAGGATGTGGCAGACAGCCTAGACAAGCTCGGAAGGCTCCCAAAGAAGAAGAAAACCTAAACTCTTTTTCTCTTTTACTTTCTCTTTCCCCAAAGCTATGGAGCTAACTCTTTGAAATATGAGATCATCGATGAACTGAAGAAAATTGTGGGAACATCAAGTGTCTTAACTGACATTGAAGATTTACATGTTTATTCCTTTCAGGGTCCGTTGGGTGTATATCCGGGCCCTCGACCAGACGCTATAGTAAAAGCGCACTCTGAGGAAGAGATTCACAAAGTTATAGAGATAGCTGAAAGCGAAAGGATCGTTGTAATCCACAGAGACAAGATGATGCCTCAAATGATAAAAAATCCATGGATAATGCTAGACTTCACGAGCCCCAAAGACATTTCAACCTTAAGAGCCAGCTTACAGAAGGAGAAGAAACCCGCGGTCAGCGTTCATGAACCACCAATGAGCAGCCTCTCAGCTTTGAAGATGGCATTGTCAAACCGAATGCTTCACCAAAAATGCAAGAAATGTGAACTCGCCAGTGGTGCTGCATGCAGTGGCTTCTGCGAGGTGGCACCATTCTTTGACTGGAACGAAACATGGTCGGCCAAAGGACGTACACTGTTGATCAAGGGATTCCTGGATGGCAACGTGAAATTATCGAAAAAGCTTGTAGACGTGATTTTCACTTGTACCCTGTGCGCACAGTGTTACAGCCCGTGCACATTAGAACAACTGAAAATTGACAGATGCATAGCGTTCGCTCGTCACGAAATAGTTAGGAAAGGATTGTTGCCAGAATGTTTCAAGGGTTTGGCCACTCGCATATCTGAACAAGGATCCCCGTTGAGAATGCCTCTTCGGAAGCGTGCTCGAACGAGGTGGTTCAGCAACTTGGCTGAGACACCGAAGAAGGATGGCAAGGTTCTATACTGGATAGGATGTTTAACCGCTTACCGATTTCCAAACATAGGTATGTCTGTCATCAATCTTCTGAAGAAGGGCGACGTCGATTTCATGACGCTGAACAACGATGAAGGTTGCTGCGGCCTCCCACTATACCAAGCTGGATTATGGGTCGAGGCAAAGGAGAATGCAATTAGCACCGTGGAGAAGTTGAAGGCGTCAGGGGCTGAAACGCTTGTGGTCAGTTGTGCTGGATGCTACTATGCCTTCAAGAAGGTCTTTCCAGAAGTGTTTGGAGTGGAGATACCGCTCAAAGTATTGCACACGTCTCAATTCATAGAACGGATGATTAAAAATTGCGACTTGAATTTCACCGAACTGAGAACCAGAGTTACGTATCATGATCCATGTGATCTAGGACGACATTGTGGCGTTTATGAACCCCCGCGCAATGTGATACGGCGCATTCCAAAAGTACAGCTTGTTGACATGAATCTGAACAGAAGCCATGAGCGCTGTTGCGGAGGCGGTGGCGGACTCTGGACCTTTAACCCAAACTTGGGTAGGAACATCGCCTACACGCTTTTATTGGAGGAAGCCTTGTCACTGGAAGTTGAAGCTATCGTAACAGCATGTCCAATGTGCTACATGAACCTGAAGTACACAAGCAGGCTCAAAAAAATCAACTTGCAAATCTACGACTTAGCGGAGATCGTTGACAAAGGGTGTCTAGCTTAACACGATTTAGAATCTAACGCTTCACATGCACGCACACGAGAATCAAAAGATGGCAAATCGAAGATGAATACGGTACAAAACAGTTAGAGCCCACAAATTAGTGGGGTGTCGATACTTTTACCTCAATGAATTCATTTCCCTTCGTCTCTACTCCCTTAAGGGTGGACAACATTCCCAACATCGACCTGCGTATGATCTCCGAAACAAAGGCTTGAAGCGGAATCTCCTTCTCATCCAAAATCACCCTGCACATCAGTTTAGACCCTAAATTCATCGGGATACAGCTCTTCTTAGACATCTCTCCACGTTCTATCGCTCGGGCTAGATCAAAGCATGATTCAAAACCGCACTTACCGCAGTCCAACTGGGGAAGCTCATTCAATACAGCATACGTTTTCTTCTCGCCTTCCACGAAATCTACGATTTTTTCAACAATGGTTTCCAAATCTCTCTCCACACCCAGAACTTCCATCTTTGCATCAGATGTCCTTGGCGGCGAAAAGCTACAGACACAAAGCACTCGTCCAACGATATCTCTTTGATACTCTTTGTACTCCAATTCGCTCTTTACCATGACCACCTTAGCCACCGATTTGTTCTTTAAGGTCCATCTTGAAAATCCTTCCAACAATATCAAGTCCGTCCCTTTCATTGTGTATTCAGATAATCTCTCCAAACTGAAATTTGATTGCGCCTTTTTGTAGAGTACTGTAGTCTCCAAGTCAGAAACACATACCACCGGGTTAGCCCCAGCGTTGGAATGCCACCAAGTATCTGTGCCCTCAGCATCCATTGTAAACTCCTTCATGTGAACATGCTTCGCCGACATGACCTTGTATCCACGGCTTCGAAGCTCAGCGATCAAACTCCTTATCAAAGTTGTTTTCCCAGACTTCTTATACCCAATCACAGCAACTATTGGCAAAATTCTTTGGGACATATTGCACATCATCCTAACACAATTGAAATCAAAACCATTAAAAAAGACTTGCCCGAAGCAACTCCTGCATCAAGAAAATCAAGACATACACATGAACAACAATCAGAAAGAAACAGCACACCGGAACATCAATCTATCTGTTTTTGGGCGCGCGAAGCCTTTTCTATTTGATTTCTCTAATGGGTTCATTCTCTCTGGGCTTCGTGCCTTTCGGTGCAGCGCTTGCGCCCCAGAAAAAGGTTCCAGGCACTTTCCCTGTGTTTTTCACCATGTATTTCCAGCCCTGAGGATAGTGGACGCATTCTCCTTCTTTGATTGTCAGTTTCTCAGCATTCTTGCTTCTAACTTTAGATGCGTCTTTACCCCACCATACTGTGAATTCTCCTACGAGAATGTAGTAGAATTCATGGATGCCTCCGTACCATTCATCTGCTGTGCCATCGTCTTCTGGTTCTGTAGAGAAAACAATTGTTTCTTGCCCAGGGGCCATGAAATACAACCCTATCGTTCCAACATCTTCCACATGGAGCATTACCGTATCTGTGCCGTCTCTAAGGACTCTTGTCTTCCAATCGGCAATTCCTATCACTTTCGGCTTCGTTTTAGGTTCACGTTCCATTCATTAATTCCTCACTTTCAAGCTTTTGTTGCGCCGCGCACGCGAGACAACGAGTATGCAGTGGACGAGTTAATAGGAAAAAAGCGTTCAAAAGTGATTACTCTGATGGTATCAGCTCGATGTTCATGCCTAGGATCTTTTCAGTGTCTAAGTAAATCCATTTGCCGTGATCTTCTTGTAGGATTTTTACGCCTTTCTTTTCCCATTTTGCTGCTTCTTTTTCTAGGTCATCGACTTCAATGGCTATGTGATGTATTGTCTCTCCATGGTTTTTCAACCAATCTAGTTCAATAGATTTGCCTTCGGATATTTCAAGAAGTTCAAGTGTCATGTTGTTTGCGATTTTCACGAATGCCAGTTTAACGTTGTATTTTCCAAGGTCCTTGCCTCTTAACCTTGCCGTGCTTGTATATTCCTCCACTTTGACGGGAGGTATTTCAAAAGTCTGGTTAACCCGTTCTAAGGCTTTCTCGATATCATCAACTAGCATACATATATGAGCAACCTCATTGATTCTAATCCTTTCATTCATACCATCAATCCCTCACTGTAATAGATTTAGAACAGCAGTTACTTGCTCTTTTATATTTTTTTCGGGAGCGAATTTTTTCTCCAAAATTGCTCCACCGATTGTAAAAGCCCAAACGTTCTTTCTTTTCATTTGGCCAATCTTTTCGAAGTTATCTATGCTTCCCGCAACTATTAAGGGAATTTTCAAAGTGTCAATCGCTCTATCTAAGAGAAGATTTACATTGCCAGTGTACCGGTATAAGAGTAAGTTTATTCCGTGAATGCCCATTTTCCCAAACTCTACTCCATTATTGACGATTTCATCAACGTTTCCTTCCAGTACGCATGGATGTCCAATTACTTTTCCAATGTACGGGAAAAATTTCAAATTTGCCTTCTTTTCTTTTAGGTATTCCAGTGTTTTTCTAGTGAACCTAGGCATACCGCCGATAAGGTAATCAGCTCCTACGCGTATTGCTTTTTCAACTCCCATAAAGTGTTTTTCTTCATCGTTGCTCACAACCTCTATAAACGTAGTCATGTCTGCATTCTTCATTTTCCTAAATAGCTCTTGTAGCTTTTCGATGGGCAAGCCTATGTCCTTACAACCAATAAATTTTAATCCAGTGTCTTTGATCTCTTCAAATACTTCGAGAGCGTTTGGTATTGTTACATCATGATGAGTTAACATAAAAATGAACTCAGTCATTCACCTTAACCTCTACTTATATGTTTACAATAACAGTGCATGCATGTGCATATACTTAAGAATGTTGTGGCTTCTTGAGCCCTCAAAGATTTTGCGGGGTCATTATTTGGCTTGGCTCCAAATGACAATAGCTCTTTCCTCTCCAATATTAATTAGTGCATGGGGTCTTGGAGGCGGTATTAAAATAGCATCCCCTTCCTCCAGTTCTTCATAAAGATCTTCGTCAGGAAGATTGCAAAGTATTTTGCCCCTTGCAACATAAAATATCTCATAGGCGTCTTTGTGGCCTGGATCCACGTCTCCTTTCATTCCAGGTAGCAGAATGGAAACCCCAAACACAATTTTATCTGTTTCAATGTAAAGTTTACAATGTTCGTTGCCTTCCATGAAATTCTTAGTCTCGCTTTTCCTTACCACTTTGGCTTTCTTCAAAGGATCACCTGTGGAATGATGATGAATAAATTTATTTAATATATTTTTTTATCATGATTAGGGATAATAATGACTGAGAAAGAGTATGTTCTCGGTGTTGATGCCGGCACAACCGCTACCAAGGTTGCGCTATTTGACCTCAAGGGAACCACTATAGCAAGCGCGACTAAAGAGTATGATTTGATCACGCCGACCACACTAGAAGTGGAAGTAGATATCGAGACATTATGGAAGGCGTTTAAACAAGGGGTAAAAGATGTTCTATCAATAAGCAAGGTGGACCCCGACAATGTGAAAGCTTTGGGGATATCAGCTCAAGGAGAAACCTTGGTGCCAATCGACAAAAATGGGAAGCTCCTACGCAGAGCTATTGTTTGGCTGGATAGTAGGGCTCAAGAAGAAGCTGAAATTTTAGACAAAAAATTTAATGGTGAAAAAAGCTATGAGACCACTGGACAAGTCAAGCTAGTTCCAACGTGGCCGGCATCCAAAATTTTGTGGATAAAAAAACATGAGCCGGATGTTTTTAATCGGGTATACAAATATTTGCTGGTTGAAGACTACTTCATATGGAAAATGACTGGGGCTTTTGTAGCTGAAGGATCATTATTGTGCTCCACCTGCTACTGGAACATAATTACAAAGAAGTGGTGGGATGAAATGCTAGATTTTCTAGAAATAACAGCAGATAAACTTCCTGAAATAAGAGAACCAGGAGAAAAAGTTGGGAAATTATTATCCTCAGCAGCGAAAGAGTTGGGGCTCACTACTGAGACAAATGTATCTACTGGCGCACTTGATCAAGCATGTGGTACTATAGGCGTTGGAAACATTAAACCTGGAATATTTACCGAAAACATCGGAGCAGCATTGGCTATTTGTGCTACGTTAAAAAAACCTGTTTTTGACCTCAACAGAAGAATGCCTATACACTACCATGCGATCCCTGACACTTACATGGCTCATACATTCACCACTGGGGGAATGGCTCTCCGATGGTTTAGAGACGTATTCTGTGAAACGGAGATTAGCGAAGCAAATCTCGCCAACATAAGTCCATACCAGTTGATGGACAAGGAAGCTAGCCAAATACAGCCTGGAGCTGAAGGGCTTGTTATGTTGCCACATCTTCAAGGTGCTATGGCTCCAGAAGCAAATCCCAGAGCCAAGGGAGTGTTCTTCGGTTTCACGCTCAGACATAAAAGGCCACATTTTACAAGGTCAATAATGGAAGCCATAGCGTGCATCATCAAAAGAAACATTGACGTATTAGAGGACATGAGAATCAAAGTTACTGAGATTAGAGCGCTCGGAGGCGGAGCTCGAAGCAAGATTTGGAACCAGATAATCGCAGATTTAACCAAACGACCCGTAACTACAACGTTACATGAGGAAGATGCTGCATGCTTAGGAGCTGCGATTCTAGCCGGCAAGGCGGTAGGACTCTTTAGAAACCTTGAAGACGCCGTTAAAGACATGGTAATCATAAGAACAAAGTTCGAACCAAACCCCAAAAACTCCAAGGTATACGATAAACTATATACGAAATATATCAAACTTTACGAAAGCCTAATAGAACTCTTTGCTATGAACTGACGTGCACACGTGTAACCATGAGAAATGCATGCAAGACAGGGCTTAGAGTCTTAGTTTAATCTACCCCATTTCTTTATACACGTGTGCGATAACAAGATTGAAATTGATATTTTCCACTAGGAGTTCTTTATCACAGAAATCGTACTTAGAGGGAAGAGGCTCTTAGAAATGTCAGATGGCAATCTAAAGCGGAACTTAATTCTGTTAGACATCAGTATGTCCACTCTAAACATAGGTATAGCCGTGGCCACAACTCTGCTTTCGGTTTACCTAAACATCTTGGGTTTTTCAGGAACCGACATTGGACTTGTGAATGCCATCACGGCTATTGCCACAGGTCTCATGTTCTTCCTTGCTGGAAAGGTCTCGGATGCAATTGGTCGACGTATTCCAATTGTTGCCTCGTGCTTACTCACAGCGGTTGTTGGCGCAACCATATATTTTACGAGTAATCCGTTCGTTGTCATCCTTATGATGGTCATGAACGGGGTTAGTCTTGGTATAAGAACACCAGCGTATATCGCCCTTATTTCTGAATCTGAAAATGCTAACAGAGCGACCTTCTCCTTCTCTGTCTTCTATACCGCAACGCTGATTGGTTCTCTCCTTGGGACAATACCATCAGGCATTTTAGTTGACTTCTACGGGTTTTCCTTCACTTTTCTACTATTGGCAATCTTCAGCTTGGCGGCTGTCCCCTTTGCATGGTTTTTGCAAGAGCCACATTCCTTTTCAGATAAGGTTGGACAAGAGAAGTTAGAGTCTAAAATGCAAGTGCCCCTCAAAGGGTTCTACGAGATTATCAAGGAAAACAGGAGTCTCCTTTTTTTCGCCATTGCCATAATGTTCCACTCCTTCAGCTTCTCCGTGATATACCCGTATATACCACTTTACGCCCTTAAAGACATAAACCTTAACAATACCGAAACAGGCATAGTCATTTCAATCTGGCACATCGGGCTGTTACTGACACAGATTCCCTTTGGAAGACTCGCTGATAAGAAGGGTGCTTCATTGATCCTTCTCGCTCACTTCGTCTTGTCCAGCATCGCCTGGACTATTTTTCCCTTCTCAGCAAGTTTTCTCGGCGCGATGGTTGCCATATTACTTTTTGGCATTGTAGGTTCCATGGACATGCCTTCAAGGAGAACCCTAATCTCCCAGCTCTCGGCACAGGGAGAGCTTGCTTCCACAGTGGGATATGTGGGATTTTTGGTAGAGCTAGCAGGCGTTGTCGGATACGCCTTTGGAGGTTTCCTTTGGGACAACATCTCACATACATCGCCTTTTTTCCTCGCAGCTGCTGTGAATATTGTAGGTGTTTTATTGCTCATGAAAGTTCGTGCCTCACAGGTCCGAAGGTGAGCATACGCGCATGCGCGCGCGCATTTGGGGATTAAAATTTAACCCCCCT
>DAOVGL010000046.1 GCA_030672415.1 Candidatus Bathyarchaeota archaeon
ATGGAACATCATAATCTCCATATTGCTCGATGGATAATGAGTAATACTCAGTATTAACCCAAACATCCGTAGCCTCTGGCTCACTCCAATATACTGGGTCAGTTGGAGTGTCCGTGATGTTAAGGCTTACGACATCATTGACCCATGCTGTGACTGTGCCACTTGAGGCTTTTTTTATGTATAACTGAAAATGAACCCAAGTGTCATAGGATAAATATTCTTTGTTACCACTCACCCAGTCTGGACAGCCACTCCACTCTCCAGTCCTATCATTTCCACTCCAATCTCCTCTCACATAAAAACCACTGTCATCCTTGTCAAAATGAAATCCCAGCCTTAATCATTTGCTCCATCTTCTCCCATCATCGTCATCATCTCCCCAATAAAGTTTCAATCCTCCATGCCCCAGCCAACTGTTCTCACTTGTCCTCAAATATTCCATTGCATCATCATAACTGGAAGGAAAATATGTCCACCAACTTGCATACAATTCATTTGAGGTTTGAAGTTTTCCAGCACACACTCTTCTCTGTGCATCACTTTTAGTTGGTGAGCCTTGATAAAACTTCATTGCTTCTGTTCCAGTTCTCACATGAGTAGAATCCACGACTACTCCAGCACCACTTTTGGTTCCAGAACCTTCCGCGCCAGCTGAATCCCAAGGCGGTTGCAAAGCCCCAGATTCCGCGCCATACTCAAAGTAAATGTCTTCTGCTCCAAACACGGCTTGGGCTGGTGGGACAGTAAAGAAACTGAGTAGGGGCATGGCGACCATGAATAACAATAAAAGAATTAACGCGCGTCTGCACCACTTCACGTTTACACCCCTCCTTTTGCCATAGACTATCGCAATCAGCATGGCAAGGCAGAACGCGGTCATCAGAGCTCTAGGCGTGATGACGTGCTCTCTCTCGCATCCTTAATCCCCTTGTCTCTTTTCTCCTCAGTCTCTGTAGATTTCTATATACTTTTAACTCTGTTGGTATAAATTCAGAAACTATGCGCGTTCAACGTAACACTATCTCCTGGTACGCATGCATGGTGGAGAGGGGGTTAAAATTTAACTGCAAAGCAACGATGTCGACAAAATGTGCGGTTATCTTGTAGATAACAACCATGTTTGTGTGCATGAGTGTAGCTAGGAAAAGAAAATACTTAGGCTACCTGCTCTACACACACAGTTTAATTCTGTTACAGTTTTTTTTAATACTGCAACATTAATACAACATCATATATGTAACAAATGACTTTGCGCGCATGCCTTTGGGAAGTAGGAGCTTTGAAACTGCGTCTTATGTATTCTTTAGTGTAAGGGTAGCCATTAAAGGTAATTAAAGAGATACGCGCATAAGATTGTATCGAGGCCAAAAGTTGGTTGAGTGCCCTGAGTGTGGAACTTGGGTGGTCGCTAGTCCATTTAAAACATGGTCCATGATTGGCAAACCTAGCAAGACAGGTAAGCGGTTCAAACTTACGCTAGGAATGTTCCAATGTCCTAAGTGTGAAAAAAGATTTCGGGCTGTTCTTGGAAAAGAGAAAATAACCGTTAAACGTGGGATTGAAGAGATAAAGAGAATTGAGACGGGACTCATGCAAACTTTGAGAGAATTACGGCAAAAAATTCAGAAGTTGGAAAATGAGAAAGCTGACCTAATGGCGGAAATAGAAGAGCTTAGAAAAGTAGGGGAGAAAAAAGCTAGCGCTTTAGAGGAAGAGGTAACTACCTTGAGGAAGGAAGCAAAATCGCTGAAAAAGTTGCTAGAAAGCTCCGAATAGACGCGCGCGCATTGAAACTTTTAGGAATTTCTTTCCCGTATATAGGACGTAATCATCAAGTTTCATCTCGAACATAACGGTCAAGAAATGATTTGTTCACCCATCTTGTTTCTTTATCTTTTATTGTTTCTATAGCCTTGAGGAATTTCTTTACGGAATCAAAATGTTGTCCGTATATGTGGTAACTATCAGAATGATCAACATATTGACCAATTTTAACTCTCAGTTTATCCGCAATAAATTTCTGTAGATGTATAAAAGCAAACATATTAGCAAATGCTGCGTGATAAGCGTCTCTACTTCTCCAATGCGTGTGCATTTCCAACTCTCCGCCTATCACTTTGCACCAAATTCTTTGCAAACAAGGTGGGCCGTCTATATCATAATGTTTCCAAGGCATCCATGTTATAGCTTGTGCCCTGTTAGAAAAAGATGCTTTTTTTAATCTTTTGATTATTTGTCCAATTTGGTCTATTTGTGTTTGTTCGATTTCAAACTCAAAAAGCTGTTTGTGATAAGTATAGTCATATCCAGAACCTATCAAATAGTCTTTTGTTCCTTTGATAACATCATCAACATATACATCTAAACTCATCACACCTTCGTAACCCATATGAACCATAGGTTGTTCTAACGGCGTTCTAACAACCATTAACATAGAAGCTTCTTTGATTCTGTCTTTTTCTTCTTCAACCTTATAAGACTCCTTAGAGAAGTCTATACCTTCATTCCATAAGTTTATGATGCTTGCTTCCCAAACCTCAGGGAGTAAGTCGCCTTTAACAACTAATTGAGGAATTTTTCCCATAGCTCCATCACCTCATTCGCCTCGGAATTCAAATACCACACCTGCAATTTCCAAGACGGGTGCTGTAACTTTTATAGACCGAGGGCAGTTATTTGTCATATAATGTCACTTCTCTTTAAGGCATAAGTTCCATCCGCTCCAATATGTGCCTCAAAGAATGTAGAGCAGTGCTTCCTTGTGAAAGGTTGAGTAAGGATTTTCCAGCATGATTATATTCAAAAATGTTATCGTCATGAGGAACAACTCCTACAAGTTCGATGCCAATCTTTTTCGCTTCATTCTTCAACTCCTCTTCCATCTTAGCAGTGAACCTGTTCCCGATGAGGTACAACTTTTTGAAGTCGATGTGAACCTCCTTAGCAAGCTCCTTAATTCTTTTAGCAGTCCGCAGTCCCATGAAGCTAGGATCGGTGACAATGATCATGATGTCAACGTCTCGATCGGTTCTTCGACTCAGATGCTCTAGCCCCGCCGCCATATCCATGATCGTAAGGTCGTAGTTTTTAGAGAGCGTATCAATAATGCGAGTGAGAAAAGTGTTTACTGGGCAGTAGCATCCTTCGCCTTCGCCTCTCCCCATAACGAGAAGATCGAAGCTGGGTGTTTCCTTTAGAATCTCAAATATGTGAGACTCAAGGATGCTTTCCTTGGTTATTTCAGGTGGAATTTCTGACTTTTCTATAGCCCTCTTCAAATCTCCAGTTACCATTCCCACAGTTTTAGTGACCGACATACCCATCACTTCAGGAAGATTCGAGTCAGGATTAGCGTCAATCACCAGGATGCTTCGTTGCTTCGCCTCGCTCAAAAGCTTAACCATCAAAGCTGTTATGGTGGTTTTGCCTACCCCGCCTTTTCCAGAAACAGCTATGACTACATTTGTTTTTACTGTTGTCAAGACTGTCGTCCCCTATGTAATATACATGTAAAGTTTTAATTAAACCCTTTTCTACCGCCACATTTACTGAGAACCATTAAAAAAGAATTGTAGGAAAGTTAGGGATACTCAAGTTTAAGAAGCGATTATTTTTCCTTCAATGTTTTCAATAAAAAAGCCATTTTTTCTTTCCATTCTTCTTCTTTCATGTTGGGAAAAGACCAATCAGCGTTTGGCTGGAAAAATCCGTTTAAAGACATAGTTCTTAAGTTTTGTGCAAAATGCTTGAGTGTGGAGAGCATTTGAGATAGGATAGGGTATCGGATTCCAAGGAAAATAATAAGATCATGGGCGCCGTTGCCATCCAAGCTCCATGTTGGGTCGGTAAGTCTATTTATTAAGTCTGAAAGGCCCATGGATGCTGATGGTTTGAATCCTCGTTTAAGAAATTCTTTTAGCGTAGGTTTTGTCGCAACCACAGGTATCCCTAATTTGCCCCACTCGATGATAAAATCAATTAAAGGTCCATTGCTCACCTTTGTTTCCAACGTTAATGAGCCTGCTACAAGTATGGGTCTTTTTGCTATTTGAATGAGTTTGGCTGCAGTCTCTGGTTTTAGTGTTGCCGCTTCCGTTGGGCCCGGTGTACCTCCTATTTGCCATGGTGAAGCGGCTATAGTAATCACTTCCTTGATCGAATCATTCGTTTGAGTATTGTTGGGTCTGGAATGATGTTAGGTTGCCACTTCTTTTCTTTTAGAAAACTAAGAATTTCTTCTTTCATTGTGAACGGTACGTCGGCTTCACTTCTCACTAGAAGGTGAACGTCATCGGGTATCGTCCCAAAATATCGCTTATGAATATCAATGTAATGAGTGAGCTTGATCTGTCTACCCATTGTTGTATCGTTTGGTTTAATGCATAGCTTTGTTCCCATAACCAGTGCCTCTGTTTTAGATTCAGCGATATATACCAAATGCTCTGGAGCGGGTCCAATGAAAACCTGTTCACCCGTTCTCGCATCATAGACCATATATTTGTCCCTCTTTTCTTTACGTCCGAGGAGCATCCTTCTATACCTTGCGCCTTGTGGACCAATAACAACTGGAATTCCCAGTCGATTAGCTCCAGTAGCAATCGATAATGATTTTTGTGAAGTAGCTCCCCACAACATCACCACTGCGCCGATACGGTTTAGGATGTAGTCAGCGATTTCCTCATAATTTGCTCTCAATGGTCGTCGAGCAAATATATTAGCAATTTTAATCGCCGCTCCGATGACGTGAGCGTTTGAAACACAGGAACCTACATTGGCTAGGCAACCTGCGTCAAAATCGCCTGGATACGCCTCATAGAGGGTTTTTCCCTCCTCGTTCTTGTATTGAGCTATGCTCATGGCGGAGCATCCAGTCGTGACTACAATGTACTTACGCTTCAAATATTCTTCTGCCATCTCGGCAACTTCTATTCCCCCGCGCGGATAGCTTGGACAGCCAGCAAAAGCGATTATGCCAGGGATTCGTCCAAGAACAAGGGGGCGGCCAACTTTACGGATTTCTGTATCTTTAATGATACCTCTGCCCGCTCTGATTTTGTATTTTTCAAATTTAATTTTTTGTTCAGCTGCTTTTTCCATGAGGCTAATTATGGGAATATTCGGTGTACATTCAGATTCACATCGCCCGCACCCGATGCAAAGATCATAAATGTCTACTAGTTTCTTTAGATTACCCGTGCGCGCTTCGTAAACCGCTTTGTCTATTGGCAAATCTATAGGACAGTTTCTTCGACACCTTTCGCAATCTGTGCATTTTTCAGCAAACTCTATCAGAGTTTTTGCATCTGGCACTGCCTTATACTTCTTTCGTATTGGAGCTATCATGCGAGCCGTCTGAACCGCAACCTCCCCCACTTTTGAGTGGTCGAGAATTAAGACTCCGGGATGCTGCCCTGTAACAAGAGCGTTCACAATGTTTTCGACGGGTTCTTCCGTCATGTCAGGAAGCCCTAAACACATTTGGTCGCTAGTTGCAATAATAGGAGTTTTGATTTCTTGTGCTTCTTGTAAGATATTGGTGTGGATGCACTGTTCATCAGTGACTATAACATCGGCGATGCCGCTTCTGATGAATTTTAATTGACGAGAAATTGGGCCGATGATCTTCGCTTGATCAGAGTATCGAGCGAGGTCTTGAGCTGTGCAACATAGTCCAGTTACTTCTAATGAGCCCATTGAGTCATTTCTTTGTAAATAATCAATTATTTCGATACTCGCAGAAACATTATGTCCAATCGATAAGATTAATGGTTTGGAGATATTCACTGTTCCTGCTCCGATGTCAATCAACGGCGTATCGGGTTCGCCTCTTGGAAAATTGTAAGCAGACATTTGAATGAGGTCTGCAACTTCTAAGGCGAGATTGTCGATCATGCCCGCGTGGAATGCTTTGGATTCAAAATCAAGATAGCTTCCTTCCTGACCCATGGCTGTTGCAGATAGGAGGGAGGCTATTTGATTCTCAATGTACTCAAGAACTTCCCTGAAATCAGCTAATGTTTTCGGTTTAATTCCAGTAACTAATCTTGTTATTGGAGCTTCAACTTCCACCTCTATGCCAGCGTCGATTGAGAGATCATCACCGAATTTTGCGGAAATATGTTCAAAAAGATGCCTTGCATGCTTACCATGCGCTGCTGCGCCTATCGTTGTACGCAATAGTATTTCTCTTGCTTGGTGGGCTCTAATGTCAATTCCACAGCCTCCCTTTTTCATCTTTGTTAAGTCACATTTGCCGATGGCACACATGCAACACATGTCACATAACGGCGAATAAGTTGGCGGATATCGTTGTAGAAGGCGAAAGTCCCATGAGCGCAGGGTAGCGATTGAAGGCATTGGCGTTGGTCCAATAGGCTCCCAAGGTTCTTCTTCAATGATCTTGCCAATTACAACTTCTAAGCCTTCAATGATCGCAGAACCTGCCTCTAATTTTTTAATAGAAACTCTAGTGGTTTTGTCACGTAGCAAAGGCATAAAAGTAAAGGGAAAAGTGCGTTTATTAAGGATTTCGTTTATTTATGAATTTATTAAGTCAACAGTAAAAATCGCCAAATTTATATGGGCCCAACCGAGAAAATCATAAAGGAGACTTGCGATGAGTGAACCAAAACATCCAAACGACGAATTAACAAGCGTTGTTGTGGAGCATTTAAGAAACATACTTTGTGAAGTTGATAGCCAAATAACCCACCTAGAGGAAAAAGTTAATGAGTTAGAGAGGAAACATGGCGATTTCGAAACCATTCAAGAGGCAATCAAAACGGGGAAGCTTAATGATGCGACAAACTTGGATTACGTTGAATGGGACGCAGCCAAAGAAGAACTTAAGGAATTGTATAGTAAAAGGAACTTTTTCACGGAATTATTGGTGAACGAGATATACCGACAAACGATCCTTAATGAAACTAAAGAAATGGCACCATCACCTAATCCCTATGCGAATACATCGTGGCGTGTCATTGCTGCCGTTAGGAAGCATGATGCTTTAAGGGCATTCTTAAAGAAGAATGGGTTCTTCAAAGTTTAAAGGTTTAGAAACAAATACCTAATTCTGTTAAACGTGAAAGTAAGTGTGCCCATAGAATAACGGCGGCTCATTCAACCTATGATAAAAAAAGTTTTATTGAAACCGTTAACAATGTCCCATAGGATTTTAAACAATTTCTGCCGTGGGTTTAAGTGAGGTTTAACTGTTACTAAAAACCTTATGGATTTCCATTAAAACAGGAGTAAGATCACATAAGAAAACTAATAAATGAGATTGCACACAGCATACTCTTCATAAATAGTTAGAAGGAGACAAAGATTTTCATGTTTGAAGACGTTCCAGTAGATGTCGGAGTGATGTATGAAGGGGAAAGAATCCGACGAAAAAACATGTATATAGAACTCGGCGGCCCAAACATCGAAACAAAGTTTGAACTCGTAAAAGTCAGGAGCCCAGATGATGTGGAAGACGAGAAGATAACAGTGGTTGGGCCAGACATCAAGGATGTAAAAGAGGGAAGCAGTCTTCCATTCGGCATTTACGTTGAGGTTGCTGGAAAACAGATTGAGGAGGAACTTGAAGGGGTTATTGAGCGTCGCATCCACGAATACTGGAACTATATTGAGGGGTTCATGCACCTAAACCAGCGCTACGACATCTGGATTCGATTAAGCAAAAAATCCTTCCAGAAAGGCTTAAACTCCTTTAATTTCGTTGGAAAAGTCTTGCTGAAGCTCTTCAAAAATGAAATGACATTCATTGAGAAAATACAGATCGCGTTCATCACTGATCCCAAAAAGGTTCGGGAACAGTGGAAAGAGGCAATGGAGACTTATGAGGCTCGTGACGCCAAAGCTAGAGGAATGAAAGATGAGGATGTGGACAAGTTTTACGGCTGCAGTCTCTGCCAGTCGTTCGCTCCAACTCACGTGTGTGTGATCACTCCTCAAAGATTCTCCAACTGTGGAGCCATCAGCTGGTTTGACGCCCGAGCTTCATCGCGAATAGACCCAAAAGGTCCATTATTCGAGATTGAAAAGGGCGAACTGATTGATCCAATGAAAGGCGAATATACTGGGGCTAACGCGGCTGTTAAAAAGAAGTCTCTGGGGGCAATCTCCCAAGTGTACTTGTACACCGCGTTCGATTATCCACACACCTCTTGCGGTTGCTTTGAAAGTATAGCTTTTTACATTCCCGAGGTAGACGGCTTTGGAGCGGTTCATCGAGGCTTCAACGAGAACACCGTAAACGGTTTACCTTTCTCCACCATGGCAGACTCAACCGCAGGAGGCAGGCAAGTGGACGGGTTCCATGGAATATCCATCGAATACATGAGGTCGCCCAAGTTCCTTCAAGCCGACGGAGGGTGGAACCGCATCGTTTGGATAAATTCCGAGATAAAAGAGCGAGTGAAAGAATTCATATCTAAAGAGTTGTTTGACAAGATTGCAACAGAAAAAGATGTAAAGACGGTAGATGAGTTAAAAGAGTTCCTTAAGACCCATGAGCATCCAGTTGTCAAACGATGGAAAGAGGTACCGGTTGAGGTTGAAGTTGAGACTGAGGCGGCGGAGGAACAAGAAGCTCCCGCAGTGGCTGTGGCTCCACTTTCTGCAACATCCTTCACTGCTGGTGGTTTTAGAATAATCCTTAAGGATGCGAAGATCCACGCAAAGAAAGTAATCATCAGAACTATTAAGAAGAGATAAGTGAAAAACTTTGGTGGAAAAGAAAGAAAAAGAGAAAAAACTCGCCATCAAGTTCGACCTGAAGATAATTGAACTTCTGAGCAAATTTCAAGAACTGGAACTCGAAGATGTAGACATAGAGGTTGGAGACCTAGAGATTTGGATACAGCCAACCGTAGCGGCGGTGCCCTCAAAGGTTGCCGCAGTACCACCTAAGGTTGCGGTTCCTCCGAAAGCAAAACCTACAACGATTCTCGAGGCGATTTTCAACCCTCCAGTCGAAGAGTATCCTGGACAAATCGTGGAGGTGAAGATTGGAGCTACTAAGGGTGAGGGAGGAACTCGTGGAAAGTCCATAACCATCGGTGGAGAAAAGTCTCCAGCGTTTTATCTCTTCGAGAATCCGATGCCTCATCCTCCAGTGATTGCTTTCGACATTTTTGACATGAAAATTCCTTTGGCAAAGGCGGTGAAGATGCACGTTAAAGAAGTTGTGGAGGACCCTGCGGCGTGGGCTAAGCTCTCGGTTGACAAGTTTGGAGCGGACATGATTACTCTGCACCTGGTTAGCACAGACCCACTACTTAAGGACACACCGCCAAAAGAGGCAGTTAAAACCGTTGAAAACGTGCTCCAAGCGGTAGATGTGCCTCTCATGATTGGAGGATGTGGAGACGCAAAAAAGGACATGGACGTTTTTGAGAAAGTGTCAGAGGTTGCTGAGGGTGAACGGCTGATAATCAACTCGGTGACTCAAAACATGGACCTTGAACGGTCAGCAGGTTTCATTAAGAAGTATGGGCACGTCGCACTTGCATTCACTCCCATGGACCTAAACCAAGCGAGAGAGCTAAACCGTAAGCTCTACGAGTTCCTTCCCAAGGACCAGATTGTAATGGATACAACAACGGCAGCTCTGGGTTATGGGTTGGATTACGCGTTTACCACGATGGAGCGCGCCCGCTTATCTGCTTTGATGGGTGACCCTGACCTTCAACATCCAATGTGCTCGGGAACAACTAATGCTTGGGCTGCGAGAGAAGCTTGGATGAAGATGGGTCCTGAATGGGAGCCCCGTGAGCTCAGAGGACCGATCTGGGAAACTGTTACAGCATTAACTCTTCTCCTAGCTGGTGTTGACTTGTTCATGATGATGCATCCTGCAGCTGTGAAAACAGTTAAAGAGGTTGTTAACGAGTTGATGGGCGGCAGAGGCGCTGGAAGACCTGAAAAGATTGCTGAATGGGTTACCCTGAAGATTTAGCGTGGAATGTGGCATGTCTGAAAGAGAGATCAGAAAAGAAAGCGTCAAAACGATCAGCCCAATTGACGTTTACAAGTTGCTTCCAAAAACAAACTGCAAAGAATGCGGGGAAGAGAACTGCATGGCTTTCGCCGCCAAGGTGGTTAACCGAGAGGTTATCATAGAACTGTGCCCTCCGCTCCTTGAGAAGGAGCATGCGAAGTCTTACAAAACGTTGTGGGAGATGCTTAAACCACCGGTCAAAGAAATTATTGTAGGCACGGGTGACCATGCAATTAAGATCGGTGGCAAGCTTGTGATGTATCGTCATGAGTTTAGTTATTCTAACCCAACTGCCATCGCCCTTGATGTTACGGATGAAATGTCTGATGATGAGTTGTTGGGTAGAGTGAAAAGAACTGAAGGATTCACTTACAATTATATTGGTCAAGTATTGAAGCTTAACATGGTTGCGGTTCGATCAACATCCAACAATCCCGCTAAGTTTAAATCCGCTGTGGAGAAGGTTGTGGAGAACACCAATCTGCCGCTTATTCTCTGCTCGTTTAGTTCTGAAGTTCTTGAAAACGGATTAGTGGCTGCCCAAAACAGGAGACCTCTCATCTACGCCGCCACCAAGGACAACTGGAAAGACTTGGCAGAGCTGGCTTTGATGTACAAATGCCCCTTGACAGCTTTCGCTCCAAACAACCTCAATTTTCTTCGGTCTTTGACGAAAACGTTGTTGGAGTATGGAGTTGAAGATTTAGTTTTGGATCCCGGTACTTTCCCAGATGAAGGATTAGCTGACACAATCAACAATTTCACGATGATCCGCAGAGCCGCTTGCAAGAGAGACGATGAACTTTCAGGCTTTCCGTTAATAGGCACGCCAATTGTGGCTTGGGCGGAACATGTGGACGCCCCAGAAGTGAATGCATGGAAAGAAGCTTACATTGCCTCGACACTCATCACCCGATACGTTGATGTCATGATAATGCACAGCAAAGACGGATGGGTACTTCTACCAAACGTTGTGTTAAGACAAAACATCTACACGGACCCGAGAAAGCCAGTGGCTGTGGAACCCGGGTTAAGAACCATTGGGAAACCAGATGAAAACTCTCCGGTAATGCTGACCACAAACTTTGCTCTCACCTATTACACGGTTGCGTCCGACATTGAGGCTAGCGGCGTGAATGGCTACCTGATCGTGGCAGACACTGAAGGAATTTCTGTTGACAGCGCAGTGGCAGGTCGGCAACTTACCGCTGAGAAGATAGCTGAAGTTGTTAAGGAGACCAAGATAGAGGAAAAGGTGAAGCATAGAAAACTGATCATACCTGGCAAGGCAGCGAGACTAAGCGGGGAGATTGAGCAGTTAACTGGATGGGAAGTTTTGGTTGGTCCTAGGGACTC
>DAOVGL010000018.1 GCA_030672415.1 Candidatus Bathyarchaeota archaeon
GCTACCGATCCCTGCGGGACATTGATGATTTGATTGACAACCGCAAAGTCACCGCCCGCAGAATATCAGAATTTGAGAAACAGAGACTTACTACCAGGATCAACGATTGGGTTGAGGAAATCAACGGCACCGTATCGTGTGGATCGGTTCAAAAACAGCCTAGTTGAAACCATAAAAAGATTCCAAATTCCCTCGTGGCCTTGGCAAAGGTTTTCAAAATCGATGATCTATGATATATACCATGACGGCTTTAGAACCTTTCCGATTTTTCTTAGATACGCAGAGGGGGCTGCGGTCGCTCCAGCGTCTATTTTTGTACATTTGTGTGGTGTTGTCAAAGAGAATGGTCGCTATCGTCCGCCTCAGTTTGACATAAGAAAGGTAGCCAGACCGGCAGCCCTCTTTTGTTATCTGGTTCATATCATACGCGATTTTCAAAAAGACCAGAATAACAGTTTGAACTACTTTGCAAACAGTCTGATGACGGAAAACGGATTGAATTCATTGATGCTAAGGGAAATAGCGGGTGGAAGTGAGGTGAACTCTGGCTTTCGTAGATTGATTAAAAAATACTGCACTTTCGTCGAATATTATAGGCGTAAGACCAGGCGGGCAATCGACAAAATCAGTGACTGCTTAGAACCTCGGTACAAGCTAAGCCTTGAAATCGTCTACAGCTTGTATCTCCTTATCTTTGAGCGAATCGATGTTCTGAATGGCAGGTTCACCCCTGCGGAGCTAACTCCTTCACTCGAGGAGGTTAAGAACCGTTTAAACATGACCATTTCCTCCTTCGAATCGACGAAACGGTAACTCCTTGTGCGCGTGCACGCATGCGTCAGGGTCGCGAAAAGTGCAAATAGTGCAAATTAGGACCTTTTTACAACCCGAAAATAATGCCTGCTGGGGGGTATTTTATTAATAGTAAAAGTGCCTCAATTTGCACTAAATGCACGCGGGGGATGTGACCGGGCGCGCGCAAAAAACTAGTAGGTTGATGCCGACTTGTGGCAATCAACAAGTTTTTAAGCCTGTGAAAGGGGAATCTTGAAGAAAGTTGAGAGATTCTCAATGGATCCTACATTGATCCTAGTGGTTTCCGCAGCAGTGGCTGCTGTCCTTCACACACTGGTTCCTGACCACGAGATTCCGTTGGCCATGATCGGACGCGCCCAGGGCTGGACCGTCAAGAAAATGGCCGGGGTTACACTCGTCGCAGGCTTAATCCACATTTCCGTATCGATGGGTTTCGGGGCTTTGGCATTGTTTGCCAGTATTACATTAGCGCAACATGTTGCCGAGTCAGCACAGCAAGTTTCTGGGTTTCTACTGATGGCATTCGGCATAGCATATGCATCACTTTCATGGAAACGGAAACATGGCGGTCACTCACACGGGTCCAATCACGCCAAGCACAACTTCGGTTCGGCAAAAAATCCTGATGTCAGTTGGGGTGCATGGATTGTTGCCATAGTTGGCATAGCGCCTTGCTTCACCTTGATCCCAGTTCTTGTCGTTGCAGTTCCATACGGGGCAGCCACGACCTTTTGGGTCATGCTCAGCTACGCTGTTGCCACTATCGGAATGATGGTGATTCTGACTTCAGTGGCGCTCAAGGCAATCGAGTATGTGACGAGGCTTGAAAAGGTAGAAAGACACTTGGAAATGTTGGCTGGTTTTGTAATCTTCATGGTTGGAGTATGGCTGATACTTGAAACCGCGCTGGGTCTGTAATGAGTAGTCTATATAAGTTATACAATCGAGCTTATCCCAAAACCGCACTAATCAGAAATATGATGCCGAAAAGTATGAAGACAATCCCGCTTCCAAGCTGAATATATTTCAGTGGGACAAATCTCGTTAGTCCTGTGCCAACCAATGCACCAATCCCAGTGATAGAAGCAAATGCAAGCATCACTCCAAGATAGACCAGCAAGGCGGATTCGTACTCAGCTGAGAGAGCTATCACGGCAATCTGCGTCTTGTCACCTAACTCAGCAACCGCGACCAGCACAAAAGATGCAACAAGAGATGTTAAATCCATGGACAAAGAGGACGCAATTGAACCTATTAAATTTGTGCGCGGGCGGCTATTTTATTGCCACCTAAGGGAAATGCCGAGGCGGTTGCGCGCATAATATGCTACGGGGCGCGGTGGGTACGCATGCATTTGTGCGTCGGAAATTCAGTAGGTTGATGCGCGCGAAATTAAGGCTTTCGAGCTTGATGATATGATCTAAATAGACGGTATCTAGACAGGCGTGGCCAGCCAGTCTTGGCGTATCTTAGTTTGTCTGGGTTTTTCTTCAGCCAGTTCATCATGTGGAAGAAGCTCTTCGCCCTCTTCTCGTCTCTCTCCTTCAGTGGCTCGTAGCCCAAGTTTCTTATTTCATCAAGATATGCTGTTTCTGTAAGGCGTTGTGGCTCCCCCGTCACTTTGACTCTGCGAATTCGGTCGTCGCCATACCTTCTTCTCAAATCCTTAACAGCCTCGTCGAAGATGTAGCCCTTGCAGATGTGGATTGGTTCCTCTGCCTTGAGTTGGAGTTTGCCCAGTAGTTGGAATACAACCCTTGAAGCTTGATTCAGATACTCTTTTCGGCGGAATCGCTGAGGTTTGAAATACTTGACATCCACGATGTCATATCTAAATTCTTGGGTCTCATCGCGAAAGGCGCCTATAACCACACCGAAAAGAAGGTCTCCGATACCAGCATCATCTATGGTTATTGCCATCTAATACTGCTCCTTCTGCTGGAAGATATATAGGTCTATATAAAAATGGTTTGATTAAGTTTTCCAAAATCTTTCAGGAAAAAGAAGTTTACAAATCACATCAAATAAAAGTTAGTACACCATGAATGCGTACGCGTCACCGTATCCCTTATATGTCCGTGCGGAAATTGGGTTTCTACTCTTCAGGTGTTGCAAAGGAGATAATGTGAAATGTCGCCAAGATGTGAAGATTGCGATGGTCAGCTAATCGTTCTTGAAACCTTCTGCACGGATCCCTATAACAAGAACATGGAATGGTTCAGGAACATCAAGAAAAGGTGCGTTTGCGACGGCTGTGGCAAGAAGCAGGAAATCACGGTAGAAACGGTAAAACAGGCCAAATGGTTCAAGTAACCGCGTGCAACGACTCGAACAAAGATAACTCTTCTTTTTTATTTCTTCTTGAAGAAGTGATCTTTTTTGAGCGCGCGCGCAGAGCACTCGAGATAATCATGTAGCCAACGGAAGCCGACGGCGCAACGTAATTACGGACAGCAAATGGCGCTTGGGTTCGAATCCCTGCCCCGACCTCTGACACACTTTTAATATGTTATTGGCTACAGAGTATTTAGGAGAGGATACTATGTCCACACCAACAGCTTTCCAGCGAGTTATGGCAGCCATCGAGCTGAAAGAGCCTGATCGCGTTCCAGTGGTGCCCATGGTAACTTACACTACGGCACAGCTCATCGGCATCCAGTTTTCTGAGGCATTATACAGCGCTGAAAAGATGGCGAATGCTCTTGTAGCCGGTTACAAGTCTGCGGGATATGATGGAATCTATGTTGGTTGGGAGTCGTCCTTTAATTTAATGGCTGAAGCTATGGGTTGCAAACTTCAAATCCAGCCAAACAACATTCCTTTTGTTAAGGACCAACAGATAAAGGAACAAAGCGACCTGGACAAAATTAAGGTTGCAGATCCTGAACAAGACGGGCGATTACCTCTACACCTTAAAGCCATTAACTTGGTTAAAGAAAAAATTGGAGAAAACGTACCAATCTTCAAATACGTACCTGGACCACTCACCCTTACAAGTATCTTGCGCGGTCAAGACCAACTTCTAATGGACCTCGTCAGAAACCCGAAGCTTGTTTACGACATCTTGAAGCCGGCAACTGAGTCCTCAAAACGGTTTGCTGTAGCTACTGTGGAACATGGAACCGACATAGTTGTCGTGGCAGACCCTATAGCTTCCTCCACTCTTATCTCTCCGAAGACGTTTGACCAATTTGCCTTATCACCCATAAAAGAAGTTTTAAAAGCCATCAGCGAGGTTGGTGGAATCCCGTCGCTACATATTTGCGGTAAGACCAGCCCCATCCTTGAGCGGATGGTGGATGCTGGAACTCGCATAATTGAGCTGGACTATCAAGTGGATCTTGCATTCGCTAAGAACAAGGTCGGGAAAAAAGTTTGTATAGAGGGAAATATTGATCCAGTCAGTGTCCTTTTAAACGGAAAGCCGAATGACGTGAAAAGAGAGGCTAGAGAGTGCCTCAAAAAGGCTGCTAAGGGCGGAGGTTTTATGCTTAGCTCTGGCTGCGAAGTTCCTTTAAACGCTCCTTTTGAAAATGTTAAGGCTATGGTTTCAGCCGCCAAAAAGTATGGACAATACCCCATTTAATGAGAAAAATGCCAAAATAGCTTTTACTCATATTTAATTGTACTCCACACTGCGAATTCATAACCCATTAAAATACCGTTGGGGTAAGGTTTAGTTAGGTGTGTTATCAATGCTGAAAGTTGAAAACATCATGGTTGAAGATGTAGTGACTGTGGAAGCAGATGAAGTTGCGACGAAAGCTGTGGAGCTCATGAACAAACATGAGATAGGATGTTTAATTGTGACAAAACATGGGAAACCCATCGGAATCGTAACGGAAAGAGATTTGTTAAAGAGAGTTTTGGCTAAGTCAAAGAAACCAGCAAAACTCAAGATTTGGCAAATCATGTCAGCGCCTCTAATTTTTGGAGACCTTGACATGGACATTGAAGACACTATAAAGTTTATGCTTAAGATGAAGATCAAAAAACTGCCCATAGTGAAAAGCGGAAAACTTCTCGGTCTCGTAACATTGACAGATATTGTACGTTTCCAACCTCAAATAGTAAGCATATTAAAGAAACTCTCTGCGTTTGGGCTACCTTCTCCGCCGAAACGATTACAGAAAGTTATCGATTATTACGTAATTTAATAAATACACCGCCAGAAACTACAAATTCAAACTCGTCCTGCAAACTTCGCCAGAAGTTCTTATTGGATCTTTCTTTTAATTGGTAGTCGTATAAATTATCGAAAAGGTTTAGTTCTGTAGTCGTGTTTATGATTTGTTTGGGCCGGTAGTTCAGCCTGGTATGAACGCCTGACTTGCACTCAGGAGGACGGGGGTTCAAATCCCCCCCGGTCCACCACATTCCTTCAGGAATTTGAAAAGCAAGTGAGACTATCATGTACGTGAAATCGAATGGGTAACCTTAACTCCTCTTATGAGACTTCGACTGATTAGGCAACCTCTATCCACAATTGACTTACACCTTTCAAAGGCGTTAACGTCTTCATCAGAGATTTGCACTTGAATCTGAATGTTAATTTTGTCAACAAAGTCTCGACCAGACTCATCCTTACTCATCGTTACCTCAGTCCTCGCCTTAAACGCATTAACATCAACACGAGTCTTCTGAAGTAGAGTAAACAGCCAACCAGCCATGCAATATGTGACGGAGGCGGCTAAAAGCTTCCGAGCAACTCCTCCACTTTGATCTTCGGGAACACGAGACGCAGCAATGACTAAATCATCCATTGCTCCATGTCCAAACTTCACTTTAAAATCAACATCTCCAAGATACTCCAGTTCGACACCAACCTTCTCCATGTAATGTTCACCAATCATAAAGCCTTGCAATTCTGAATTATAAGATTTTGCAACCAAAAAACACGCTTGAATAGACTTAAATTTCTTTTTTCACATTCTTCGCCTGCTAAGAGGAACTAATCACAGTCTGGTTCTTCGCTATTTTGTACTGGCTTGTCACATTTTGCATGTTGCCATTCTCAAAAGCGTACACTTCTTTCAGGTCTTTTTTCCAGTCTCTTTCGTACATTTCCGGGTCATCAATTTTTTTCTCTGAAGGATCCACATGAATCCATCTTTTTTGTTTTTCATTCCAAACTTCTGTCCATATATGATCAGACATGTCAAGAATTAATCTAGCACGATAGTTGTGTGCCAAACAGAGAGCAGTGAATAGAATGCTGAACTCTCCACATTTTCCTTTACCGTAAATCAGTATTTCCATAGGATCATTGTGTCGAATTATGTCACCATCACTCCATTTAACCTTCTCATGAAGCCAGCCTAGTAACTCTGTCAAACTGAGGTTTTTCTCAAAGAGGTTACTGAGTTTTGATAACAAAAGTGAGTCTATTATTTTCTCGCTGATCTTTCGGTATTTTTCAATAGCGTCTCGTTTTAAGAAAGGCATTAAATCACTGCTCCTTACACATGTGTTTTTTACGTAGTTTTTGATGGCAAAATCTCTTATGAAGTGACGATTAATACTGAACGTCAATAATTGTACCGTAGTCAACGATTTGTCTGGTAAAATATGTGAAAATTTATGAGTAAAAACATCTCATTGTGAAAGTAACTTGAGAAGTTTCAAACTTGAGATACTTTAAAAGAAAATGGATGGAATGATCACTGTGAAAGATTGGGGCCTTGTGAGGTTTCTCGAAGTACTTTCTTCTAAGCGAAGCATACGAGGTTTGATTTATGCATGCGCTGTGACGTTCTTTTTTGCATTAATTTTGTTTCCACCAATTCTTGGAATACTTCTCAAATGGAATCTGATTGGCCAAATCTTTGAAAACCCAGCCTTGATGTCCAGAGCAACGTCAGCCATCTATGCGTCATTTGCAATTGCTTTGTTCGTTTCAATCATAGATATAATCGCTGGTCTGCCGATGGCTTGGTTCATTTGGAGACGAAAGTCTAAATGGCTTGACGCTCTGGACACACTTGCTGATATTCCCTTCATTGTACCCACTGTGGCTCTTGGTTTTTCAATAGGGCTGTTCTGGAGCGATGAGACTCAAGGCATCTCTTCACTCTTTGGAGCAAGTTTAGTATCACCTGGCTGGCTCCTAATAATTCTAGTCCATTTCGTTTTCTCCTATCCCGCCGTGGTTAGAGTGATGGTTGGCGCCCTCTTCGACTATGAACGAACATATGAGGAAGCCTCCAAAACTTTGGGAGCAGCACCAGTTACCGCGGATAGAACCGTTACGTTTCCAATACTTAAACTATCGTTTATTGCGGCTTTTACATTGGCATTTGCAAGATCAATTTCTGAGACGGGAGCAACCGTTATAGCTGCAGGAACATTTGAGAACGGACCAGTCTTACTTAACAACCTTAGAACCTCACAAGAGCTTGGATATGAAAGCGCCTTGGTTTTCGTTAGTTTCATTCTGATAGCGGTTTCTTGCATAATCTATGCAACCATAAGGATACTTGGCCCAAAACTAAAAATACCCGTAAGAAAAGTTTGGCCAGTCGCTGAAAGAAAACTAAGTAGCCATGGCCTCACAAACTTGAGAAATATTTCAACTCTCTTGGTGTTTTTTGTTCTAATTCTCATCCCCTCACTTTTCGTCGCTCTTCCAACGGTAAACGCCGTTTTAAACGGTACGCTTAACCAAGCACTGAGCAGCACGGGTATCTGGCAAGGATACTGGCAGAGCATTTCCTTATCATATGGTATAGCATTCGTCGCGACTTTGTTGAATACCATAGTTGGTTTGCCGATGGCAGTTCTTATCGCTAGAAAGAGACTGGGAGGGCTACCTTCAACGGTTCTGGATGTGCTAGTTAATATTCCCATGATAGTCCCGTCCATTGCGCTGGGTGTCTCTCTCAGCATTTTCTGGAGCAACTTCCCATTTGTACCTGAAATTGGATTGTTGCTTTTCGCTCATCTCGCAATTACCTATCCCTACTTTGTCAGGTCGATGAGTGCTGCCATTGAAAGAGTTGACATGGATTTGGAAGAAGCTTCCAAAACACTTGGGGCTAAACCATTTACAGTGTTCAGAACAATCATTCTGCCTTTAACAAAATATTCTTTGTTTGCTGGAGCAATCATGATGTTCACAAGAAGCGTTGGTGAGACTGGCGCCACTGTGGCGGTGGTAAGTAAATTGAAAACTGTTCCAGTTTTACTTGTTGAATGGATCAAACAAACCGGGCTAGCCACTCCGATGGAAATTGGTCTTGGATGCGGCTTTTTGATCATCTTATCCTTCATTATCCTATTAATTTTAAGAGGCACAGTTAGAGGAAGACATTAACATGTTTAATATATTAGTGAAATGTATCCTCATCTTAAGCTTACGGGGCTACTAGAATGCCTGAAGTCCGCTTAGAGAACGTCACAAAAAAATACGGCAAAATTGTTGCAGTAGAAAACGTAAGCCTTCAAGTGCACGACAAGGAGTACTTCTCTCTCATAGGACCAAGTGGATGCGGCAAAACCACTCTGCTCAGATTAATCGCTGGATTAGTTCAACCCAGCGAGGGAAAAATCTTCATTAAAAATAAGCTTGTCACCAATATTCCACCAGAAAATAGAGAAATCGGATTTGTTTTCCAAACTTACGCGCTTTTCCCCCACATGGATGTTTGGAACAACGTAACTTATGGACCACGAGTGAAAGCATGGGACAAAGAAAAGAGTAACAGAATTGGAGACGAAATGTTGGAAATGGTTCTACTACGTGACCGTTTAAATGCTTATCCACGAGAGTTAAGCGGTGGAATGATGCAAAGAGTCGCATTAGCCAGAGCTTTAGCCGCAGGCGCCAAACTACTACTGTTAGACGAACCTTTAGGTGCTTTAGACGCAAAAATCCGGTTTGAACTAAGATACGACGTGAGAAAACTTGTCAAAGACCTCGGATTAACAGCCATACACGTGACCCATGACCAAAGCGAGGCCATGGCAATTTCTGACAGAATAGCCGTAATGAAAAAAGGAAGAATCCTACAGGTTGGGACCCCTCAGGAATTATATATGAAACCACAACACATTTTCGTAGCTAACTTCATCGGAGAATCAAACTTTCTAGAAGGCTACGTATCAAAGGTAGCTCAAAAAGAAATAACCATTGAACTACGTGGAGGCATCTTGGTTCAAGCGTTAGATCATAAAAGAAAAAGAGAGGAGAAAGTCGCCGTAGCTGTAAGACCAGAAATTCTAATGATTGAGAAAGGGAAAAAAAGAAAAGAAAACTCGATTTTCGGTAAGATTGAAAAACGTCGATTCGAAGGCACAAGCATAAGATATGAAATTAGACTTGAAAATGGAGACCTTATGGTATCTGTTCGCCCAGCATTAATTGAAAAATGGCTTGACGTTCAGGAAAAAGTTACTGTCAGCTTTCCAATCGAAAGAACTCTCATTTTTACATATCCTAAAAAAGGATTGAAAGAGGAGCTGGCTCTTGAATAAAAAAGGAGAGTTTTAAATAAACATGATGCTAATAAATATAATATTAAAACAACTTCTGGTTAAAAGGTGAAACCACATGGAAGGATGGTTCGCTCAAAGGCGTAAGTCTAAGGTCCTAGAAATCGCGGACAGGCAGATGACATTGGCAATAGATACAGTGGTGGAATTGGAAAAATCTATCAACGCGGCTCTAAAAGGAGAACAAAAAAAGGCAACAGAATCCATAGAAAGACTGTCCGTCACAGAACACGAGATTGACGAACTCAGAAGAATTGTTTTCGAAGAGCTGACGAGAGGCAACTTACCTTCAAAAGATCGAGAAGACATCATGCATCTGGTGAAACGATTAGATGTAATGGCGGATCACGTGAAAGACGCATCAAGAGCGGTACTTGTTTTGTTGAAGGCGAAGGTTCCAAAAGAGATGTGGGAACAATTTGTTGAAACCGCTAAAGACTTGGTGGATTGTGCAACTACTCTACGTAAGGCCATCGAGAAGCTAGGGACGAACCCGGTTGAAGCCACTGAGTTGGCAAAGAAAATTGATCAGATAGAACACAGAGTTGACAAAAAATATGTGAAATCAAAGTCGTTACTCCTTAAACATTCAAACAAAATGAATGCTGCCACAATCTTGCTGCTCAAAGACTTGATCGAGGAAATGGAACACGTAGCCGACGCTTGTGACGACACTGCTGACTACGTAAGAATTTTGAGTGTTGCCAGAGAAATCATGTAAAGCTTCTTCTTCAACATGCTTCTCATCCAAGAGAATGCTAAAAAAATAAGGTTTACTTTACGTAAAAGATAAGATTAAAGAGTTAGCCAACTGCAGAAATATGTAATTAACTAGTGAATAGAGGAAGAACATTATGAGTAACGATATTGCCGTGATAGGTGCAGGAGTAATCGGTGGAGCCATAGTGAAAAGCCTGCTGAAAAGCGGATATAATGGCAAAATTATAGCTACGAGAAGAAGGATAGAAAAAATTAAGGAGCTAGAAGAGTTAGGGGCTGTTGTAACCAGAGACAACAAGAAAGCCGCCAAACAATCTGATATCGTTTTCATATGTGTCAAGCCAAACGATGTTGGAAACGTTCTGAAAGAGATAAGGAAAGAAGCTGAAGGAAAACTGGTGATTTCCACAGCTGCCACGGTTCCATTAGAATATTATAAAGAAATAGTTCCCGAAGCCAGATTTGTTAGAACCATGCCAAACGTGGCTCTTTTAGTGCAGGAGTCATTTACCGCATATTGCTGTAACGGTGACGTAACATCGGAAGACAAAGAGAAAGTTGAGAAAATCCTTAACTCCATGGGGGTAAGTCAGGAAGTTGAAGAGAAATACATGGACGCTATAACCGCACTAAGCGGAAGCGCACCAGCATACATCTCTGTGATTGTAGAATCCCTGATGTACGCGGGCTTAAAAGTTGGTTTGCCAAGAGAGCTGGCACTGCACAGCTCAGCGCAGACGGTTCTTGGAACAGGTAAGCTTATTCTAGAAAGCCGGAGACACTTGGCCAATATAAAGGACATGGTTACTACACCGGGGGGGACAACGATTGAGGGAATATATGAACTTGAAGGGAGTCAGATCAGAACTGCATTGATGAGGGCTGTTGAGAAGGCAACTGAAAAATGTGAGAAGATTCGGGTTGCTCGAGAGAAAATGAATAGTACACAGAATACTTAATCGCGCGTGCATATAACTGTGTTTTTACAGCGAAACCTTTCGTTTAAGAGCCTTTAACGTTCCAGAAACTCTTAGAACGTGAATGGCAACTGGCTTCTCATTTATCTCCGTTACGGAAGCAATTGAAGCTCTAACCATTTCAACGGCTCTATGCGAACAACGTATGATACCCCAACTTTTCTCTTGGTCGTATTCAATTAAGGCAAGGTTGGCTTGGCTGGCACCATATTCTCCAAAGAGTCGTAGGACAGCATTCCAAACAGCATCCGCTACATCTCCTTTGCTGACTGGTTGCTCACTCACAACTTTAAAGGCAAGGTACCGTTTTCTCATGCGTCTGGACAACAGTTTTTCCTCCTTACAAGACGTATGCCCGGAGCTACAAAATTTGGGTTCAACTTCTCTCTGTTCCGTTCCACAATGGTTAAGGGAGTCTCTGATAGAGCACGCAGAGCAAGCGGCGTAGCCATATCGAAGAGAGCAGTGACGGCAGCATAGTCATAGGGTCCTCTAATAAGATGGGTGTTAGTTGCTCCACTAGAAATCGTAACGGGCACACCGAATTTTCTTGCAATCTCCATCTCTTTTCGGAGACTGGAGAGAAGGCGAATTCTCTGGAAACTCTTTAATGAAATAAGCGGTGCTATGTCTATTTCAAGGGATGAAAACACTTTGGAAGCGAGTTCCGCCTCAGCATGGTCAAAGAATCGTTTGCGGGGATTCGTGGCTGGGAAGGAGAGAAGGTCTACTCGTCGATCTTTGGCTGCTTGCCTCGCGACAGCTTTTGATGTGCAGATCACTGATATGACCTCAAATTTTCGTCTGAAGCGTCTCAGGTTATGGAGTAGTTCATGAGGTGTTTTTGGGTACAAGTCCGCCCTCGTAATAAGGTTTGTTTTAACGTTGCTGCATATGCTTTGTAGTTGTTTAACTGTATCTCGTGTAACATTTGGAGGGAGGGTTATGCCAACCATGCGGTAGCCTAGCTCAGAGGCTAAGCTAACCATCTTCTTCACTTGAGTTAGGTCTTTAATTGACGGTTGCAGATGGAGGTCAACAAATCTTTTCATAACAGTATCCCAAGTTCTCTACAAGTTTTGATTATATCCTCAAGTTTTCTCTTCTTAAATCGAATGTGCACGCGAATCGGATCAGCGGAGCAAAGCTTAAACTCGCCTTGAAATGCAGCTTGCTTATCCAATCTAATGTAGAGGCTTCCTTTTTTCATATGTAAATCTATCTCTCTCAGCAACGTCTCTTTATCCAACTCGCTAAGACCAGAGGAGAGAGCCTTAACTACAGCTTCAACTATTTCTTTCTTCTTTATTCTAGTTTCAAAAAGAGTGATAGGATTACCATAGTGACCCTTCAGTTTGGCTTTCTTAAAAACTACGTCATCAACGTGGTTTGGTGGAAAAAGGTGATGCACTGCCTCAAAAACTTTGTCTGAGTTCTCAGTTGCATGTACAGAGAACCGAATGTCAAGATAGCTTATAAGTGTCTGAGACAAAGCCACGCCACGCAATTATATCTACACTAATTCCTTTCCCGTTTAAATGATTTAATCCATGTGCATCAGGTGAGATTCTCTCTCAGCCCAAACTTCGCAAATATTGTTTGAGCCGTTTCACATTTTCTTCATGCTTTGTTTTTCTTCTCGAATCAACTGGTATGCCCAACTTAAGCGCTCGCTTAACGTCTATCCCTGCCTCCCTAAACTCACCTCTGCTGAAGCCCCTACCTCCCTTTGTTCGTTTGTCTTTTTTCTGCACTATTGAATGAACTTTCATAGGTATGTCAGCCTTTCTTCTTTCTTCGTTTAAGAGATGCCACGCGACTTGGTCGAATCTTCTCGGCTCCGCGCCCCTTATGACGAAGCCCGCGAACTTCCTTGCCAGCGCTGGTTAATCCACGGAAAACTCGTCTATGATGAGCGGGTTTACATATCCAGTTGACATCTTTATCCGATTGGATTACTGGATGACTTGGATCCACCATGACAATTTCAAACCATTTGAAGCGACCGTCTTCCCAAACCCAGTAAGAATTCAAGACTTCCAAATTGGGAAACTTTCTCGCCGCCCTTTCCTCAGCAATCAGTCTTAAGCTTTTGGCTGGTTTGAATTTAGCGACCCCCATTCGTTTTTGCCTTCGTCCCGCTTTTGGTCGAATCCTCTTCAAGCCTCCGCGTCGAACACGAACTCTGGCGACAACAAACCCTTGCTTAGCCTTGTATCCGAGTTTTCTAGCCCTATCGAGACGCGTGGGCCTTTCAACCCTAATGATTGCATGCTGTTTACGCCACTCTATGAGCCTTTGCCACATCAATTCCTTAACAAAGGAAGCGTCAGGCCTCTTCCAAGCTTTCGCGATGTACTTGTAAGTCATTTTCTAAACTTTTCCCTCCGACTTCCGGTTCAATTTTTTAGTTACATCCCATGCGGTTAGATTGTTGTGTGGCAGAGTTTAGTAGTGATCTCCCTTTTATTTTTGCCGTATTAACCGTTGACTTTCTGTGACTAAACCTTTTCGTTTAATGGTCTTTAGAGCGCTAAAATAGACAGTAATGAAGTTATTATAATTAAACATTTTTGTCGAGGAGCACAGCTTTCTTAACGAGCAAGTATCCACTGTGATCTTCCCAAACTTTCTCCGTTTGATGCAGTTGAATTTTCTTTTTGAAGAACGGCGCATCTAGGACTAGGGTCTCGTATTCTCCGCCATCTCCCACTAAAGACACCTTATATTTTTCGTTGAGTTTAATGAGGTCGCTCAGGGTTGTTGAGTTAAATTTTCTTCCAAGCCAGCTTTTATCAAACCCAAGAGCGTACACGCCTATAATAACGGTTTCGAAGTTGAGTTTGAGGAGTTCTTTCAGCAGTTTTATGGGACTCTCCTGCCAGAGAGGTGCAATAGACTTAAGGTTTAGTCCTTGGCAGATCTTGTCGATTCTCTTCTTCTGATACTGTGAAGATATGGCTCCGGATACAACTCCGTCTACGTCGAGGGTTTCGAGCAAGCGTTTAAGGTCTTCAAGTTCTTTTTCCTTGACCCCTGTAGTTTCAGCTTTGATCAGCGGGAGTCCAGCTGCTTCAGCGAAGAGATCGGTTAAGCGGATGTTGGGGAAATGAAACATCCAGCTGTCTTCTCGTTGTGGAAGCATGGTGACCAGATGTTTCACCTCGTGACCTCGTTTTAAGACCCGATGTAACGCTAGCGCTGAGTCTTTACCGCCCGTGACCAACACTGCAACACGCATATCCAACACGCAACCAACTGACTAATGATAGTCTTAGATTAATAAGCTGTAATCATGCAATTTTTGCTACTTTTCCCTAAATTGTATTCATCAATCCTCAGAGGTTAACAATCGTTATATGTTAAAAAAATAAGAAAGTATCATAAGTAAACATTGAAAAGAGGTTTATGGAAATGGAGAAGAGTTTTGGAGATGCAGATTATTACGAAGAAGTTTATGAGAAGTGGCATCCAAAACTGAAGACACGTTTTGAAGATGAGGTTGAAAAGTATTGGGGTAGATGTTGGGGCGCTAACACAGAGATAGGTAGGCTTAGAACGGTGCTCCTACATAAGCCTGGAGAAGCGATCAACAGTATAAAACCTCCATTTGAGGCTTGGAGATACACTGAAAAACCTAACCTAAAGGAAATGATTGAAGACCATGAACGCTTAGTACAAGCCTTTAAAGATGAAGGAGTAGAGGTTGTGATAAGGAAACCTGAAACGTACAAGCCCCCTCGTCTAGTGAAGTCAATTTACTGTCGTGACCCATCCTTCTCTTGTAAAGGCGGGATGATCGTTGGAAGGATGTACGATGCCTTAAGAAGAGGTGAAGAAGTCTTCACCGCACAGACCTACCTCGAAATCGGCTGCCCAGTCCTCGGCATAGTGCATGGAGCGGGGATTGTTGAAGGAGGCAGTGTAATGTGGCTAGATGAGACACACCTAGCGATTACAACTGGCCGCCGCACCAACGATGAGGGAGTCAGACAAGTAACAGAGATAGTGAAGACCACTCAGCCAGAAGTGGAGGTAATCACGGTGCCTACATAGGAGGCACATGAACCCTTATGCATGGTTGATAAACATACGGCTTTGTTGAACTTGTGGATTCAACCACTTCCCTACGGGTTCATTGAGTATTTGGAGAATGAGCTAAAGATGTGCTTAATACGATTACCACGAGGAGTTGAGGGTGCATGTGTAACAATCGAGCCTGGAAAAGTCATGATAGCCTCCGACCCAGACAGTAATGAGCTTAGGAGGATTCTGGAGAAGGAGAAGATAGAAGTTATCGAAGTGGAAATCCCATCTCTTGTCCTACCTAGGAACAGCGGAACAATCCACTGTCTAACACAAAACATCATTAGAGATCCAGAGCCTCCAAGATAAACGCGCTTAGCTCTTAATATCTCCAAAACTCTAAGGTACGCGTTGAATCTTTACCGCCAGTGACCAACGCTACGACATGCATGTTCGCTACGCGATCATTCCTTACCATTTATTCTCATTGATAGTCTCTGTTTCTCCTTACCGTTGTATTCTCAGACATCGGGGTTTAGCAATTGTTTCATCCACTCGCTTTTTCAAACAGGTCTTGCGCCTTCTTTCTCCATACATCAAAGTCTTTAGGCGATGTGGGATAGTTATTATAGCAGGTCTTCACTTTTTTTAGCATATCCGCTGTACGACGTAATTCTTTGAGAAGAGAGACCTTTCTCAACCCTCTGAAAATTCGGCGGGTAGCTTCTGTTATGTTAAGATGTAAATCCTCGCCCATGCTCGCCTTTAAGGCATCCGCCCCAGTGACCAAACGATGCTTCATGCCATAGTTTAAGTCGTCGTCGCTCAACTTTTGAAGAAGCATGCGGAAGACATCCAGACCCGCTTGCTTGGCTCCGTACGACTGCATATACCTAGCATTGTATAGCCATAATCCTTCCCTGCTCATATCCCTTCTTTCCATGGCTTCAATAATGGTTTTTCCAGCGAGAGCTCCACCCATCATGGATGGCCCCATCCCGCCGCCATGGATGGGGTTCACTTGGCAGGCAGCATCTCCAGCGATAATAATGCCGTCTCCTACCATGCGGTCCAAGGGTCTCCGTGTTGGAACCTGTCCTCCGCCTCCGCTTGTGATCGATGACCCTTTAAACAGTGGTTGAGATAGGACGTGGTTGTAAAGCTGGTTTTTTGGGTTTGGAAAACCTTTGGACATACTTACTCCTAAGCCCACATTCACCTTCTTCGCGCCCTCCGGAAAAATCCAGTAATATGCTCCTGGAGCAACTTTTTGATTGAAGAAAATTGCGCAATACTCTGGTTCAGCGATTGGTTCTACTAATTCGCGAATTTCCCGATAACAAATCGCGACATCCTTCTGGTCAACGTTCGTTTCAATTCCAATTTCGATAGGAAGTTTTTTTCGCAAAACAGCGGAAAAGCCACTCGCATCCACTACGACTTGAGCATTCAGTTTAGTCTTGTTTTTTGATGTCAAGTCCTTAACTACGACTCCGGTGACAAAATTATCCTTTATGATAGGCTCCACCGCTTGAGTTGACTCGATAAAGGTCGCCCCAGCGTTAATTGCGTCTCTTAACAGTCTCTGCCCAAAGAGAAGTCGATTAACAATAAACCCGTAAAGTCCCTTCCCCTTCACATGAACCATGGTTTTCAGGTCAGGCGAATGAACCGTGATCCCAACCATTGTTCGCTCCAGTTCTTTTCCAGAAGGATAGTCTAAGCTAAGACGGTTAAAATGATGCCTACCTATGGCATCTCCGCAGACTTTATTGCCTATTTCTTCTTTCTTTTTGCGGTCGATTAGACAAACTTCAAGACCAGCGTCAGCAACGGTTTTCGCAGTCATGCAACCTGCGGTTCCGGCGCCTACCACAATCACATCAAACTTTTTCAAGTGTTGTTCCTCTGAAGATTTAATTATTAATTTGCACCCACGAGCCTTCATAACGTTTACGATGCCTAACAGAAAAATGAACATGCTGGCTGTGTGCGCGTAGCTAATCGTTATTCTAATTTGGATTTTCTTAATCTTATCTTCGAAAAATTTTACCGCAGCGCCAATATGATTAACAAAGCGAGTTTAGTTGAGGTCTAGTTTGTGCTAGATTTTTTAGAGGTTTTTTTCTTTCTGATGACGGGGTTGGTTATAAATGCGGAATTGGGTACGGATACTTTGTCGCCGTCTTTGGTTTTTATGATGGTTGTTCTTATCCTCATTTTCACAACTTTTCCCTCATATTCTTTACCAGCTATTCTTACTTGGATTTCATCTCCAACTTTAAAGGCTCTGTCACTCTGCACTATTATGCCGGAGACAAAATTCTGGATTATATTACTCATGGCAAAGCTTATGGCAATGCTGAAGGCGCCTAACCCAACAATCACTGAAGTAAGGTCAAAATTTGAAACAGAAAGCACCACGAAAACTCCGATAACATATACTACATATTTCGAAATCTTCACAATCCAGTTTTCAATCTCCTCTGGAAAGGGAGTTTTCTCAAAAAACTTTTCTAGCACTCTATGTACAATTCTCGCGGCCAAGTAGGTAGCCACTAACACTATAACTATCTCAACTATTTGGGTGACATCTATGCCCGCTATTTCCCACATTCGACGAACCTCTCCTATGTTTTACTTGTTATCCCCCTTTTCTTTTTTTCTAATTTCTATTGTCTAAATCAGTTTATTTTTTTAGAAATTCTATTTTTCTCCCCCTTTAGAATTTAGAAAGTTCTTGGGGATTTGTTAGACGAAATCTGATAGATAGCAAAACTGAAATTATAGCGAAAAAAGAGGAAGGAGTTTGGCTTTGAACAAAAAATGATAGTTCAAAACTTAATACCGTCTTCTTGGTGGTCTTCTTTTTGCCCAACATTCTCGGCAATAAACTGGCCTACTTGTGTCAGGTTTGAATGGCACTTCACACTCTTGCTTGCAATCAGCGCAGACTGCTTTGTGCATTTCTCGAGTTCCTCCATATGACAATCGAACTACACCTCCATTTAATAGTCAACGAAAAACTAGCACTCTTCAAGAATTCTAATTCTCGCGTGTTCATTCAGTTACATGTTGCCTTATTTAAACTTTCGTAGATACGCCCGCATTGGAAATTGCATGCATGTCCTACTTCAAGCGTTTCTCCTTGCGCTTCTTTTTTCTCTCCGCTCTTTCCTTCTTAGTCATTGGTTTCTTCTTAGAGCCTTTTCCCATACCCAACTCGATCACCATATTAAAATAGCAGAAGTACAGAATGAAGTTTTTGGTTCATGTGTGCTGCTAAAACAACGTTTATGTGCATCTGTAAAAGTGAATGGTCGGGCATAGAAGCAGATGAAAAACGAAAAAAGTGTTAAAAGCCATTCAAAAAAGAGTCAAAACTAGGCGATATACAGGCAAACATAAAGGAATGGGAAAATACAAACCAAAAGACCCAGCATAGTAAAGTGTGCCCCCTTTGTTCCAAAATTACTGTTGCTTTTCAATACCTCTTTGTATATAACGTTCAAGACCATTCGTATGGTCTATTTACACTTTGATTTTCAAATTACAAACTAGATAATTTTCGTGTAAAATTATGTTTTCATATCGTTTGTAATTTGTAAATGTAACTAATTCTTATTCTTCCTATGCCTTTGAGGAAGCCCAAGGTTCTTTTTCTGTTTCCTCTTCATCTTCTTAGCCCTTTGCAATTGCCTGTGCTGTTCCCGACCTGCAGCTTTCTCTTTCTTGTTTTTTCTAGCCATGTTTTGACCTCCTCTTTTGTGGTGTACCCGATGCAAGCATGCACACTTATTAAAAAATATTACTATCCTGCACACGAATTACTTATCGTATCTTGGCTTATTACCGAATTTGGTTAAGTCGCGCGCGCTGTGTGTACAAAGTATTCATTGTGTGTGGGGTGGTGGGTTAAAATTTAAGCCCAAACCCAAACCCATGTACGTACGCGCGCGTATGTGCATCCATGCATGCATGCGCGCATTGTGAAAGATAGAACAAATGAGAAATATTACAAGAAGATAGTTATGACTGGGAGGCTCTGGGTTCGAATATTAGAAGATTAATTCCAAGGTACAAAAAAGCCCTAATAATTGCCCTATTAAATTACATTCTGTTAATCAGTACATATTTTTATTTCACTTCAAGCGAGACTTACAGCAACGGAGCATGGATTAGAGGGTTTACCCCACTTATCCCAAGTAACGACATATATGTCGAAGTGACACTAATTCTCTTGGTCTTTGCTCCGATTTCGGCTTTGATTGGAGGATTAATTGGTGGATACTTCGTAGCACCAACATTTCTGTTTATCCACAAGAAGATTCTTGGAAAAAAGTTGCTTTACGGGATTCAAGATCGACCTCAACCGCAGACATTTAAGAAGATTATGCGTGGGTATTACCCAGCTCTGCTAGCAGTTAACGTCAATTCCATAATTCTGTTTTCGGCACCTTGGATACTTGATCTAATTCTCAATAAAGAATTGATGGAAATGGGAGGTCTAGTGTATACAACGATATACGTACCGGGTTTTCTTGTTCTGTTAATGTTCACCATAGGCTTAGGTACCCTGGTTTTCTCGCCCACATGGTTTCTAACAGATGCGGGAATTGTCTATTCAAATGAGAAAAGAGTGGCAGGAACGGATCAACCAGTTGAGGGACGAACAGTAGGCGGGCGATTCACAGACTTCCTGAGAGGGTACGCAGGGATCGGAGTCGTTTTTTCATATATCCAGTTCCTTTCAGTTTATATTAGCGAACAAGCAATTCCTCCAAACCCAATTGATGTAATCATATTCCTAGTGTTCTTCCTCGGAATACCGATTTTTCTGCTAATTGCTGTAATCCCGTCTTTAATTCTCTTGGACATAACGAGAGAGCATAGAATACGTTTCGCCAGAAATTTCGCAGAAAAAATGGGAATAACAGATTTCGTAGAAATATCGTTTGAAAAAGTAAATCGACGATAAAGAGAATGCGCGCGCATAGTTTTTTCCAAAACCTAAAAGATAAAATCAGAGCCTTTTTTCTCCATCTTTTCATTGTGTTTACTAACTGTTAGAATCAAATGAGCTGTGGATCTGTGCTTGCTGTGCGTGTGTGTCTGTAATAAGATTTGCAAAACTACTGTTGCGCGCGAATGCATTTCTGTCGCACCGCGCGAACGAATCATTAACTTTGTTCTCGGTATGTTTTTCGATGGATCTGAATTTGCCTTATCCAGAGAAAAACCGTGTACAAACTAAGCAAAATGACTAACACCTCTATGATAATGCTCCATTCGCCAATCCAAAATGGGTTCTCTTCATAGAAAGGAAAAAGAACGTATGGTGAAATTTCATGACTCCACACGTCTAAGAATATGTGAGATACTCCTCCAATGAGACAACAGAAATAAATCGTTTTGAAAGAATACTTCACCTTTTTAGGGAAAAACCTGAAAAACCTGTAAACCCTAAAGATGGTTTTATTGAACATTCTCTCCGATACATAAACAATTAGACTTAACACAACTGGATAGATTGTTAGGACAAAGAGGTAACTATGCCAGAGCCCATGCTCCATAGGGTTTCCGATTAGCAGAAGGTACAATAACTCAAGATCAACAAAAGTAGAAGAGCAGAGTAGCGCTGTAATATCAAAGGTTTCTGGCCGTTTAAAATGTAGTGGAGCGATAGCTGAGAAATGCAGTGGGTTTGCAGGCAAATGAATTCACCTTGGAGTCTACGCTTTTTCACCCAAGTCCGTTACCACGCGTTCATAGATCCAGCAGCACAGGATGGTACCAATTCCCGCTCCCATAATTATGTCTTTCAGAGAATCCATGGGATAGTTAAAGTAGGTTGGGTCTGAATTTACATATACGTCTAACGTTTCTACGATTTCCCATGTAATTGTTATGGTCATTAGCACCGCGAATATGAAGAACCACATGAACTTTCTGTCCCAACCTAAATATCTTTCCAGAGCAAATGGTACAATCAAGGCTCCTAAAAGCCAAGGAGAGACAATATGAGTCCATGTGTCAACGTAGCCTGGAGCAGACATACCAGTCTCAGGATTGATGAAATTGGGGTTCAAATACCAGCCGTAGTTTTGGCTAGCATTTTGAAATGAGATGGCGAAAAGTCCCAGAATAACTAGGTAGATAAGGTAGTATTTGTTCAAGATGGTGTATTGTTGTTTCTTTTGTTTTCCAACCGTGTACAGAAAGATGTGAATTATTATGAGTGAGTATGCTGCAATGGATGCCCAACGCACTCCAGGGCCTGAGCTTACAAGTAGAAATGCGTCTACGGGTCTTGTAACGATGAAATCGATATACATTTGGAGGTAGTTAGGTGTTTCTTCCCAAGAGGATCGGGGAAATAGTATGTACCAAACGAATAAGAGAACAATTATTAGGACAGAGAAGAAGACAACGGGAGCCCAACGCATAAGTTTTTGGCGCAAGTTCATCCACCAAATCCTAACGCACTTTCTCTATCTCTTAGACACTTAACTTATTATTTAAGCGTTGGAATTTGACCTCCAATTTTATGGTAGCGCACGCATGACATCACCTAACATCGCTAATGCAGTGGCCTCGTCCACCCGCATAACTAGCTTTTCCAGATTAACTGAATTAAGCACTATGGCCAAATAGGTTTCTGGCGGTTAGCTCATATGTGGAGACTTCGAAGCCTGCTTTTGTTTTTTTGAGACCTATTTTCTTGATGTAGCCCGAATCTTCTAGAGACCTAACACGTTTGTTCACGCTTGCATAACGAGTGTGTCTGAGGGCTCTTCGAGCTTTCACTTCTTTATGTATGTCGTAGATTGTTAGCGGGCTTTTGAGGGCGAGGACTTGGAAGATTGCACGGTTAAGTTTGGCTTCTCGACCTTTGAAAACTGAGATTCTTCCAGTTTTGTCCTTGCGCCTCGCCACACCCCGATCACACCATAGCCCGTTAGCACAAAATGAGAGGGGAAGAAACTATTCACGTTTATAGACAGCTTTTTGAGCTCTAAAACCCGCTAAAACCCTAGGCAAAACGTTTCTGCGTGCCGAAATGCCCTAGGGGAAAGTTTTTCGGCGATTCCGTATTTAAGGGGAAAATGCATTTTCATGTTAAAATGAGTTTCTAGGTTATACTTTGACGCTAATTTTATCGAGGGTCATTCGGCGTGCCGAAACGTTTTTACGGGGTGCAAAGTGATCACGAGTCTATCATTTTGGTTGGCGACTTCTATTTTTAGGGGCTGGTTGAGAAAGGGCTTAATCTTCTCATGTAGTTTGCTGGGGATGGACACGTGGATGCGTTCATGCTCGTAGACGTGTTTTCCATTAAGATATCGTTTCTTTCCAAGCCTTCGATAAATCTTGATCGTTGAATCGCCTCTAACCATAACCTTTCTCCCTTCACAAAGGAGCCTGATAAAGAACAAGACATAAAATAATCGATGAAACAAACTAGGAGATAGTGGAGTCAGAAAGGTGAAACTGAAACTGTTAGTTGGAGGTATGGAGGCTTGAAAGAAGAGGTGAGGTTGAGGACACCTAGCATTGTTGCAACGTTGTTGTGGGCGTTTGGAATATTCATAATTGGCTTGACGGTTGCGCGCGCGCAATACAAATAGTTATATATGTAGAGCAAATACCCGTACCCTTATTGTTATAGATTTAAAAGGAAGAGGAAATTTATGATGGGGGAAACTGAGTCAGAAAATGGTACCGAGATACCCGAGGTCTGGAAAAAATTCTTGAGAAAGCATTGGAACATGGTTGTTTTATTTGTAGTAGCAGCTATTTTGGTATCGATCGGTGCAACTCTTGTCTTTTTATGGTTCTTAGGAGATGCTCAATCAACTGGTCTGGTACCTGCAACTTTAAGTCTATGGACAATGGGATATATGGTGACTTTCTTATTACATGTGATTTTCTGGGAAGTTCTCTTCATCGGAATCCCGGTAATTATAGCAGCAGTAGCAGGTTGGCTATGGTGGAGAAAATTACCTGATGAGGAAAAGAAAGAATATCATTTCTTTGGCACTCGCTCGCGCGCGACTAGCGGAGGAGGAGGAGCAATAGAGCTATTGGTTTTTATTGCGTTCTGCATCAAGGTTTTCACTGATGGAAACTGGGATGTTGCTTTTGCAACTTGGACATTTGACTATCTTGTGTATTCTTACCTTTCGGCATCATTCTGGGTTTTAATCATCTTCGGGATTCCTATGGCTTTAGGAGTCATCTGGTGGATACGCCATGAGATGAAAAAGAACCCCTAGAATCTTTTTTATTGAGACATATCGTTAAGGTTTGAATCTTTCTACACATCAGGAATTTTAAAAGTGATAAGGAAAGTTTGGAATGATATTGCAAAAAGTAACATCCATTTCAAGAATGAAAAATCTAAAAACGGATAAATTCAGTTCAATCAAGTTTATAAGTATTGCAGGATTAGCGCGCGCACTACGGGCAATGTTGAAAACAACATAGTTATGAAAAACTTAATGTTTCAAAACCCAAAAAAGTATGGGACCATTCGTTACTCTGCGCACACGCGGAAAGTTGGCACCATCTAACACCAAATATTCATATTCTTCTGTAGATATTCACAGCATTACTGTGATAATCCGATTGCTAGAAATTTAATCAGTTGATTAAGAACAGAAGGATAAAGAAGAAAGAGCCTTGCGTTTTAAGACTTGGAGAGTTCTCGGCGAACAGACACGTACAGCGTAGCAATGTAAACTGCCGCAGCAGAGGAAAGAATAATCCCTATTGGCAGAAGCACTTTGGCAACATCGTTGGAAATCCACAGCAGCAGAAACCGAAGGAAATTCGGCAGCACATCCGTTAAATGAGAAAAGTCAAACGGAAAAACTACGAACAGCCAGATGCCCGCAACAGCGCCTAAACCCAACTGAAATGCTTCAAAAGGGCGCAACACGTTCTTGCGACTAACAACGACTTTTGCGGCAGTCGTGACCACATTGAACACTGCAGGGACATAAAGCAAGAAGGTCTCTGCTAGACCAAACTTTGAAGTGAAAAATCCCGTGGACGACGTTTGGGGGACAACATAGAACACATAGAACAAGATTACCAAGATGCCTGCACCGACACCCTCTCCAACACGCTTAGAAAACGAGGGAATATCTTTCTTCGCCTCTGCCTCAGCGTGCCTAGCAAACCAATTCTTAGTCGCTTTCTTCTCACTCAACCTAAACTACCTCCTAAACCGGCTACATATTATTTGTTAATAAGATTTGTTTAGTACAATTTATGCTTGCGCATTAAAGACTTGTGAAACCTCATTCTAGAAAACTGAAAGCAGACTTCTATATTTATTCATATTTCTTTTCAAGTTGCATTAAAGATTTAAGGAGAACCGTTCTATGTTAATGAGAGCATGGAGTTGATTGTGTGGTTAATGTTGGTAAAGGAAACTTGTTCAGAAGGAAAGATGGTAAGTACCTAATCTATCTACCCGTATATTTAGCAAAGGATTCTCAGTTTCCATTCAAAACAGAAACTTCAGTAAAAGTCAAAGTGTCATTCACAAAGGGAGAAGAGAAACTGGTTATAGAACCCTATGAAGAAAAGTCAGAGTAGCTACTTTAAATTATAATTAGTTTGTTTTGGTTCTGTCTTTAATTTTTCCACATTCCTCAGAGATGTTTTGTTAGTGAAGGCATTTCTCTCTTTAGTGTTTGAAATGCATTGATGAAATCTTTTGCCTCATCTTCAATATATTGTATTATTTCAGGGAATTTGCGTTCTCTAAAGAGTCTAGGAATATCCTTGTTTTCAAGAGGATTTGTTTTAGGAATTACTTTATCATAATCTTTAAAAGCGCCCTTCATCAAAACCAAAACAGGTTTAATGTCTAAAGTGACTCTTTCATCGAGATTACGAAGGTTAAATTCACCAAGATTATGATGCTTCATTCTTTGATTCAACATATTAAAATCGAACAACAAGTTTTTGCCAATGAAGACAAAATACCAACGATAACCAGTTAACTTTGGAATAAAATTTCCTAAGATTTCCTTTTCAGAAGATTCCCAGCTCTTCAATATGTTTAGTTCACCTGTCGGCTCTCCCGTGAATCTATCTAGTTCTTGCCATTGAATGGTGATTATTTCATCTTTATCAAAGTTTGTGCCTGTAGTTTCCATATCAAAATAGCATTCTGCCATGTTTGTCTTTCTCCGTCTATTAACGTTCTAATATTGAGGGTATTTAAAAGAGACGAGGAAAGGCATAAAAAATTCCGAGAGTGCAGACTGAAAGTAACACTATTTGAATCTAATTAGTTCTTTTTGGTTCTGCTATTATCTTACCACATTTCTCACATTTAATATTCTCATAGACATGGAAGACTTCAGTTAGTGGAATAAGATTTACAACCACATTCACACTTGATTTTGACAAACTTCAGCTTCTTCATAGCCTATCATATCATTTCATGTTGTACTAAAGATTTAAGAAAGAAAATTCTAGGATTCCAGAGACTCCCAAGTGAAAGTGAAATCAGTTGTTCCATACGACCTTAATAACTTAGCTTGAACATGATACTTATTTACCATGATTGGTTTTGAGCCATTTTGCTAACTCTGACAACATTTGACTGGAACTAACATTTATTACTGGAACAGGAATTTCTCCTTGTTTACTCTTGTAAATTAGAAGGGGGTCATATTTTTCCATCAATGCAAAGTTTACTCCAATGTAGTATAAACGCCCCTTCAAGAAATCTTCCACAAGTTCATCTGTAACTGGTTGCATAGGCAGATGGGTGAAAACGACTCCTTCTGCCCAATTTAGAGCAACAGGTTGTCCGACTGCTCTAAGTTGCGCAAATGCATACAACAAATCATCAAGTTTCTCAAATCTCACCAAGTCTTTGATGACAATTTCTTCGAACGGTTCATATGTTATTTTCAATTCAATCACTTACGATTTGTATTCTCTAGGTTTCTCACAAGATAAAGGATTTACGCTTGCACATATGATTCAAGATTCAATTCATCTTTGAGTATGAAACTTGTCTCTTTTGACTACTATGTATACCCGATTATTGAGATTTTCAGAGATTTTTCTCAGAATCCAGAGGAGTATGGGTTGATTAGAAAGACTTTAGTTCATCTTTCAACTCTTTGGCTAACTGTAACAAATCTTGTTCTGCTTTTCTAAGAGTTAGAGCGGTAAATACCAGAATCAAATCAGTCTCTCCATTCAATGCATTATCCCACTCCTTACTCTGATTAGTTCTTTTGGTTCTGCCTTTATCTTTTCCGCATTTCTCAATAAAATACTCGTAATGGTTCAGCTTTTGCCTAATACAGGGATGCTGGAATCTTGTTTGCTTCTCCGGTTATTTGGAGAGCATTATTTACTTCTCTGAAGTATTTGAGTACGGTTCTACCTCTTTCCGTGATGGCGTAAACAACTCTTATTTTGTTTCTTTTCTTGTGCAAAGCTTGTTCTTCAACGAGGTTCTGTTGGACTAAAAAATCCAAGTATTGTTTTAGAACACTACAGTTTACGTTAGCCTTATACATGATGTGAGTTAGCTTCAACGATCCATGACGAGCCAGAACTTTAAGGATATCAACGTACATTTCAAGCTTTGACCTTCGCATCACTAAATCCCTTTGTCAAGGTCTTGAGTCGGTATATAAACCATTTATGAATTCTGTATCTTTATTCTCCGTAAGCTATTATGTGTAGGTACTTAACTTTCCCTCTTTTTTTGTGTGCGTGGATTTTGCTTCAGAATTTTGGGTTCATAACACTTTTACATTCTGCTTTCCAACATGTTCACGGTGAGAATATGGTTAACTGTCCAGAATGTGGAGAACCTTTGGTGAAAGAGACCAACAAGGGTAAATACAACTGTGAAAACGAAAGTTGCCCCGTTATATACGTGAAGTATCCCTTTAACATCGCTCTTAGGACAGTAATCCGCTCATCATTGCGAAAGCGTTAACTTTCCCTCCTCTCTCTAACGTTCCCTAACTTTTAGATTAAAAAAGGAATAGAGTTTAGGTGCTTAGTTCATCTTGCTTGACACTTGTATTCAATGAACCTCTTCGAATTGATGTTGATGTGAAGGAGGATTTCATTCAAACTCTATTGTTGCAGGTGGTTTATGAGTGACATCGTACAAGCATCTAACAACACTGGGTATTTCATTTGTTATTTTCTCAGAGATTCTTTCTAATATTTCGTATGGAACTTGTTTGGCTTGCGCTGTCACAGCATCTTCTGAGACCACCACTCTAACAGTGATGATGTTCCCGTAGACCCTTTTCCCGTTCTTAATACCGGTAGCCTTATCATTATGTAAGACAGCGAAGTTTTGAAATGTTCCCAGGTTCCTAGTTTCTTCCTCTACTATTTCAGTAGCTTTCCTTAGTATTGCGACCTTGTCAGGAGTTACTTCACCGAGAACCCTTATTGATAATGCTGGACCAGGGAAAGGCATTCTTTCTGAAATCTCTGTTGGAAGACCTAATTCCCGGGCAACCATTCTCACTTCTGGTTTGTATAACTCCTTCAATGGCTCTAAGATAGAGTAACCGTAAATCTCTGGGTTGATTCCAATCTGTTCAAGAACGTTATGTTGTGTTTTTATTCCTTTGACTGTTTCCAGTATGTCAGCCTTTATCGTGCCTTGGGCAATGAATTTGACCTTTTCCTCCTTCGCCACTTTACCAAGAGTTTTGTAGAATGTATCTCGAAAGGCTTTTCGCTTTTCTTCAGCATCTGTCTTCCCTTTCAAAGCTTTAAAGAACTCCTCTTTTGCATCAACAAATCTGGCTTTAATGCGCAAGTCCTTGAGTACTTTTACTACAAACTCTGGTTCTCCTTCTCTCCGCAGTCCATCGTCTACAAACACAGCAATCAGTTTTTCTCCTACAGCCTTATGTACGAGAAAGGTTGTAGTTGTGCTATCAACACCTCCAGAACAAGCCGAGATGACTTTATGCTCACGGACTGTTTCTCTTATCTCTTTTAACGACTTTTCTATAAAATCTCTAACATTCAACATCTTCTATCCCCTCTACAAGTCTTAACTCTCCAAAGTCGCATTAATAATTTAAGGAGTGCTTTATTGAATAAAGAATTTGTTCACTAATCAAACCCTATAAGTAGGTAAGGGTTATTCTTGAGAACAATGAACAAAGATAAGAAAAGAGAAATGGAACATATCTTCCCTGCTTTTCTGATGGGTTGCCTATTTGTCCTTATCAATGGTTTGGCTTTGTTAGTAATAAGACCGTTTGAAGCCGCTAACATGGCTGTGTTTGACAA
>DAOVGL010000030.1 GCA_030672415.1 Candidatus Bathyarchaeota archaeon
ATTAGTAGACCGCCCAATATACCGCAGACGCTGCCCGCAACGGCAAGAATCAAGGGAAGAATATTGAGACGTACATCAGACCCTTGCATCAGCGTGTTTACATAATAGATGCTGATTACAGACAAAACGAGACAGGAAAAAACGAGGACTGCAACTCCTTTACGTTTTACAGCACTGATTGAGATTGCTATTCCAGGAAATATCGGGACAATAAAGTAGAAAAATACCGTAACCACTGCAGCTCCAGTACCCATGACATATGTTGATCCCCCAAGAGCTCCGCGGAAAAACCCACAAATCGCAATCATCAGCCCCCCGACAAGCGACAATGCGAAGCCTAACTTAGGGGGCGGCTTTTTCATCTCGAAGAAAACCCATAGTATTGGAGTAGCGATAGCGAGGACAGCTACTCCAGCCATTGTGAGGATTGTGTTCCATGGGTAGGTTGGCGCTTGAGAAATGCGAAACTCCTCGGTGAACAAAGGCGTGCCATCGGCAAAAACCTCCGCCTCCCACCTCCCAAGAAACTGCGCCGGTGGATAGCCCTTAATGCTAATGGAAAACCAAATATTATGCGTGCCTTCATCGCGGGTCTTCTCGTCCATCTGGTATATTGACCCGTTGGGAAAGCGCCACTGAGCAGCGATGGTCATTCTCTCGTCCAGAGTTATGTTCATCCGCACATAGGCTTCCTCGTCTTCCGTCGAAAATTCCGCGATAATCCATCCTCCTTTCCAGTAAATATTGTCGTAAATAGGCGTGCCATCAGAGCTGATGCCTATAGCCATGCTGTGACGGTTTACACTTGCACTTGCGCTCGCTACATGAACAAAACTACTCGACAAAACTACAGAGAGCACTAACACGACCGCACCAAATAAGAAGCAACCTCGAACAATAACTCGTTCAGAGGCAGCCTTCATTGGAGTTCGTTCCAAGAGAAAACCTTCCATGACCACTCGGATGATTGTTCTCCGCCGAACGATTTGGTGTTACTGTTATTAAAACTTGTCATGCATGCATGAATTTCAGGAAAATGTACCTAAACCTCACGGATTTCGCATCTCAGTTTTTTAACAATTTCCTCAGCCATAGTTGGCTCAACCTTCAAAGTATAGAGCCTTTTTGGCGTCCGAAGCTTCAATTTCACAGTTTTCCTTAACCGTTTTATAGCGCAATATTCTGCACGTTCAGAGATTTGAACGAACCGGTCCACATCGAAGATTTCTTCAGGCATGCTTTTGACCTCAATCAGCCATGAATGTTTGAGCCCCTCCATTTTTATTTATTGTGGTGCGTTTTTTTTAAAAACCATTAGGGGCAGCATCCACAAATTACTAAAATAGCTACAGCCTCAAACATATACTTGAGGCACAAGACAATGCCACTAAATCCTAAACAAGAAAGCATTTTGAACGACAAAAACGCGATTCTAGCCTTAGATCGAAGCGGCTTGTTCGAAGAGCAACTTTGCTTTCCAGATAACTTGAGAAAGGCAGTCGCCAGAGCTAAATCTATTAGGTTACCCAACGAAGCTAAGATAGGCCATCGAGTTGTTCGTTACGGAAGGGTTAAGAAGGTGGCTGTGGCAGGCATGGGCGGCTCTGCCATCGCTGGCGATATTCTGAAAGACTGGGTTGGAAGCGAAGTTAGGGTTTCGATGGAGGTTTGCCGAGGATACCATCTCCCAGCCTACATAGATACGGATTCGCTGGTCTTTGTGATGAGCTATTCAGGTGACACTGAGGAGACGTTGAGCTGCATGGTGGACGCTATAAATAGAGGATGCAAAATTGTCTCCATATCGTCAAATGGAGCTTTGCGGAGAGCAACTGAAACGCTTGGCTTGCCCTTCATTCAACTACCAAAAATGGCTGCTGCTAGGGCTTCGCTGCCATACTTGTTTGCGCCAATTTCCCAGCTACTAGCCAAACTAGGAATTTTACCTTCAGGAAAGGTTGATCGGAATATGAAAGCCACTGTTGAAGTGCTTAATGAGTTGGCACAAGAGTATGCGGTGGAAGTTCCGGTTGAGAAGAATTTTGCTAAACAGACAGCCATCAAATTGTATGAAACTGTTCCTATCATCTACTCTTGCAATCCGTATAGAAGTGCGGCTCTCCGCTTTAAGGATCAGGTAAACGAGAACTGTAAAATGCCCGCGAGGTTCGACGTGTTCCCTGAGCTTAATCATAATGAGATTATAGGGTGGGAGGCGCCTAACGAGATCACGAGACGTTACTCTCTTATTTTGCTTCGAGGCGTCGAGGAACTTCCAGAGGTGAGGGAGAGAATCGAGGTGTTGAAGGAAAGAATCTTCACTAAGAAGGCTAAGTCAATGGTTGAAATCAACGCTCAAGGAGAAACTAAGTTGGCTAGAATCTTCTCCCTCATCTTTACAGTGGACATGATCAGCATGTATTTGGCTGTTCTTTACAATCGAGATCCGATGGCTTCCGAGATTTTTCCACTATTAAAACACGACATAACTGAACGTCTAGGAACGTTAAAAAGACTTGAGGAGCAGATACAGAAACTAGCCCTCAGCACTTAAGGATATCTGTATTTACTTGTACCTGCCAAACTGGCGTGCGGAGTCCAGCATAGCCCTAACGTTCTCGGGCTTGGCGTTCCAAGGGGTCTCGCACTCTGTGGACAGTATGAATCCTCCTCCATCCATGCAGTCTTCTATCAATTTTTTACAGTATTTCTTTACCTGCTTAACCGACCCATGGATTAAGAGGGATGAAGGCACATTACCAAATAGGCAGATCTTATCTCCAAGAATTTCTTTAGCCTTAGCCATATCCGTCTGCCCCATATCTAATATAATCTTACCTTTCGGCAGACCCTTTGACATATCCCGCAACGTCTCCAAGTTCAGGGTAATATCGTTGTCCCAGTGACAATGAGCGGTGAAGCCCGCTTTCACCATCATGTCTAGTCCTTTCTTCATCGTCGGATAGAAGAATTCATCGAACATTTCTGGTGACAGGAATGGGATTCCCACTATGCCGGCGCCGTAGAGAATTCTATCTGCCCCCGGAACCTCCCCAGCACCCATGATGTGGCTATGACGTTTCGCCACGGTAACTTCGTGTTCTATGATCCATTCGCAGAATTCCTGTACCTTCGATGGGCACTCGTGCAGATCCCTAGTAGCCTGCACCATGCCACGGTAGTAGAATACCATGTCGAGGGGGACACACGCCCTAGCGCCAATGGTAAGAGGCACCTCGTTTCTCTCCACAAATCCACGCCATTCCTTGGCAAATAACTTTGGGTACTCGAAAGCGTAATAGAGAATGTCGTCTACAGACATTTGCAACGCTCTCTTCCCTATTTTACGATTAAAGAGAAGCGTGGAGAAGCCTCTCTCCATGACGTCGTCGTAGTCCTCGATGATGTTCTTCTCGTAGAAGTTCGGAATGTTTCCTTTTGGCGGGAACTCGTCGAAGATCTCCCAATCCAGAGTGTACTGATCAAATGCAGCTATCGGAATGAGGCTCAGGTGGTTCATAGCTGTCATGTTTGGATAGACTTGGTCAGTTTCTCCGAGTATCTGCCTAGCTTTTTCGGTTGCTTGAACCATCTTCACTGGATCGTAGATGAACTCGCGGAGGTTTATGCCCCCTTGATAGGCGTGGATGTATATGTTAAGTGGATCAACTGGAACTCTATCCGCTTCCTTCAAATTCACCGCTGCTTCAATTCTTTCAAAACGTGAAATCTCTTTCACACTACTTCGCTCCCACGTATTTTTCTGCTAGCGTCATACCTTCAACGCACTAGTTGTTACTGCATCAGCTTTAGGTATATTTCTCATAAACATATATGGTTTATGTGCGTGCACATTAACGCTTAACCTCATTTAGCTGCTCGAGGCAGAACTTTCTAAGCTTTGGCAATGTAGCCTGCTCTGCAGTTGGACTTGAAATGTAGTATGCAGCAGCTAGGTTCGCCAAGGTTAGCCTGCAATGGTCTGGAAGATTCAGAGCGTCTCCGAGGATGTTGCCTGCGTTCCAAGCGTCTCCAGCTCCTGTGACTCTCATCACTGGAACTTTGAGTGTGGGCACAATGGTTTCGGTTTTATTGGTGAATGATCCGGAGAAAGTGGTTGTGTGAAGATCAATGCGAGCGGAAAGGTTTTTTGCCAATATTCTGGCGTATTCTTTTGCCAATTCATCGGGTTTTAACGTTTTTTGAAGGCGACTTGTTTCTTTGTTTAGTTGGGAGGCGTAACAGAAGGCTTCGTTCTCGTTGACGCTGAAAATGTCAACGATGTCTTTTAGAAGAATTTTGTTTACAAGTTTTGGAATGTCCTCTTTTTTTGGGATTGGGTCTGATGTGTCATAATAGGTTTTTCCCCTCCCTTTCTCTTTGACTTGGCGAAAGACTCCTTCAGCTAGGTCTGTTCCCCAATGTCGTGTTCCTGACCAATGAAACACACATACGTAGTCAGCTTTCTGTAATAATTTGAAATCTTCTGGAACGAGATCGTTTAAGCTGAATTCGGATAGGGAGCCAAGGTCGCTCATCATCACATTTATTTTTTCTCCTCCATGGGTGAGTTCAAAGGATGTTGTAAGCGCCATTCGTCCATGTGTTTTTACGTGGGAAAGGTCTGCTCCAAAAGGTTCTAGATAATATTTGAGCAAGTAAAGTCCTAGCGGACTTGTGTTGATGATGGGATGAACTTTTGCGCCTAAGGCGGCTAGAGCAGCAGCGGTGTTAGCTGCATTTCCACCCCTCAACTCTCTCTGCTTAATTCCGTGGATACTTCCTCCCTTACGCTTAGCAACTTCAGCAAGAATCTTAGAGAGTTGTTCAACATCGCCCTCGTATGTTACAAGCCGGTCTAAGAAGAAATCTGGCATAACCACCACGTTGAACCTCGTCGGCTTCAGCTGCTCCAAACAATGAAGCAACTCTTCTAAACGTTGGGAAAGCAGAGTTTTCGTCTCCAAAGATTTCGGGTCACTTAGAAATACTCAACTTAAACCTTTTTAATTGATTTGTAAGTTACAGTTGTAGCGTGGTACGTTTTGTGTTATTTTACTACTTTTTTTAACTACGTATACTCAGTTCATAACGCCTAAAAGAATCGAAGTGCTGAAGAATAACTTATGAGCAAACTGGACAAAGACCTTCTCCTTCGAATATTCAGGGAAGCTATGGGAATAGGCATAGCTCTAGCTTGCATCAGCTGGGTTTTAGCGCATTTAGTTATCTTTTTCTTTTACGGTTATATTTTGATTGGTGAAACCAACAAAATCATTCTAGTTGGAGAAGTCGCTCTAACCTCTATTGGTTTGTTTTGTCTTCTCATAACCTTCTATAAAGACAGGCTTTCGTCTAGAGAGTAAAGTTAGCTTTAATCTTTAGAATTGTATTCCTCTCACCGTCGGCATTTCCTCAGGATGCTTCACATCTATGATTTCATTAACGAAGTCAGCGAATTGCACAAGTTCTCTGGGAGCATGCCTTCCAGTCAACACCACATTAGTCTCTTTTGGCACGGTTTTTAGAAATTCAATTAATTCATTCACGTCTAGAAGCTTGCAGTGTAACGCCAAATTAATTTCATCTAGAACTAGGAGTCGAGGTTTTTCCTTCAAAACCTTCTTTGCAAACCTTAATCCTTTCCTAGTCAGTTCCTTGTCTCTTTCATCTAATTTCTCTAGTCCAGTCCAGCCTTTTCTTCCAAACTGGTAGATTTGGTAGTTGGGATGCTTCTTTCGAAACTTGTATTCACCAGTGTTTTTCCACCATTTCAGAAACTGAATTATCACAACTTTGTAGCCGTGTCCTAAACATCGTAGAGCTAAACCCAATGCGTTGGTGGTTTTTCCTCCTCCCTCACCCGTATACAAATAAATGGTTCCGCGTTTCTTAGCCATAACTTTCCGCCTCCATTTTTAAACGCAGACTGGGCACACTTGGCTGTAGTCTGCAAGGGTTCCCTCACTTTCGATAGGTCTTAGAACTTGCACTTCTCTGCTTCCATGTCGGTAAACGGTGATTCCTTTACATCCTAACTTGTACGCAAGCAAATACGCCTTCTCAATATCATCAGGTGTCGCCCAGTTGGGAAAGTTAATAGTTTTTGAAACTGCGTTGTCCGTGTACTTTTGAAACGCCGCTTGCATGCGGACGTGCCACTCTGCACTCATGTCGTGAGCGGTCACAAAGAGTTTCCTAATGTGCTCCGGAATTTCTTTCACGTCTTGAATAGACGTCTTTTTTGATGATTTTTTTATCAGTTCCTCGCTGTAGAACCTCTCTTTCAACGCTATGTTCTCGAACAACGAATTAACTTCAACGAGGCTTCTTCCGAGGCTTTCAGCGACTTCACGAATATAAGCAATGGCAAAGAGAGGTTCGATTCCTTGGGAGCATCCAGCGATTATGCTTATGGTTCCTGTGGGAGCAACGGTTGTTACCGTAGCGTTTCTTAAGGTTTTGAACTGTTTCTCCCAAATGCTTTCCTTAAAGTTTGGAAAGCTTCCCTTTTCCTCGGCTAACTCCACGCTCATTTTCTTTCCTTCCTCATTTATGAACTTCATGAGTTTTTCTGCAGTTTGTAAACCTTCTTCTGTGTCGTATTTTATGCCCATTTTAATGAGCATATTAGCGAAACCCATCACTCCTAAGCCAATCTTTCGGTTGCCCTTGGTTATCTTCTCTATCTCAGGCAGAGTGTACACGTTGGCATCCACGACATTGTCAAGAAATCTAACCGCCAGCCTCACCGTTTTTCTGAGCCTATCCCAGTCCATCTTACCATCATCAACCACAAATTTGCTGACGTCGATGCTTCCCAAGTTGCAGGATTCATAGGACAGAAGAGGTTGTTCTCCACATGGGTTCGTAGACTCCATTTGTCCGATGTGAGGTGTTGGATTGTGATGGTTAATTGTGTCAATAAAAACGACTCCAGGCTCACCGTTTTTCCAAGCCATCATTATTATTAGGTTCCATATTGCTCTAGCCTTCAGCATCTTCACAGCCTCGCCGTTTCTGGGATTTATCAGTTCAAAGTCACCGTCTTTCTCAACTGCCTCCATAAATTTGTCAGTGATAGTTACTGAAATGTTGAAGTTTCTGAGCACACCTTCCTTCTCCTTTGCAACGATAAAATCCATAATTTCCGGGTGGTCTACGCGCAATATGCCCATATTAGCTCCTCTACGACGACCGCCTTGCTTCATAACCTCTGTCGCAGTGTCATAAATCTTGGCGAAGGATATCGCTCCTGAGGCTATGCCGCCTGTGGTTCTGACAACGTCTCCCCTTGGTCTAAGTCGTGAAAAGGAGAATCCAGTTCCCCCACCGGTCTTGTGAATTATGGCGGCTGCCTTCAACGTGTCGAATATGCCTTCTATGGAGTCTTCTATGGGCAGGACGAAACAGGCGCTGAGCTGTCTGAACATAGTGCCTGCGTTCATGAGTGTGGGCGAGTTTGGAAGGAACTCAAGGCTGGCCATTATACGGTAAAACTCGTCTTCGTATTTGGATATTTCAGCGTTGTTTTTTCCATATTGTTTTTCAACTTCAGCCAGACTCTTAGCAATTCGTCTAAACATCTGACGAGTTGACTCTATTACTCTACCTTTCTCGTCTTTACGAAGGTATCGTCTTTCTAACACGATGATGGCGTTTAAGGGCAGCTTAAGCTCATCTGTCACGTCCAGCAAAGCCTTCATTTTTCTTATTTCCGCTCGCTTCTGTCTGTAAAGAATATAGGCTTTTGCGGTTCTTGCATGTCCATTTTCTATAAGGGTCTTTTCTACAATGTCTTGAACCTGCTCGACGCTCGGTATTTCATCCGGCTTCAGCTGTTTTTCCAGCGTCTCAACAACCTGCTCAGCCAGTTTAACAGAAAGCGCTCGGTCCTTGCCACCGATGGCTTTCGCCGCCTTCCATATAGCCTCCGCAATCTTGTTCGAGCCAAAATCAACGATTCTGCCGTCTCGTTTCTTAATCTTCTCAATCTTGTTCATAATGAAATCCCTTCAACCAACGTGATTATCAATTTACACCCCGTAGTTTACTATGCCAAACTTATAAAAACCATGACATAAAATGTCAACGAAACACGCTAGGCATCATTTCTCTGTGTTGAAACCTATGTTAAAAAAATAGAGGAGGAGAGAGAAGAAGAACACAGTTTCCCCGACCACCTATACTACAGAATGATGCAGTTAAATATGGATTTCGAATTCATAACTCATTTATGCTTAGGGTTCTCAGTAGAAAACGAAGGATGAACAAAATGTCTATTGAACAAATTAGTATCGCGAATAAACGAGAACTAGAAGAGATGGTTGTCAAGGATATAGAAAGCATTGAAGGAGGATTAACTACCATAGGGAATCAGATTCCGATAAATGGTCACACAAAGCTTGACGTTCTTTGCCACGATAAAAATGGACAGTTAGTTGTTTTCAAGTTAAGCCCAAGCGAAGATGACACGATGCTATTCGAGGGACTAGGAACTCTAAATCAACTTGACACAGTTAAGCATATACTAAAGTTTCACTATCAAAACTTCAAAATAAATGAGAAGGAACCCTCACGACTTGTTCTTATCGCACCAAGTTTCTCAAAAAATCTGCTAACAATAGCGAAGCATATAAGCGGAATGAGAATCGACCTCTACGAATGGGAATACCTAAAATTCGGCGACAAAAAAGGACTACGAATCAAACCAATTTCCATCTCAAAAGAGACAGAAGAAAAAAGAAAATCAAAAAGAAAGGAGCAGAAAGAAAAACCCTCCACAAAAGTGGAGAAGCAACAGACCCCTCAAGAAGTAGCGGCAGAACCAGAGTTTGATTTGGGCGTAAGCGCAAAGCCAGAGAAGCCTCAAGAGCCAGAGAAATCCGCAAAACCAGTTTCTTGGGAAGGAGAAAAGAAAAAAGAAAAAACCAAGAAAAAGTCTAAATGGAGCTTCTAAACTCGCATATTCTCTAACAAAATAATTTCGCACGCAATATAACCTAATATTAACTTTTTTTTAGTTTCTACCTATCGATCAAAAAATAAGTTAGGTTATGTAACTGATTTTCCTCTGTTTTTCAGAGTTAACTGGTTTAAGATTAAACGCTTTCAGAAGCGAAGAGGAATCAAGCCATATCTCTATCTGAAACTGTTTGGCAACCCTCACAGTCTCATAAAGCAATGGAATATTTTCAACGAACACCCATTTATAAGCCTTAGACAAACTCTTACTCTCCTTTCGAGCACACAAATATTGTCAACTCTTCGAACATTTTCCCACAAATCTTAACAGGTTTCGAAATGGTATAAGGGATATTTCGAGATTTGAAATGATTCGAATTTTTATATGTGCACCCGCAATGTATTACATTAAAAAACAACCACTTAACATTTAAAACAAGTATTTATCAAGCTTTAAGTCTCTTCATAAATTTAACTGAATGGCGCTGTGTGTAGAAGATGCTGGAAACTTATCCTTGGTGGAATGAAAAACACAAGAAACTTGCAGATGATGTTAGACAATTTGCTGATGAAAACATACCTAAAGGAGAGGAAATAATGTGGACAAGAGAGTTCCCATCAGACCTTTTAAAAGAAGTGGCTGAAAGAGGCTGGTTCAAAGCCCCAATCCCAAAAGAATACGGAGGCACAAACATAGGCGCAACAGGCTGCTGCATCATAGCCGAAGAACTCAGCCGAGTGTGCTTTGCACTAGCAGGAGCCTACATAACAACAATAATCGGCGGCACAGAACAACTCCTAACGTTTGGTAACGCCAAGCAAAGAAAAAGATGGCTACCCAAAGTTGCCAAAGGCGAACTGTTAGGAGCAATCTGCATCTCTGAACCAGTCGTCGGCTCCGACGCCGCTGGCATGGAGACCACAGCGAAACGTGATGGTAATGAGTACGTAATCAATGGCAAGAAAAAATTCATAATCAACGCTGGAGTAGCCGACATATACTGCCTATACGCTAAAACAAGCGACCGTATAGAGGACAAAGCCAAATACAACCATCTCAGCGCCTTCATCGTGGAGAAAGGCACACCAGGATTCACTGTGGAAAGAATAAACGAACTCTCCGGATGGTTCGGCCTACCCAACGGATACTTAGACTTTAATGAAGTAAGAGTACCCGTGGAAAACAGAATAGGAGCTGAGGGCGACGGCTGGAAAGTGCTCGTAAACGGGCTCAACTTAGAAAGAACCCTTTTCGCCGCTGGCATGCTAGGTCCAATGCGAGAAGCCATACGATATGCGGTTAGCCACGCTCAACGACGAATCCAGTTTGGCCAACCCATCATCAACTTTCAGGTTAACCAGTTTAAAATCGCTGACATGATCTCGCGACTGCGAACCGCTCGACTACTCGTGTATCACACTGCTCATCTTCTGGATATGAAGATGGAAACTGTGTTAGAGGCAACGACAGCCAAGCTTTTCACCTCCGAAGCTTACAAGATGTTAGTAGACGATGCAGTTCAAGTGATGGGGGGAGACGGGTGGACACGATTCTATCCAGTTGAATCTTTCCTGAGAGACGCCAAAGTCAATGAAATGGCTGCTGGAACCAGCGAGGTTATGAGGACAATTATCTACAGATGGGGACTAAAAGCTATGATCAAGGAGTTAAAGATGCCACATCGCCAAATACACAGAAAACTGGGAGTTCCAATCTCCACCACTAAACCTCAAGCCATAACTAAAATCAGCGAAAAATCGATACTCCAGCTACTCGCAGAAGACTATCGAGTTAACCCCAGCCTATACATGAGCAAAGAAAACATGAAAGAAAGACTGACGGACATAAGCGACAAGCAACTGGACAAACTGCTAACATCGCTAAAAGCGAAAGGCTTAGCCCTTCTACATAAGGATAAACGTGGCAACATAACACTGGCAAAAGCAACATACAAGGGACTAAGACAGGCTAAACCCATAGAATACTACAAATGGTTCCCCAAATGGATAAAAAAGAAGCAACTCTTCTAAGGGTTTAAGCTAATACCCTGAAAGATTTTTTGGGCAAAAGATGCCCATGCAATTATAGTTCTGGTTATTTTCCCTTAAATCTCGGCTTCCTCTTTTCAAGGAAGGCCGCTACTCCCTCTTTAAAATCTTCTGTAGATGCAACGATGCCAAAAGCCTCAGCTTCACGTTTTTCACCAGCCTTCAAACTTGTTTCCAAACTGCTGTTAATCAACTCTTTAGCCAACTTGATAGATATAGAAGGCTTGTTAGCAATCTCTGTGGCGAGCTCTCTAACAACCAACATTAACCGATCAGGCGACACAACAGCATTCACCAAACCCAACCGCTCAGCAGTTTTAGCATCAAAAATCTTACCCGTAAAAATCATCTCCTTCGCCACACCTTTCCCCACAAACCGTGGAAGACGTTGAGTGCCTCCCCAGCCCGGAATCAACCCCACATTTATTTCAGTCTGTCCCAACCTAGCGTTTTCTGAGGCTATCCTAATGTCGCAGGCCAAGGCTAACTCCAACCCTCCTCCCAAAGCGTAACCATTTATTGCAGCTATCACCGGTTTTCCCACCTCTTCTATCTTATCGCATAACCTGTGCCCTAGCCTAGAAAGATCTGTTGCCTTTGAGGAATCCAGTTCTTTCAACATTTTAATGTCAGCGCCCGCGGAAAATGCTCGATCTCCAGCGCCCGTGATGATGATCACTCTTATGTTTTCGTCTCCATTTGCATCCTCAAGCCTAGATAAGATTTCTAAAAGTGTTTTCTCATTTAAGGCGTTAAGCGCATCCGGACGATTAATTGTGATAGTTGCTATTCCCTCACGCTTTTCATAAACAGTATTTTCTACTTTCATCAGACCATCCTCCAACAAGAGAGTCTATTTCTTTTTCCAATCGTAAAAACCCTTTCCACTCTTCCTACCTAACAAACCAGCCTTAACCATCTGCTCCAACAACGGGCAAGGTTGAAATTTCACGTTTCCAAGTTCTTTTTGAAAAACTTTCATCATAGCTAAAGCGGTATCTAAACCCACATAATCCAAAAGTCTCAGCGGACCCATGGGCCAATTTAACCCAAG
>DAOVGL010000061.1 GCA_030672415.1 Candidatus Bathyarchaeota archaeon
AAAGATGAAGTTAGGAGGGTTGCGGCAATGTTGAAGTTACCCAAAGAGATAATCAAGCGACACCCGTTTCCGGGACCAGGCTTAGCCGTAAGAGTCATGGGTGAAATTACTGAGGAGAAAATCAACATCGCTAGGAAGGCAGACAAAATCGTAACAGAGGAAATAGAGAAAGCTGGATTGAATGAAGGGTTGTGGCAGTACTTTGCGGTTTTAACAGGCACGAAAAGCACTGGAGTTAAGGGTGACTCTAGAGCCTATGGCTACACAATCGCTATTAGAGCTGTTAAAAGCAAAGAGGCCATGACCGCCAGTTTCGCAAAAATCCCCTATGACATCTTAGAAACGATTTCAACAAGGATAACCAATGAGATACCACAGGTCACACGGGTTGTGTATGATGTCACCAACAAACCACCAGCAACAATAGAATGGGAATAACAAAGAGAACTTGTGTTTTAGCAGGTCTTTGCATGCATGAAGAAGGGCATAGAAGTTTGTTCAAATTCGTTTTTTGAATAAAATTTTTTAACGCGAATACCGTCAACAATACCACTATTGGAGCGACGCTTAATTGAAAGCAGTTATTTTGGCTGGAGGATTCGGAACGAGGTTGCGACCCCTCAGTTGCACGAGGCCGAAGCTTCTTTTCCCGATTGGCAACAAGCCTTTATTGGACTGGAAGCTGGAAAGACTAGCTAAAAACGGAATAAAAGAAGTTATATTGGCTGTAAATTACATGGCTGACGCTTTCATCCAACGCTACGGAGATTCAGCGTATGGAATGAAACTTTTCTATTCTAAGGAAGAAAAGCCTCTACGAACAGGAGGACCCATTAAAAACGCAGAGGAAATAATTGGGCGAGAGGAAATTTTTCTCGTCTTAAACGGGGACATTCTCACCAACCTTGATTACTCGAAGCTCGTGAAAGAGCACAGAGAAAAAGACGCGACAGCAACGATAGCCCTCCACCAAGTTGAGGACCCTAGTCGTTACGGAGTAGCTGAGTTAACTGAAAAAAATCGTATTGTGCAGTTCGTGGAAAAGCCGACTCGTGAAAAAGCGCCCAGCAACCTGATCAACGCTGGAGTCTACGTTTTAGAGCCTAAGATATTTGATTATATCCCGAGCGGTCAACCAGTCTCAATTGAGCGCGAGGTGTTCCCAAAACTGGCAGATAAAGGAAAACTTTACGGCTATCCTTTCGAAGGGCTGTGGACCGATATTGGAAAGTTAGAAGATTATTTGAAAGCAAACAAGCTCTTGCTTGACATAGAAATCAAAAAGAGCCAGCTGGGAAAGGGCGTCCGCTTGGAGAGTGGTGTGAAAATCAAAGACCCGACAGTGGTTGGGGAAAAGGTAGTCATTGGAGAAAAATCAGAGATAGGTCCTCATGTAGTTGTTGGAGAACGTGTCATTTTAGGAAGGGAAGTTCATGCGCAGAATTCAGTAATTTTCAGCGGAACAGTAATTTCAGATTTCACAACTGTGAAAGGCGCAGTTATCGGTGAAGACGTAACCATTGGTAGAAAAGTGAAAATTGGAGAGGGCTGTATGATTGGCGACCACGCAGTTATTAGAGATAACGTCACTCTCACTCGAGACGTAACTGTTTGTCCTTCAAAAGAAGTTGCTGAAAGCGTGCTCACGCCCAAATGTCTAATGTAAATTGATTTTCAGTTTTTTTAAAAGCCGATCTTCGTTTCATCACATAAACTATTATACGCAAAAATGCCGTAAAATACCGTACTAACAAATCTGAAGAGCGGACTGAAGTAAATGTCCACAGCAATGACGTTTAGAAAGAACAACATAAATACTCCTAAAAAACGCGGAAAATACACCGTCTGCGTTGTAGGATGTGGACGGAGGGGACTGCCACACGCTTGCCTCTTCGCCGAAGCTGGATTCAAAGTTATCGGCGTCGATGTGGATCAGCAAGTCATCAATTTGATGAAAATGGGTAGAGCTCTCTTCGCTGAGCCGAAACTCAATGCCATCTTAAAGAAACACGTAAAGAATGGCAGCCTCACCGCTACAAACGATGCTAGAAAAGCCGCATCAAAAAGCGATGTTATTTTATTTGTTGTTCCAACACCCATTGACCAGAAGAAAAAATCCGATTATTCACATGTTGAAAAAGCGTGCAAAGACGTGGGTATGGGTTTACGTTCTGGATCCCTAGTAATTTTTGCAAGCACAACAGGTCCTGGAGTAACCGAAACCTTGGTGAGAGAGACGCTGGAAACAGCATCCGGCTTAAAGGCTGGAGTTGACTTCGGTTTGGCTTACAGCCCAATTCGCGCCATCTCAGGGCAAATCTTACAGGACATCACTTCTTCTTCGAGGGTGGTGGGCGCCGTCAATGAACAAAGCTTAAAGACTGCTTGCTTGGTTCTGAGCACGATTGTAAGGGGGAAACTAATTAAAGTGAGAGACATAAAAACGGCGGAGGCGGTTAAGCTTTTCGAAAACGTGTATAGAGATGTCAACATCGGCTTGGCAAATGAACTTGCTCGCTTTTGTGAAAAAGCCGGCGTAGACATCATTGAGGTTCAAGCTGCAGCTAACACTCAACCTTATTGTCATCTATTGGTTCCAAGGATTGTTGGCGGACACATTCCTAATGATCCTTACCTTCTTGTTGAAGAGGCGGAAAACGTGAATACGAAGCTTAAGATGTTGATGGTTGCAAGAAAGATAAACGACGAAATGTTAAACCACACAGTTCACTTAGTGAGAGATGCTTTACGGTTGTGTGGAAAACCCATGAGAAGAGCCAAAGTTTCAGTCCTCGGTGTTTCTTACCGTCCAAACGTAAAGGAACCCCGCGGCTCCTCAACAGGGAAGCTTGTAGAAATGCTGAAAAAGAAAGGCGTAACCGTCCGAGTGTATGATTCCATGTTCTCCTACAAAGAATTGACGAAGTTAGGATATTCTGTTAAAAGAACGTTAGCTAAAACCGTTAAGGGCGCAGACTGTCTGGTCATTGCTGTTGGACACGACCGATTCAAACGTTTAAACTTAAAGAAACTCAAGTTTTTAGTTAGAAGCCCCGCTGCAATAGTTGACATGGGACACGTTATTGACCCAGAGAAAGCGGAGAACGAGGGTTTCGTTTATCGTGGCGTAGGGAGAGGATTAGCCACCGAGTAAAAGCGGCAACTGCATTGTTAATTTTCTGAAAACATTTATGAGCGCGCGGATTCGATTTAGATAGCGATATCATACGACTAATGGTGTCTGTTAATTAGTTTGGTGAAAAAATGGAAACTCTTTTGATTTTTATGCTTTCTATACCATTGTCATTTCTTACAACGTATCTTTTGACGCCTAGAATTATTGATTTTTTTAGTGCCGCTAAAATTGTTGCGGTCGATCTACACAAGAAGGATAAGCCAAAACTACCAACGAGTGGAGGAATCAGCGTTGCTTCCGGAATTTTGGTAGGAATCCTATTCTATGTTGGAGTGAAGACGTTTTCTTCTCCATTCTCATCAGATCTCCGAGATAGTTTCATCCCATTGTTGGGACTGTTGGCGGTTATAGCGAGTATACTCATCGTGACACTGAGCGGTTTGTTAGACGATTTGAACGTTAGGAGGAGGGCGGTGCAAACAAAAGATGGAATAAATGTGAAGATCGGCTTTCCGCAATGGGTCAAACCTTTGTTAACTTTGCCCGGAGCAATTCCATTGATGGTCATAAAAGCGGGAGAAACGACGATGGCATTGCCCTTCATTGGAATGGTTGACTTTATGGAACTATATCCTTTATTGATAATTCCTATTGGTTTTGTGGGCGCCTCAAATGTTGTTAATACGCTTGGAGGCTTTAATGGACTAGAAGCCGGAATGGGAGTAGTGTACACGTTAAGCCTTGGATTGTACGCTTTGATAAATGGTCGAACCGATGCAGCTATATTGCTTCTCACAGCCTGCGTAGCCTTGTTGGCGTTTCTGAGGTACAATTGGTATCCAGCGAAGATCCTCTCAGGGGACAGTTTGACTTATCTACTTGGCGCTCTGGTTGCGGCAGGCGTTATCATTGGAGACATGCAAAGAGCTGGTTTGATAGTGATGTTTCCCTTTATAATTGAGTTTGTCTTAAAGGCTAGAAGTAGATTCAAAGCTTCCTGCATAGGAAAACTGAGAGAAGACGAAAAACTTGATCCTCCATACGGGAAGAAAATATACAGTTGGACACACGTGTTAATGAATCTGGGTAAATTACGTGAAAGAGACGTTACAATTGCTCTGATTTTTATTCAAGTTTTCTTTGTGGCACTTCTCTTCCTAGGAATATGACCTTTCGAAAGCGACAGTTTTACAGATTCATCAGCAGTGCCTCTAGCTTTTCTGCGCTTTTTTGGCAACTCTGGCATTTCTTTTTTCCGTTTCAATTTTAACAAATAGAGGTTTGTTGGGTCTTTTTTATTTCTCTATTTCGGTTTTGATGTTGAATGGTTTGCCTTTAGTCAGTATTTTTTTGGGAATTTGGTTCTTCCATTTCCGTAGGAAGGGCAGCTCGTCCTTTTCTTCTCTCAACTCGTCTGGTAGCATTTCAGGAATTTCATCTCGAATGGGATACCAGCGCGAACACTTGGGACATATGATCACGCCCGCCACTATTTCCTCTTTTTCCTCAAATACATGCAGCTCGAGAGGATAATACTTGTCAATGGGGCACGCAAGAATTTCCATTAGTTTCTTCTTGATGATTCATTCCTCCATTAACTGTATTGTTAAACTAGAAAGGTTATAAAAGATTTGCCAGAGCCTCTTCAGCGACGAAAAAGATCGAAGTTGAAAGAATCAAGGTTCTTCGCTTATACCTCAACTGAATAGATGGATACAAATTTTTGGATTGACCTATCGTAGGTTTCTTCAATTTCAGGTGAAAATAAGCAGCCGGGAAGTTCGTTCCTTTCCCTGTGATAGCGTATGCACTCACAACACTTACCCTTCCTTTCACAATATGAATAGGTACATCTGCAGTCCTTCAGGTTAAATTCCAAATTGGGACACTG
>DAOVGL010000017.1 GCA_030672415.1 Candidatus Bathyarchaeota archaeon
CAATTGGTTTTTTGCTTCTTTATAGTCCAGCTTCTTTAGGGTTTCTAAATCCAGCTCTTTGTTGTGTATGATTCTAGAAGTCTTTAAAACCCGCTCAGCTCTAAATCCCAGTTTGCACATTTTTACTTGTTTAATGTCGACATCAGCCAAGTCGCTGGGTTTAGGAAACGCGTAGAAATCCTGGCCCTCAAAGATTATTTTTCTTCCAAACCGTTTGGAGAGGTTGAGAATCATGTTTTTGATGGCAGGGATGTTGGTGTTGGTTGCACAGATGTAAGAGATTAGACATTCCCAAGGCTCTTGTCGGATGATTCTCAGTCCGCGAAAGCGTTGAATGGCTTTTCCTACGTGTTCATCTTTATTTATTCTAGATAGAATTTTGGGTAAGTTATCATTTAATCTAAAATAATTCTCCAAAAAATTGGGTTCGACCATTTCTGGAAAAGTTTGAAAAAACATTTTGTCCCGGATTTGCTTTGCTTTAATAACTTTGCCATCAACAATTCCGTACCACCAGCCTCGCAGTTTTTTCCATCGAAACAACTGTCCACAATTAAGAGTGTGCTCCAAGTTAAAGGGGGTAGTTGACTGGTTCAGAGGAATTTCCATCATGATATCTTACCTCGCATGCTATAAACTCGCCTTACTATGATGTTTTAAGTTTTAATGTCATCATAAAGATGCTCCGACTACTATTTGCTCTTTTTAAATCTGTTAAAATATTGCGAATTGTCAAAATGCGTCTGATGATACGGAGAGGTTTTGTAAGAAGGGATTACTTTTCTTTTCCTCACCTATCGTAGAAACTGGACCGTGTCCGGGATACACCTTTATGTGATCGGACAGTGCTATCAATTTTTTGAGGGAGCTCATAATTTCTTTAGGGGATGAACCCGGTAAGTCTGTTCGACCTATGGAACCGGCGAACAGAGTGTCTCCAGTGAAAACAACATTATCACCTAAGATGGATATGCTGCCTCTAGTATGCCCAGGGGTGTGAAGGACCCTAAGCATGACCTCGCCCACTTCAATAGTGTCTCCGTTGTGAAGCATCCGATCTGCTGGAGGCAAGGACACTGTGCGAAACCCAAGCAGCATTGTTAGATTTTCCGTGGCTTTGGTTAACATCGGCGCGTCGTACTCATGGATCAAAATGGGCGCTGCCATCAACTTTTTCACCATTCCATTGCCCGATATGTGATCTGAGTGTCCATGCGTGTTCACTATGTATTTGATCTGCAACTCGAGTTGAACAGCTTCTCTTAATATTCTTTTAGCTACGAGTCCCGTGTCAAATCCGGGGTCAATGATAATAGCCTCTTTGGTTTCATTACACCCTACAACGTAACAGTTTGTGTATAAAGCTCCAACCGTAAACATCTTTGTGATCATTAAATACCCATCCGATAGATGCTGGTCTTTGACGTTACACGGCGCACCTAAAAAGTTTGCGGGTTCAAGGCAGATACACTAGACCCAAACCGGTATCCTGACTAGGTGCTGTTATAGTTGGAGTTTAGACATACTTTTCGTTGCAAACATAAATTCTAGAAAAGAGGATAAAGTCAGCAGAATGCCTCCAATCGCTAAAATGAGGAGACTCACGCTCCAAAGGATTGTGGTGCCATAGACATAATACGGCGCGCCGTTGAGAGGCGGCATCCATGGTGCTTTCCATAAAAGATTAGTCAAACTGAATGAGAGAACTAATGGCCCAATGAACACGTCAATCCCGTAAACAATTCCAACCAACGAAAGCAAGGCTTGTGACACCGATTTTTCTTTTCGCTCTGAGAGAAGAGAATGAGTGAACACTGCTACAGAGCCTAAGATAACTGCAACTCCTTCCAGTAAAGCCATTGACATGAATGGACCTGGAAAAGGAATATTCCAACCTGTAAAAGCGAGACTAAGCGGCTGAAGAATGAATATGCCCACGGCTAAGGGTATCGCGCCAGCGATTCCCACAATGGACCCGACGGTCTTATAGAGAGAGGACGGTGCCACATAAGCCGTAGCGCCCATCATCATAAGTACGGGGCTTATGCTGAGTAGCACAGCGCCAATGTCTGATTGAGAGCGTAGAAGTGCTGATCCAATACCAAGGCATAACACATAAAATGACGTGAACAATACGCCCATAAGTATCACTCTCTGCGTAGTGTTTCCTCGGTAATGTTGAATTCCTCCCACTATAAGTAAACCGCCCACCGCCATCAACAAGGCTGATGCGATGATAAAAAGTGTCATTCCCCCTATCTGAGTCACCGCTTCCAGTGAGGAAATACTGTGTTGTGAAAGGTAATAGCCTAATAGAATTAACACTGATAAGTTAACAAGAACAAAACCTATACCTAAAACATTCAGAGTCACGGAAAACAGTTTTTGAGACTTCAATTGAACAAAACCCCACTGCAAAGCATATAGAGCATTATCAAGGTTTTGATACGCCAGCTTTTCTTTTCACTACATTCTTTCTTCTTTTTGGCGGCACTTCACTTACATACGCGTGCGCTTCACTTGTTTCACTTGGTGCAACATAAATCTGAGAAAACTCTTGCGCTGCAAACACGAATCCCAAGCAAGAGGACAGAATCAACAGAATGCCTCCGATCTCCAACAGAACAAGACTCGCGCTCCAGAAAATCGTTGTATTGACAACCCAGCTTGGTAATCCGTAAAGGGGACCTAGCCACGGTGCTTTCCACACGATATCCAAGAAACTAAACGAGAGAATCAGTGGCCCGATGAACACGCCGATCCCGTAGATCAGTCCCACTATCGAGAGCAATACGTATGCCACTGGTTTTTCATTCCGTCCAGCAAAACTCGAATAGACGGCAACCGCTATGGCACCCAAGATCATCGCAATTCCTTCCATAATTGTCAGCGACATGAACGGGCCTGGAAACGGAACATCCCAACCTGTGGCAACTCCAAGGGTCTGGAAGTTGAATGTCACAATGGCCAAAAGGAATCCACCGATTATTCCGAGAGTGTGGCCTATGAGCCTAGAAGCAAGGGAGGGTACCATATAAACGGCGGCGCTCACCATGATAAATATTGGACCCACAATCAGTAGCCCCACGTTTAGATTTATCTCTGAAAGCAGCAGCGCAGACCCGATGCCAAGACATAACAAATAAAATGAGGCGAACAGGACGCCAAGGAATATTATTCCTTTAGGAGAAGGTTTTTTCTTTTTATACCGCATTCCCCCAACTATAATGGCGACTCCTATAACCATCATCACGATTGAGGCCATGAGGAAGAGGATTATTCCGCTGATTTGAGTTATCATTTGAAGTGAGGAGATACTCATTTGTGAAAGGATGTAGCTTAAAATAAGGACAATTGCTATGTTGGGCAGAATATAACCCAAGCCCAGAACAGTTGTGGTCAATGGGACAAATTTACGTATGGTCCATTTAATATCTCTTAACTCAGGTTTTGGTAGCGGAACAGTCTTTTCTGGTTTAAGAACAGCAAGTAATTCTGCCTTCGTAACACTTGATTTGTTTGAGGCTTCAGGGTTTTTCAAGAAAACAGCGTCCTTACTCTCCTCGGGTTTAGGAACAACAGGTTTTATCTGAGAAGTCTCTTTCTTTGTCTTCACCGTCTTTTTCGTTCTCTTCGTCCTCTTAGTTCTCTTCGTTTTTGCTTTACTCAACCTTAAGACCTCTGAACAAATCTTAGTGCTGAGTTCGCCCATTTTAAAACTTATGTACGGTGAATATTTATTGGTACGCAGTAAATTACGATAAATACAATGAAACACGGAAAGTGCTAGACCAACGAACACTAACCTCTATCATTTAAGGGATGGAAGTATGAATTCCCTGAACTGCCAACAGGATTGGTGGTAGAGTGGGCTAAAAAGCGGCTAGAGCGGACGATATTGAGCTACACAAATGGCGAAACATCGCTAAACATTCTATTAAACAAGTATCAGAAAAGCCATGAGAAGATACGACATTACAAGAGGCGATGTTCTTGCTATTATAGAAAAACTTCAAAAAAACCCAGTTTACTTACCCTCGCTCTCCGTGGAGGAAAGATCCAGCAAACTGAGACCTTTAAAGCAGATGTTTAGAGCGAGTGGATAAATAGAAAGTAATTATTAAGTATTGGTAATGCACAAATGACATCAAGTGATCTAGATTGATATATGATGAAGAGAATATCCTGCTCATGACGCCTGGGCCTGTTCTGTTCCATCCTAGAGTTTATCAAGCTATGGCTAGGGTTGGATTCCATCATCGAACACCCGAGTACAGAAAAACCTTCAAAGAATGCGTCTCTATGATGAAGGAAATAATGCAGACAGAGAACGACGTCTTCATCTTCACAGGTTCTGGAACCTTACCCATGGACGCGGCTATCGCCAACTGTGTTTCTTCCAGCGACAAGGTGCTAAATTTGACAGGTGGAAAATTCGGCGAGCGTTGGGCAGAGATAACAGAAACCTTTGGAGCCAAGTCCATTCGATTGGAAGTTGAATGGGGAAAAGCAATCAAACCTGAAATGGTTTCCGAGGCGATAGAAAGGGAACCAGACATAAAATTCGTGACATTGTGTCATAACGAGACATCAACGGCGGTTCTTAATCCAGCCCAAGAAATTGCTAAGATAACAAATAAACATGACAAGATACTCATTGTTGACGGCATCACGTCGGTCGGCGGCGACTACGTTTATCCGGATAAATGGGGTTTTGACATTCTGGTTACGGGTTCCCAGAAATGTTTAGGATGCCCACCTGGCCTAGGAATGATTATGGTAGGGTCTAGAGCGTGGGAAGTGATTAACAAAAGAGAGAAAAATCCTTCATACTACGTTAACCTCCCATCCAACAAGAAATCCTTTGAAAAAAAATCAGATACTCCGTACACTCCGGCTATACCTTTAATCTATGCGCTACATGAGTCCCTTACCATGATCCTTAAAGAAGGTTACGAGAACAGGGTGAAAAGGCATAGGTTGATGGCTAAAGCCTTAAGAAGTGGAATGGAAGCGCTTGGTCTGCAACTCCTCGCTGAAAAAGGATATGAATCCAATACCTTAACCGCAATAAGATACCCAAACGAAGTTGATGACATTGCTTTCCGCAAGGCTATGCAGAAACATGGAATTCTAGTTGCAGGCGGACAAGCTCGTCTCAAAGGGAAAATCTTTCGAGTGGCGCACATGAATATTATAGCCGAAAGGGAAATCTTACTCGTACTAGCTGTGGCAGGCCTCGTCTTGAGGGAACTCGAATTCAAATGCGAAAGTGAAGCAGGAGTCGCCGCGGCGCAGGAAATATTCTCAAAGAATCTGAAGTAATTCAGCTTTCTAATCCAAAAGGAGGATGAAACATGTATGTGTGCAAAAATGAATCGTGAGAGGATTGATGAAATTGTGGCAAGCTACAACTACGAGGAAATCAGAATAGGCGTACTCGGATCGCACTCTGCCTTGGAAATGGGTCAGGGTGCCAAGCAAGAAGGATTCGAGGTAGTTGTTGTTTGCCAAAAAGGAAGAGAAAAAACCTACACTAAGCACTACAAAAACCTGTTCGATCATGTTATGCTGTTGGACAAATTCGTTGACATAATCAAAGAAGAAAATCAAGACAAGTTACGGGAATTGAATACTATGTTTGTGCCAAACAGATCTTTCTCAGTTTATGTAGGTTATGACAACATAGAAAAGAAATTTTCAGTCCCAATCTTAGGAAATAGGCACATGCTAAGAAGTGAAGAAAGAAATGCGCCAAGAAATCAATATTACTTGCTAAAAAAAGCTGGCATAAAGTTACCTAAAATCTTCAGCTCACACGAAGAAATAGACAGACTGGTAATAGTAAAAGTTCCTGAAAAAGAAAGGAGAATAGAAAGAGCCTTCTTTTACGCTTCATCTCCCAAAGAATTCGAGAAAAGAGCTGAAGAGAGAATAAGGAAGAGGATAATCGACAGGAAAGACTTGGAAGAAGCAATAATAGAAGAGTATATCGTCGGGGCTAAATTCAACGCTAACTATTTTTGGTCTCCAATAACCGATGAAATAGATCTGTTGGGGTTTGACAGAAGAATACAAACAAATCTGGATGGCGTTTTAGATTTGCCCGCTGGTGAACAATTGGAGGCGAGGATATCAACGCAAAACGTTGAAATAGGGCACATGGGGGCCACTATGAGAGAATCCCAATTAGAAAAGATATTTGAAGCTGGAGAAAAATTCGTTGAAGTTTGCAAAAAGGAATATTCTCCGGGTATGATAGGATTGTTTGCTCTACAAGGAGCCATGACAAAGGATTTGGAATTCTATGTTTTCGATGTGAGCCCAAGAATACCCGGGTGCCCCTGTGTTGAACCCACTTCCCCCTATATGAAGTATAAATATGGGAAGGAGGTTGGTCCAGGAAGATGAGTTGCAATGGAGATCAAACAAGCTGTTGAGAAAAATAAACTTGAGATGATAGTTACATGATTACAAAAGATGAAATAGACGATATTCTAAGGAGATATGAAACTGGAAAAATCACGATAGGCACCCTTGGGTCCCATTCTGCGCTTAATATTTTCAAAGGTGCAAAAGAAGAAGGGTTCGGAACAATTTGCGTCTGCAAGAAGGGTGATGAAATTGTTTACCAAAGGTTCCCTCTGGCAGACGATGTTATTCTAGTTGAGGACTTCGATGAGCTTTTGGATGACGACATCCAACAGAGACTGAGACAAACAAATACAATCTTGGTTCCACATGGCTCCTTTAACGCTTACATTGGTACAGAAAAAATAGTGGATGAATTACGTGTGCCATTGTTCGGCAACAGAGAACTCCTGCGCTGGGAGACTGACAGAGAAAAGCAGAGAGAGTGGTTGCAAAGAGCTGGCTTAACTTTACCTAAAGCCTTCAAAGATCCAAATGATATAGAGGGGCTGGTTATTGCAAAGTTTCCTGGAACGAGGGGTGGAAAAGGATATTTTCTCGCGAACTCTCTAGGATCCTTTCGGAAAAAAGCAAGGGACATGATCAAGAGAGGACATTTGAGAAGAAAAGATTTGGAAAATATACATCTTCAAGAGTACATCATAGGAGTAAATGTCTATCCTTCATATTTTCATTCGCCCCTCAAAAATGAAGTAGAGTTGTTAGGAATAGATAAACGATACGAGTCCGCAGTAGACAACATAGGAAGAATCCCCGCAAGTGAACAATTACAAATCGCTTTGAATCCCACATACACTATCATTGGCAATATCCCAATAATCGTAAGAGAGTCGCTTCTGCCAGAGATTCTCAGGATGGGAGAGAATGTAGTTAAAATATCCAAGGAGATCGCTCCTCCAGGGATCATAGGACCTTTTTGTTTAGAAACTGCTATCACCGATGATCTGGAAATTTTTACGTTTGAAATATCTGCAAGGATAGTTGCAGGAAGCAACGTAGGTATCGGCACTTCTCCATACGCCTATCTAAACTATGGCGAAGGAATGTACATGGGCAGAAGGATTGCCAAAGAAATAAAAATTGGAATTGAAAACGATGAATTAGAAAAAGTTGTCTATTGACTTATTTTCCACCATGTTTACGTGGAAGAAGCTTCCGCAGTATCGTGAAGATGACCATAGCGATGTTCATGAGGCTTAAAGGAGAGGGGATGTCTAAAAAGCTTGAGAAACGGCTAAATTAATTTTCTTTTTAGCCTCTTGAACTTAGATTTTTATGCTCCTTGAACAGGGCGTGCCATTCCTCGTTTCTCTTTCCTTCACACTCTCTCTACACACTGCACACATGAGAGAATAGAAGTTGAAGAAATGCGTGCGCATGCAAACTGAAAGAACTTGGTGATCTACTCGGGTATGACACAGAGATTCCCGAAAGTGCGCGTGCATGCAGGAGAAACGAATGACTAACTCGAAATCTGAAAGAGTCGGATCGCCATAACTTCTATCCATAAGAACAGCACTGCCATAAAGAGCCTTTGCGCTAATCCTGGGGCCCCCAACACACCAAGAAGTCCAACCCCAACTACTGAAACCACTATCGCGACGAATGCGATTACTATGGAGAAATATCGATAACTCCTCCACAAAGTGTCTTGCTCTAATCTTTCCGATATAATGAAAAAGGCGAGAATCGCCGCTATTGAACCGATTGCGGAAGACATGCTATGCATTATGTCAGAAAACGATCCAGGTTGGATTGGATCTGTTGAAAAGATCCCCGACACCACTGCACTGAGCCCAAATATAGCGATCAGTAGAGGACCGATAATTGAGCCTTTTCCTTCACCTATTCCTCTGTGAAGACCGAAGGTGAACGCTACTATCAGAATACCTACCAATACAAAGTTTATTCTTTGCATAATAGCGTTAGGGGCGCCGACTGCACCTAACTCACTTACGAAATTAGTCAGATGGCTATAGTCAGGTCGGAGCAAACCTGCGATTATCACTATGATAGCGAATATGATCGGTGCGATTATGCCGCAAATAGCCAATATTTTCTGATGCTTTTCAAAGAAATTCATATCAAATCATTCTTCATTATGGACATAAGTATCTTTTTGTGTTGTGGGGTTAAAATTTAAGCCCAAATGCATGCATACGTGTTGCTAAGATTAGGGTTCCTGCTTATGGAAACTCGTAGTAGCCTATGGCTACTACTCAGCACCTACTCCATCCCCCTATCTTTTTCCTGAAGGAGATGGCGGAATTTGAACCTGCAGCGGCACAATTGTCGTCGTCCAACAAAAAATTGTGCACGCGCCAACCCAAACCGCGCTTAACTTAACGACCTGTTAGAACGCAGATCTAAGGCTGCCCTTTCTATGTTTGACCACAAGCTCGTCTAGGTAGCCTTCTTCCACGAGGAGATTGATTAGGCGAGCCAACGAGAAACCTGTTTTCTCTTCTGCCTTCCTCATTTTTTCACTTTTTTTGTTTATTGATAAAGGCAGACTATACCGTGATACAAACGGTTCGAAAATAAATTAGAGCTCATGATCAATGTACTTCTATTGGCGAATAGGGGGCAGATGGTTTTTGATGTCTCGACTGCTTATCCCTTGAGAATGATCTCAATCGTCGAGACGTTTCTTGGGTTGCCGCCTTCTCTTGGGATCATTTCTTCAGTTCCAATTGAAATGGCGTGCACTTTAGTGTCTTTTAAGAATCGGCTCCGAGTGATTTCAGCGACGTCAACGGCGGTACTGATAGCACGGCCACGTGCCTTCAGTGTAACTTTTGTTCCGTTGCCCATGTTAAAAGCGGTGATGACTGCCATGACATAAGCCATTGAAGGTTTATTTCCAACGTAAACTACATTCTGGTCTTTGCTAGCTTTGGAAGACGTTTTGCGGCTTTCAACCTTTTTTTCCTTTGCCACTTCTTTGCTTTCAACTTCAGATTCTTCGCTTTTGATTTGTTCTTTTTTGGACATACAATACACCTCCTTCTTCTAGATTTTCTATAGATTTGACATACCATTAGAATATTTGTTTGAGCTATCAGATAAATGGATATGAAACAAAAATCTATGAAATTATTCTATATACTCTTGATTGGTGGTTACAGGCTACAAAAAGCAAGTGTATTTACTTTAGCCATAAGAAGGGTAATGCATGCATTTATATTATCTCCTGAGATAATCGAATTATTCCAATTTATGAAATTTCCATGTCTCAATATATCGCTCCACAAGAGCCTTATCTGCTCCTCAACCACTGTCTTTTTCATAATCTTACATCTCCTCTCCTAAACATTCGTATAAAACCTGGCCCAGTTTCTGGGATCTCCAGTTAACGATGCGCTCATATTATTCATTGCATAAGTAAAACACATTTTGGCATCTAGATCCATCAATATAACCGATCCTCCAAAACCCATCCAATAATATGCTCTCCTAGTTTCCCAATTGGGAGGATACGGTGCTCCTTTAGATGGAAGACCCCAACCCAAACCAAAACGAATTGGTCCTAAGACTAAATCCGTCCCATATATCTGTTCTTTTATTGCTTTTTCTATAGTATCAATAGAAAGAAACTTCTTCCCGTCCAGGCTTCCACCACACGCTACAATACTTCCCACACGAGCCATAGAACGGGCATTTCCTTGACCATTAGCAGAAGGAATCTCGGCCCCCAACCATCCACGAGATTTAACAAATGAAAGTGCAGGATCCTGAAATGGATTGGTAAATATCTTCATAGCCATAGAGTCCGGATCAAAAGGTAAGTCACCACCCTCTGGCATTTCGGGAGGAATGAGTTCCGCTACTCTATTATCATGTTCTTCTGGAAGTCCTATATGAAAATCAGCTCCAGAAGGTTCAGCTATTTCTTCCCTGAAAAAAGTTCCAAGAGATTTCCCCGTAATTCGACGGACGAGTTCTCCTAACATATAACCTTGCGTATATGGATGATATCCACTTACCGTACCTGGTTCCCACCAAGGTTTTTGGGCAGCAAGTAGTCCAGTGACTTTATCCCAATCATAGAGGTCTTCTTGAGTGAGTGGAGTGTCCCAACCGGGAAGACCAGAAGTGTGAGTCATAGATACTTCACTGGTAATTTTTCTTTTCCATTCTGAGCAAACTCTGGCCAATATTTAGCTACGGGTTGTTCTACATCGAGGAGTCCTCTATCTACGAGAATAAGGACGCCAAGGGTAGTCATTACTTTAGTGCTTGAATAAGCATTAACTATGGTGTCTTTTTCCCACGGTTTTGTTTTGGCAGCATCCTTATAACCTGCCCAAATATCAACCACATATTTACCATTTATTGTAACTGCGCAAGAAGCACCTACTTCTAACCCATCTTTAAAATTTTGATGAAAAGTCTCTTTCATTTCTTCAAATCTAGGTTCATAAAACCCATGAATTTCAACTGTCATTTTTTACACTTTTAGTAAAGAACACGCTCGGTATTTATTTAAATGTGTGCGCTTGCGTGACCGAGAATCATAAGATTTTTCCGTACCTCAACGAGAATAGTATGAGACATAGAATGAGATATCAGAAGATCGATTCCAAAGTACAAAAAGGCGCTACTAATTTTCCTCGTATATTGTGTCGTTATAATCAGCATAGTTGCTTATTCATTTTATCGATTTTCGGGGGTTCCCGAATTAGTAGAAATGTTTCATAATTTAAATTCCCCAGTACGTTTTAATATCAGATATTGCCCCTGAAAACAGAAGGCAATAAGTCACGGAGAACATGAAAATGAAACTAAGTAAAAAAGAAGCGGATAAGCTTGCGGAAAAATTTGAAAACAAGGAGCCGCAAGAAGTACTTAAGTGGGCTTTAGATACATTTCATCCAAAAATATCTCTTGCTTCGAGTTTTGGTGCAGAAGACAACGTCCTAGTTGATATGCTTTCAAAGATAAATCTAAAGTTTAGGGTGTTTACACTTGACACTGGCAGGCTTAACCAAGAAACGTATGATCTGATTGACAAGATTAGAAAGAAGTACAATGCGCAGATAGAAGTCTACTATCCAAACACAGAAAGAGTTGAAAAAATGGTTTTTCAACATGGTATGAACTTGTTTTACGATAGCGTTGATTACCGTAGACTCTGTTGCAGAATAAGAAAAGTCGAGCCTTTAATGAGAGCGCTTAGCGGCTTAGACGCTTGGATCACAGGGCTGAGAAGAGCCCAAAGCATTACAAGAACAGGTATCAAGAAAATCGAAATCGATGAAGCACATGGAAACATCGTAAAGGTAAATCCGATAGTTGACTGGTCTAAGGAGCAAGTATGGGATTACATCAAGAAAAACGATGTGCCCTACAACGTTTTGTATGATAAAGGCTACGCCAGCATCGGTTGTGAACCTTGCACTAGACCCATTAAACCCGGAGAAGACATCAGAGCTGGACGATGGTGGTGGGAATCACCGGAAATGAAAGAATGCGGGTTGCACGTCCATAAAAAGAAGTGAACCCATTATTTCCGCATGGCAACAAAACTTTTACAACAAGTGAATTATCAACAATTGAAGTGGACCAGACAACAATTTTAGATGCGGAAAAAATTGCGATGGGCGCCTTTAGCCCTTTATGGTGCCTCGTTCAATGAGCCCTTACCTTGATGATTTTGCATTTCACCAAGTTTCCTTCTTTTATGATGAGTGCGTCTCTTAACTCCTTCGGGATGGTTACTCTTCCTTCTCTTCTCACGTACGCGGTAAACTCCGCCGCTTCCTCTCTCGACAAATCCTCACCTCAAAAACGTCGTTTTTGTGCGCGTGTAGAGATAGCCTCCCTACATCGTTCATTTCCAATCATCTCCAATTTTTACCGATGTATTACCCTTTAACATTTAGGGAGTTTTCTGAATCAAACTCTGAACTCGAATTAAGCGTAAAAAACCCTTTTCGGGTAAAAGTTGATGATCGTGCTGGACATCGATCTAAGTAACTAAGCGGAGGTGAACAGCAACGAGTGGCTATTGCTAGGTCTCTAGCAAAAATCTTCCTCTTTATACGTAAGGTTCTAATATCTCAAGTCTCAGATGAGTACTAAACAATATGTGTGGCGGGTAACGTGTCCTCAAAAAGCCCTTTCTCAGAGTCTTCTATTGATGCCGCTCAGTTTGAGCAACTACGGGGCACTGTGGAATCAGAGTTTGATATGGAAGATGGCTTCATGGAGTACGGTATTCCAACCTTCTACGTGAGGCTGCGGGAAGATTCGAAGCAGGCTTTTTTGAGGCTTGTTAAAAGTTTAGACGCCCTCGAACTTGTTCCGCTGCTCAGGAGAAAAAAGGAAAAAGTTGTGTTACAGATTGTTCGTAAGCATCCTGTGAAGCCTAGCCGAAAAATCATAAACTTAGCATTGTTCTTCGCAACGATTGGAACCACGTTCGCTACAGGTTATATCCTATCTCTCGGATGGGCAAGCGAGGGTTTAATGCTTGAACCGATGGTAGGAGCTGTAGCGTTTACAATAGCGATCATGGCGATTCTAGTTGCACACGAGATGGGCCACAAACTCACAGCCGATAAACATGGCATCGCAGCTACAATGCCCTATTTCATCCCCGGTCCTCCGCCCAACATGGGGGGATTCGGAACGTTTGGGGCTGTAATTCAGCAAAAGTCTCTCCCTCCAAACAGGGATGCGTTATTTGACCTCGGCGCCAGCGGACCGATTATCGGATTCATAGCGACAATCATTGTAACCATTATTGGGGCTCCATTGTCTCACATTACTACCATAGAACCCGGGGCACCCGTGCTTCCATCGCCAATTCTAACTACATTGATATTCCTTTTGTTTCCTCCCAGCGGAACTTCGGGAAACGCTGTCTTATTGCACCCAGTTGCCTTTGCTGGTTGGATTGGTATGATCATTACTATGCTTAATTTGGTGCCAGCGGGCATGTTAGATGGAGGTCACGCAGCGCGAGGCTTGTTTAAAGAACGAACATGTCGCATCCTCTCATTTTTGGCTGTCATGGTGCTGTTTTTGTTTGGATATTTTCTAATGGCTTTGTTCGCTTTCTTTCTATCCATGCAACGGCATCCAGCACCACTAGATGATGTTTCAAAGCTCACCACCAGCCGAAAACTTGTTACCATCGCACTCATTTTGATTTTTGCCCTTAGCTTAGCGCCAATCTCACTGTTTTAGTGCAAATAAAAAAGAGGAAAATTTTTCAATTTTCTTTGGCAGAGACCGCTGTTAAGGTTTCCACAGTATAGTTTGTTTCGAAGCCAACCTGCATGGTAAAGCGCATGGCTGTTTTTGCGTCAGGGGCCTCAAATAAAATGACACTGTCATATCTTCCAAGAGTGAAGTACACGCCGCGAACAGTGATGCCTTTTGGGGCTTTAAGTTCTTTAAGGTATTTAATAGCCTTCTCACCCTTACCCTTCGGCGCCAAAAGCGTAATAAACAACACGTGAAATTCCTCCTGTGTAACACAATACGTTGTTTGTTAACTTAAGATTTAACCTTCCTACTTCAGCTTCTTTGCTCGTCTGGGCGGTTCTTCAACAAAAAGAAGTAAAAATGCTAACGCTGTTAATCCGAGGATTCCACTGACAAAGAAAGGAAGCCCCAACCATCTTACAGTTAGATTGGCGGTAGACCTCTCAGATTCACAGTTATTCTATGGCAACATAAACCTTCTTATCATCCAGCCTGCGCTCGTTCCACTCAGCTTTAACCTCAGACCGTTTCTTATGAAGGTACACCTTCCTAGTTCGAACAAGCTCCGCCATCTCACTGAGATATGGTTCCAGCAACCTCACGCTTCCAGAGTCCAACTCAGCTACGTGAACAGCATTCAGTATGTCGGTAGGCATGAACCCCAACTCCTTTCGAAGAGCTTGAACACGACGAGCCAAATCGCGCATAACGCCCTCACCCAGCAAAGATTCATCTCGACTTGTATCCAATAACACCTGCATTCCTTCGCCTAAAGCTAAAGCCCACCTCTTCTCATCAGTTTCTTCGGGAAGCTCCTTAACATACTCTATTTCCTTAACGTTTGCAAGTTCAAGAAAGGCTTCCTCCAGATTCTTTAGAGCACTCTGCACCTGTTTGGGCGCCACCACCACGACCTTTTGAAGCGGCCAACGACGCTTTAGTTGAGCATTCTGTCTGGCAGAATAAACTAGTGAAACACACTGCATCAAAGTTTCAAATTCTTGCTCTAAAGCCTCGTCTTGTAGAGCCTCGTCTGGTTTTGGCCAACCTTCAAAGTTCACGGATTCTGGTAGGTTTTTGTCCAGTTGTCTGTAAACCCTCTGGTACATAGCCTCGCTAAGATATGGAGTCACAGAGTTGAAAAGAAGAGTCAGAGTCTTCAAAATGTGCCAGAGGGTTGCGTAAACAGCTAACCGACGGTTAAGGGTTTCAGGATCATCACTCCACAGTTCTCGGCGAACCACAGGAACATATTGTCGGCTAACGACATTGACAACAAACTCCTCCAGCTCGGACGTTGCAAATTGAAACTCACAAACCTCAAGCTTTTCAGTTACCTCCCTTACGGTTTGCTGCAGTTTTGACAGAAGCCAACGGTCCGGATATTTCAGAACATTGTTTTCATTGGCCCACTTGAGCGTGTGTTCCCGCGGATTAAAGTTGTCGTATTCAGCGTTCTGCATAAGAAACCGATGTAGATGATATAGTGTGCCGAGAACTTGGTATGGGCGTTTGCTTAGTTCTCTGGTGTCGAAGTTCATGGAGTCGGTGGGGGAGCACTTCCATAACATATAAAATCTGCAAACGTCAGCAGATTTTCGCTCAAGCAATGAGCTCATCTCTATCACGTTTCCGAGGCTCTTACTCATCTTTCTCCCATTCTCGTCTAGAACAAAACCGTAGAAAAGAAAGGCCTTGTACGGAGACTCGGTCTTACCCGTTAGTATCACATGCTCCAGCAACAGCGAGTTCGCCCACCCCCGAGTTTGATCTATAGCCTCCACCAAAAAGTCCACAGGAACATATTTTTCAAATTCCTCATCAGTGAAGCTGGCGTAAGGTGACGCGCCACTATTATGCCAGCAGTCAAGCACAAAGGGCTCACGTCTCATCGCGCCACCACATTTTTCACACTTCAGCGTTAATCTGTCAACCCAAGGCTTGTGCAACTCAAAATGTTGACCTGGCGTCTCTAACGCCCTTTCAAGCAATTCCTTTTTGCTGGCTACTAAAGTCTTGTCTCCACATTTTTCACAGACCCAGATGGGTAGTGGAGCGCCCCAAACTCTCTCTCGTGACAGACACCAAGGCTTTCCCTCCTTCAGGAAAGAGAGAAAACGATTTTTTGGACTGTCAAAGAAGTAGTTAACGTTTTCAGCGGCCTTCACAACCTTCTTGTTCACTCGGTCTGTCCAGAGGAAGTATTCTCTGCGAGCCAGCCAAACCAGTTTGTGATGGGACCTCCAGCAGGTTGGATATTCATGGCGAACTGTCTCCACTGACAAGAGTAAGCCCATCTTGCGTAGTTCATCCACAACTTTGGAGTCAGCTTCTCGAGCGAACAAACCGGAAAATTCACCGGCTTCCGTCGTGAATCGACACTCGTCGTCAAAGGGAACATAAATTGGTAGGTCACGTTTTTGAGCAGCAAGAAAGTCGTCTTCACCATTTCCAGGCGACAGATGAACCACTCCGGTGGCGGTGCTGATGTCTACAAAATCTTCGCATACAACGGCGTGAACCAGCTGGAGTTCATCTAGTTCTCGCTGTTTAGGAACCATATCTATGAAGGGATACTCATATTTTATGCCTTCGAGTTCTTTACCCAACACCACCTCGAGAAGTTTGTAGTTTTTCACGTCAAGCTTCTGCATGATCGGTTCAACGCGTTCTTTTGTGAGCACCCACGTTTCATCGTTTACTTTAACTTTGGCGTATTCGGCCTCTGGATGGACTGCTATCATCATGTCGGTGACTATGGTGAAGGGCATAGTGGTCCAAACAATGAAATACTCATTTTCAGCCCCCAGCACCTTAAGCTTGAAATATATAGATGGGTCCTCAACCTCCTCGTAGCCAAGTCCAACTTCAGCGTTGCTGAGGGATGTTTGACAATGGGGACAGTAAGCAACAACGTAGTAGCCCTCGCCTAAGAGACCTTGCTCCCAAGCTCGCTTAAGATATTGCCACTCCCTCTCGATATACTCGTCAAGGTACGTCCAGTAAGCCTTGTCGTAGTCCATGAACATGCCCAGTTTACGGTCAGCACTGCGCCATTCACGATAATACTTCATCACAGTCTTCTTGCATTCCTCGACAAAATGTTCCTCGCCCACCCTTTCCAACAGTTCCTTTTTGTTCTTGACACCGAGAGCTCTCTCCACCTCCAGCTCAACTGGCAAACCTTGGCAATCCCAGCCCGCTCGAAATGTAACGTAGAATCCTTGCATGGTCTTCATGCGGTAGCGAAGGTCTTTCATCACTCGGCCTCGAGCGTGTCCAACGTGTTGAACACCGTTTAGGGTTGGAGGCCCTTCAACATAGCCTAAGGCGCCTATGTTAGTTTTTTCTCTGAGTTGCATGAGTTTTTGAGAAATCTGACTAGTTTCCCAGAATTCGCGGATTTCTTTTTCAAGCTCGATGGGGTTGTAGCCTAGCGTTAGCCAACGCCTAGAATCAGCCTTGAATTTGACGGCCACCTTTCATCCCGTGACACCCGCTTAGCATCGAAGTATTTATGGATAAATATAACCTTTTAGGTGTGTTTGTCAGATATGTTCAAAATCATGCAATGAACACCTAGTTTGTGAGTCAAAAGCTAACTTTGTTTCCATCAACTTCTCTCTTGAAAAGCCCAAACTCATGTCTAGCCTTCCTCAATTGTTCACCGGAGAAAACGGGACCATCCCTACAAATCCGATATTCGTCCATGCAACAGCTTCCACAGATTCCAATGCCGCATCGAATGTATCTCTCCAAACTCGCTTGAAAAGGCGTGTTATGTAGCTCAGATGAAAGAAACATTTTAAACATCATCGGTTCAGGACCACATGCATATATCTTGTCAAATCTCTGCTTTTCTAAAATTTGTTCTGCCAGCTCAGTGACAAAACCTTTTAACCCGTAGCTCCCGTCTTCGGTGGTAGCGGCGACCTCTGAAACAACCGTTCCTATCCTATCAAGGAAAAATAAATCATTCCGTGTTTTTGCTCCAACCATAAAGACGATTTTGGCGGAAAGCCGTACAAGACTCTCAGCTAAGGGCATGAGAGGTGTCAATCCGGTTCCTCCTCCCACGATCATCACGTTTCCCTTGGTCAAAGCAAAGCCGTTACCGTAGGGTCCACGTATTCCTAGAACTTCGCCAACCTTTTTTTTATGGAGAGCCTTTGTGGCTTCACCTACCTCAGCTACGGTTATAGAAGAAACTCCATCTGTACCCATGGATGAAAGGCTCATAGGGATTTCATCAACTCCCGGGATCCAAACCATAACGAATTGCCCTGGCTTGGCTTTTGCACAGTGTTTGTCGCGGAAAGTGAAAGTTTTAACGGTGGAATTCTCCTCTTTGACGTCCTGAATTTTAACAATTCTTAGGCGATTAATAGCGGTGAGATAAGCCAACAATTTCTTTCACACTCTCAAAGTTCATATTTTCAAGATACGAGTCAATTCCCTCCACTATGGACTTGAACACACCTAATCCTTCAAAGGCGATGGCGGTCCCTATCTGAACCGCTGAAGCCCCTGCCAACATGAACTCCACGGCGTCCTGCCACGTAGTCACCCCACCGCAACCAATCACTGGAATGTTAACTTTTCGGTAAACCTCGTATACGCACCTAATGGCAATGGGCTTTATGGCGGGTCCAGAAAGCCCGCCAACCTTGTTCGCTAGTACGGGTCGTGTTGTTTCAACATTGATTGCCATGGCTCTAACAGTGTTGATTGCGGTGATGGTATCTGCACCTGCCTTAACCGCTGCCTCTGCTATTTCAGTGATGTCAGTGACGTTTGGGGTTAACTTCACAAAAACTGGCTTGTTCACAATGCTTTTCACTTTTTCAACCACTTCCGCCACCAATTGTGGGCTTTGTCCGATTTCCGATCCCGTTTTCTCAACATGAGGACACGAAACGTTCAGTTCTAAAGCGTCCGCACCTGCTTCAGCCGCTACTTTCGCCGCCTCACCAAAATCTTCAGAGGAAAAGCCGTATATGCTTATGATGACGGGGGCACCTCCTTTCTTCGCTTCGCTTATTTCTTCAACAAAGTGATGGACACCTGGGTTGGGAAGTCCCATGGCGTTAAGCAGTCCGCAGTCAACCTGAACCAAAGTGGGGTTAGAATAGCCTATGCGCGGTTTTAGTCCTAGAGATTTGGTGATGACAGCGCCAGCGCCTGCTTCAGCCGCTCTTTTCAAAGATGATCCTGACATTCCGAGGATCCCTGCTGCTAGCATTGTTGGGTTTGCAAGCTTTAGTCCAGCTATTTCTGTAACAAGTCTATTTGACATGGAAGTACGCCTCTGTTGCAGTAAAGGTTATTCAATAGGCAAGATAAAGGTTAGGACTAGACAAACTGAGAAGTTTCTATGATGGAGGAAACAGGGTGAAAGCAACAATAGTTGAATGTGTGATGGGCGTTTTCAGCTTCGGAGAAAACAACGAGCTTATTGACAAGGTTTTCTTTCCAAAAGATGTGAGAAAGACTGCGGAAAGATTTGAAAAAATCGAAGCTGGAAAGCTTGTAGATGAAATGGTTACATTAATAGAAAAGCTGAGGGATAAGGGCTACACAATTTTTGTGTTTGAGCGCTCGGAGATAGCTAGAAATGCTCGCGAAAAACTGAACATCAACGTAGATGTGGCTAAACCTTCGGAGGCAGGTGAACTTCTTCGCGGGAATCTTGACAAGTTTGCAGTGGATGTTAGATTCGTAAAGCAGGCTGGAGAGCTTCATCAATGGACTCATAAGGTTTCTATGGAACTCACCAAAATGAGAGTTAAGAAAGCTGTTGAGAAGCGAGACTTAGTGGTGGTGCAGGTGATCCAAACGATCGACGATTTGGATAAGACGTTGAATCTGTTTATGAGCCGAATACGCGAGTGGTACGGTCTTCACTTTCCTGAACTCGATCGACTGCTGGATAAGCATGAAGCATACGCGCGCCTCGTCGCCAACTTTGGAATGAAGAATAGTTTCACCTTGGAAAATCTGGAGAAGGAGGGTCTGCCTAGAGCTAAGGCTAAGCTGATAGTTAAGGCCGTACAGACATCTATGGGAGCCGAACTTGCTGAAGAAGACATAGATCAGATACGAGTTGTGAGCAAAAATATGCTTTCGTTCTACAAAATGAGACAAAAATTAGAAACCTATCTGGATTCAGTCATGGAAGAAGTCGCACCTAACATTCGCGCCTTGGTTGGTTCATTGCTTGGGGCACGGCTCATAGCGCTTGCTGGTGGGTTAAACAATATAGCTAAGATGCCAGCGAGCACAATCCAATTGTTAGGCGCTGAGAAAGCATTGTTTAGATCACTTAAAACTGGAGCCCGCCCTCCAAAGCATGGGATAATCTTCCAACACTCATGTATCCATGAGGCGAAGCGTTGGCAGAGAGGAAAAATGGCTCGAGCCTTAGCTGGAAAGTTGGCCATAGCTGCTCGAATAGATGCTTTTAGCGGCAAGTACGCAGGAGATAAGTTGCAGGCTGATCTAGAAAAGAGAATATCAGAGATTCAGGAAAGATGTAAAGAGCCTGAGCGACCACGTGCCAAAAGGTTTTCTAGGAGAAAGAAACGTGGTCGTAAAAGTTAAGTTGCACCCTCATTTTCCAGAGGTGTATTGGGCTACACTTGAAGATGGAACTCGGAGACTGGCCACTAAAAATTTTGCTCCTGGAACAAACGTGTACAGCGAGCGGTTGGTTAGATTCAAGAATATAGAGTATAGGCTCTGGGAGCCATTTCGAAGTAAACTCGCCGCCGCCATATTGAAAGGTCTAGAAACTGTTCCCATTCAACCTGCCCACAAGGTTTTGTATCTTGGAGCTGCCTCTGGAACCACAGCTAGCCATGTTTCCGACATCGTTGGGGAGAAAGGGCACGCTTATTGCATAGAATTTGCGTCCCGCACCATTCGGGAGCTTGTCACCAACGTTTGTGCGTTTCGCCCTAACATGTCTCCCATACTGGCAGATGCAAGAGTTCCAGAGCGATATTCTATGCTTGTGGAGAAGGTTGATGATGTCTACTGTGACATTGCTCAGCCCGAGCAGGCTAGAGTGTTGGCGGACAACGCTGACTTGTTTCTAGTGGATGGCGGATGGATCGTGTTGGCTATTAAAGCTCAGAGCATTGATGTGACGAAGGAACCGTCTGAAGTTTACAAACGAGAAATAGAAACTTTGGAGACCCGTAATTTTAGGATAGAGGAAGTCGTGCATTTGGAACCATACGATAAGGCACATGCCATGATTGTAGCTCAACATCAAAGCAAACAATGAGAACATAATTTGTATATTCTACAAGAAAATACGTGACGTTTTGAGCTATTTTTTGTATATATAACTTTCCATTAACCTTTATATGAGACGCTTCAGATGGCTCTTTCGGCTGAAAGAAGGTGATGAAGAGGGTGGAAACACTAGATGCCACCGAGTCCATTTTAGAAAGGGCAGGCTTTCAGATATCTGAAAGATGCGTTGTAAGATCGAGCTGTTTTGATCTCGTAGCTAGAAGAAAGGAACAACTCACCTTCATAAAAGTGCCTACCAATGTCGGAAGCATCCACGCAAAATGCGCCTCAGCACTTCAAATGATTTCCAATTATTTCCAAGCCGCGCCACTTTTCATAGGTGAAAAATCGCGTGAAAACCCGCTTGAAGATGATACTGTTTACTCAAGGTATAACATGTATACTATTAACCTCAAGACGTTGAAAGACATTGCTTGCCGAGAAATTTATCCGCTAGTGGAAGCTGGTCCTGGAGGCTACTATGTCAAGTTGGATGGAGACACGATTAGAAAAAGGAGACAGAAACTTGGTATGTCTGTCGGCAAGCTGGCAGAAATGGTTGGAATATCCAGAAGAACACTGTACGGTTATGAAAACGACATGGCTAAAGCCTCAGTTTCTTCCACCTATAAACTTGAGTGGATACTAGGCATCCCGCTGGTGCAGCCAATCGACGTTTTCCAAACGGAACCTCAGAGCAAAGGATTTTTCGCCGCTGCAAAACGTATGATCGTCAGAAATCGTTTTCTAAAGGCAATTATGAGGAAGTTTGCTTATTTCAACCTTAATGCTGCTCCCACAGAGAGAGCACCATTCGACTTCATAGCTCAGTTTCCCGAGGAGCACTTAAACATCATTGGGGGAGTCACGAATAGAAAGGAGCAGAATGTTGACCGGAGAGCAGAGGAGATCATTAGTGTCAGCAAGATAGTTGAGGCTCAACCTGTCTTTATAACCGAGGGACAGACGCTCCAAAATGATGACATCTCGTTGATTCGTTATGAGGAGCTAATGAAAATAAGGTATTCAAAAGAGTTTATCAATCTGCTCTAAACAAGCTCTGTCTGTTTTGCCTCAGCCCTTGTTTTCAGTCTTTTCGCTGGTTTCCATGATTTACGCACAAAGTCTGGGTAGAATCCAAACTTTTGAATCCAGTTTTCTAAAAATCCAATAGTTTTAGAGTCAGTAGGATAACCACAGCCTAGGTCTCCATGTCTCTCTCGCAACTCGGCAATTGCCTTGTCACGCTCCACCTTAGCTATAATAGAGGCCGCTGACACGACCGGATATTTTACATCTGCCTTGTGTTCTGACACAATTTGAACATCAAAAGAAAGGATTTCTGCAATATGATCTTTGAAACGGTCAGCCAACACATCGGACGCGTCCACGTAAGCGATGTCAGGTTTGAGAACCGTTATTACTTTAGCCATAGTCTGAGCTTCAAGGCGGTTAAGTCTGTGGAGTTTTCTTCCGGTTTCAACTACTTTGTCGATCTCAACTGGAAGCAACTTTATGACATGATATTTTAAAGCCAGCTTCTTTATTTCCTCATCGAGTTGTTCTCGTCTAACCGGGGAGAGACGCTTCGAGTCCCTCACTCCCAACTCTCTAAGCCTAGGTAAGTCTTTTTCACCAATCAAAACACCAGCGATTACTAAGGGACCAATTACCGCTCCGCGGCCAGCGTCATCCACTCCGACTATTTGCATGTTAACAGCTCTTAAGACAGTTTTTGTAGGGATTGAACGACCCTGTCAATAATAAGGTTGTGGAGGTGCTCTCTGTTTTCTTGGGTTACCTCAAGAATCTCCGCATCTTCTCTTGCTTTTATGGCGGTGATCAGCGAATCTTGCGCCCTGTAATGTATAGTTCCCAATACTGGTTTTTCGCTCTCTATAGCTCGGCTAACAGCGTCTTTGAAGGCGGGCGAAAACAGTTCCATGGGTCCTATTTCGTCCACAACAATAACGTCGGCGTCTGCCACAGCGTTGAGGATTGAACTTGTGCCTATAGCGTCAAGGTCACTGAGGTTCACGCGATATTTGCTGATTTTAGGACCAGCTGGCTGATTTATATGTGCCAACCAGCCTTTCTGTCCGGTTTCTAAGTCAACGATTTCGAAGCCTACACGGGCTCCGCCTTCACGAATTTCACGGCTGATCATGCCGCCGATCTTGTATCCTTTAATCTTCAGAGCGTCTACTGTTCGGAGTAGGATGGTTGTCTTGCCGATGCCTGGTTGTCCAGTTATGAGAATGAGACGTTTCAAAGTGTTTCACCTTAAATTCTCTTTCGCAAATCCTATTAAAATAAGCATGCATTTTGTCACCCCTCGCAGAATGTTACAAAGATGTTACATGTTAACGTAACATTTTCCATCATTTTTATGGCAAAACTAATGCGCGCGCATGCATGTGCTGATTGCGTTTTCATACAACCCACAACAAAAAGAGATGTACACATATAAACACCAAAACATGTAGAAAGAGCATGATCACTAAAAAAAGTTAAATTTTAACCCCAAACCCAAACTTTTATATAAGATGTAGATTATAATCTACTGATTAGACTATGTCTAGAAATAGATTAGGTTCAAATATGAGACCGTTGACTTTTTCGAAATATGACATTGCTCTCTTTATTGATGACAAAGGAAAAACGAGGTGGTCACATCTCCTCAAGGAATTTGTTGAAAATGGATTGGAACGGCATATCTCTAGGCAGAAGCTTTCTGATTATTTGAAAGAGCTTTGTGCTGAAGGACTTGTCAATAAAACGGTTGATAAAAAAGCTTTGATGTTGAGAATGGTGTGGAGACTCTATCCAATTTACGTGGTACCGAAAAGCAGAAAGAAACGGATTGAAGAGATTAGAAAGAGAAAGAATATATACGAATTTGTTGATTCTGCGAGTCCAGAAAAAATAAGGAAACTACATAAAGCAATTAGAGATTTTGAAAAAGACTAGATTCTAGTCCCACTAAACCGCGCGCAGTATGAGGGGTAAGCTCGTGCATTTTTTTACCCCTCACTCTTTTTTCTAGGGTACCATCCTGTACATTCCTATTCCATTAGGTACCTTCCATAAACAGGGATAAACAGGATAGGAAAGTCCGTTAGCCGTCGTCCGTCGTTTCTTGGTTGGTTGGGTTAAATTTTAACCCCACCCTCTTTTTTTCTCGGACTCCGCGCTTGCATCTAGCAGTGTCTCAAAAAGTGGTCTTCGGCAGTTCCTTTTCCGCTCTGCCAATTATCTCAGAGATTTCTTTCTGAACGTCTTTATCCAGCGGTTTTGGCCAATGTTCTCGCAGAATTTCTTCAGCTCTCTCTCTGGCTCGTTTAACCATGCTTTTTCCTCCCGTTTTCTTCCAACCGTCGTAGCTTTGTCTGTCCGCTAGTTCAGAGAAGAAGAGAACATCTTTGAAATGGTTTAACGTGTGTTTCTCAGCAAGGAAGTGTCCG
>DAOVGL010000006.1 GCA_030672415.1 Candidatus Bathyarchaeota archaeon
ATCTTCTATAACAATGATACATGTATTTTTTGTTTAGCAAAAAAGTCATATGACAATGGCGACGTACATATGTACTCCGCGAAACTTTTACTACAATTATGCGTAGATATAGAATGGTCATGGTGGTATGTCCATACATAAAATTACATATTGTTTTTTCAAAGCTTATTTCTTATTACAAACCTTTAATGTTTCTCACATTGTGCGCGCTTGAACCATGGCGCATTAACTCTTTGACTAGGATGGTGAATGGTGTTGTCAAATAAGAAAATTGGAGTGGCCGTTGCAGGTCTCGGGTTTGTGGGAGGTGGAACTCATGTCCCCGCTTTTAAGAAGATTCCTGGCGCCAAGCTGGTTGCTGTGATTGATGTGGAGGAAGAAAAAGCGAGAAAAGTATCGATGAAGCGTAATGTTAATTATTATTTAGATTACAAGGAAGCCCTCAAGAACTCTGAGATCGATGCTGTTGTCGTGGCTGTGCCGACGCCTTTTCACTATGAACTGGTTTCTGAAGCTATAGCCAGCGGAAAGCATGTACTCTGTGAAATGCCTTTGACTCCCACCGTTGTTGAGTCTGAAAAGTTAGGTGAGAAGGCAAAGAAAGCAGGAGTCCTACTGATGCCTGATCTTAACTTCCGCTTCACTCCTAACTATGTTAAGGCCAAAGAATTGATAAAACAAAGCGCCATCGGAAAGCCTCTAGCAGTAACTTTCAGCGAATTTATCCCCGCTAAAGACCTGGCTGTCCAATGGCCATCCAACTCATGGGCTTGGAACATAGAAAAAAGTGGTGGATATCCTGATTTCACTCTCTCCGTTTGGTCCATCGATCTTGTCCAGTGGCTACTTGAGTCGGACATAGAAGATACGCAATGGATATCAAATTACTCTCCATTATCGGGAATTGACAATTTCATTGGATATAACACTATAGGCCTGATCAGGTTTTCAAGTGGTGCCGTAGGTGTTTTGCATTATTGTGCCTACGGTTGCTCTTGGAGAAGGGGCTAGTAGACTTGAAGTCTTAGGGAGCAACACCAAGAGCCTAAAGGCGAATTGGAACAACCATTTAGTATTGGCTGGAGAAGATACTAAGCAAGAATGGATGTTTAGGGAGAAAGGCCCAAAAGTTTGGGGTCACTACCAAATTGATTCTTACTTCGTAGAATGTATCATACAGGGAAAGAAACCCACAATAACAGTTGAAGATGCTATTAAAGCACAGAAGGTAGCTGCCAAGATTCGCCACAGCAGTACGCACACATAAATCGTGAAACATGAAAAGTTTTTTTTAGGTTAAGTATCATCTAGTAGAAACTTGGTTCTAGTACGTCACTGGCATGGATGGAAAGAAAATCTTTCGGAAGCGAAAGTAAGATAAAGCACCAGCCTAAAAAGTTAAGGAGTTCAAGGAAAAGTCGTGTGATGTAATTGAAACCTTTAAGTATTATTTACTGGACCAGATTTTGCTTCGGCATCCTTACAGGCTTGATATGTACTGTTGGTTGGACATTTGGCTTGTTTACGAGTTTTCCGGAAGGGCTATCAATGGCTATAATCATTTACGTCATCACCTATTACGTTTACAAATTGCTGTTTATCACCAAGGTGGAAAAATCATCTAAACTAGTTACAACAGGGATAGGCGCCTACTTCCTCACCTGGATTGCCGCTTGGGCGCTGTTCTTCACGCTGATAAACCCGTTGAGTTAGATTAAGAAGTAAAGATAAGGTAAAAACCTATATTTTTATTCCTCAGCTTAGAAAATTTGCTGAAACTCTCATGAAAATGACTTTTCTCATCACAAAATGGTTGAAGGAAAAGAAGAAAAGGAGATGAATTAATGCGCGCATGCAAAAAAGCCGTTGACAGAAAGTCTTATTTAAAGATTTCATAAACTTTGTCGGTGGGGAATTCAGATGAGTTTGGAATCTAACAGAACTTTGGGAGGTGTAGGAGCGATTCTGCTTGCCATCCCATTTCTTAACCTAATCGGAATCATACTCGTGTTAATTGCTATGAAGGGAATGGCAGAATACTACAATGATGATGACATATTCAAGAATGCCCTTTATGGATTCATCTTTGGCATTGTGGGCGTCGTAGCTTTGGTAGTCGTTATCTTCATGGCCATTGTGGGTCTTGCTGTTGTGTCACCCGTTGTCACACCTTTTGCCGGACTCGGATTATTAATAATAGCCTTTGTATGCATGTACATTTTTTCTCTGATCGCAGCAATATTCTATAAAAACTCGCTGAACATTCTTTCAGAAAAGTCTGGTGAACACATGTTCGATACAGCAGGTTTGATTCTACTCATTGGCGCCATAATACCTTTAATTGGTGAAGTATTGAAGTTCATCGCTTGGATACTAGTTGCCGTAGGATTCTTCGGTATCAAAACGTCAACTCAGATGCCTGCACCCACGCCCGCAGTCTCTACTTCTGAGGAAAAAAAGTTTTGCCAACATTGTGGGGCACAACTCCAGGTTAATGCAGCCTTTTGTCAAAAATGCGGCAAGAAGATAGGTTGAAAAGAAAACCAACCCCTGCTCATTTGCGCGTGCAACCTTGATTCAAAACTCTCTCCACATCAGCCTACTAGATGTCATCTCCTTCCATGGAAGAGTTAAAAAAAAATTTCAAAAAACGGCTACATAACTATTCTAATCTAGTCTGTACGATCTTCTTAGGTCTGGTGGCTTCCTCAGCTTTTATTAAAACCCGCATATAGTCAGCCCAAGCTTTAAAGAAACCGCGATCAAAACCTGAGTGAATCTTTTTTTTCTGATGTTTAGTAAACTCCCGTCTATAATTCTGCAACTTCTTTTTATCCTTGAAATTTACGTTTGGAAGAAACGCATACGGGTCATCATTCGACTTCTGGGCTAAAATCATACCGTTAAGAGCTAAGAAAAACCCAGTATTGAACTCGTTTTTCTTTACTTTACTTTCCCTCAACCGTTCTAATTCCCGTTTTGCCTCAGCAAACTGTCTACTTGTCACAAGTTGAAAGAAACGAGTCACAAACACTGGTGAGATGGGCATCCATTTCTCATCTCTTCTAATTCTCTTTCGTTACATCCTCCACTCCATTTTCAGTGACCCTAAAAACTCTCTCTCCTTCGGGCAGATAGGGACTAGAAACAAGGCGCGCAATCCTCACGCGTCCCCGCGCAGATTTGCGGAGATACACACGAGTGTGGCTTGTGTGCGCAACAATATGACCTCCAATAGGATGTACAGCGTTACCAAAGAAAACATCTGGCTTAGACATCACTTGGTTCGTCACTACCGCGGCAACGTTGAAAGCCCGAGCCAGTCGAATCAGCCTGTGCATGTGTTTATTAAGCTTCTGCTGTCTCTCAGCCAACATTTCTCTACCAAGATACTCGCTTCTGAAGTGGGATGTCAAGGAATCTACAATAATCAGGCGGACACCGTTTTCTTTAATCACCTCGTCCGCGTTTTCAAGAAGAAACATCTGATGATCTGACGTGTACGCGTCAGCATAGATGATGTTCTTACTCACCTCTTCTGGATCTAACCCTAAATGTTGCGACATCTGAATAATGCGCTCTGTTCTAAAAGTGTTCTCTGTATCGATGTAGAGGGCTCCACCACCCAACCCACCCTGTTCAGGGGGTAACTGCACGTTCACACACAACTGATGGCATATCTGGCTTTTGCCGCTCCCATATTCGCCGTAAAACTCTGTGATCGTTTGAGTTTCCAATCCACCTCCCAAAAGCTCGTCCATCGACTTACTTCCAGTTGTCAAGCGCAAGACGTTCTGCCGCATTCTCAGCAACTCATCAGCTCGAATAAAAGAAACGTTCATGGTTGACCGCGCTGCGCGGATGACTTCAAGCGCTTTTTTCTCGCCTACACCTGCTAATTCAAGTTCTTTTGCCGTAGCGGTGGCTAGAGATTCTATTGTGTGAAATCCGAGTTCGCGAAGTTTCTGTGTTGTTACCGGTCCGATGCTTGGTAGGTCTAGGATAGTTTCATATTTTTTTTCTGTTGAAGGAGGCTCTTCTGTCATTTTGTTGCCTCAAGTGATGTCTATTAGCGTAGAGCGTATTTAAATTAGGCGAGAAAAGGTATAAAAAATTCTGTGAGAGTACCGACTGAAAGTAAAATTGTGGGCGCTGAAACTAATATGAATCTCTTTTATGATCGACGCAAAAGCTATAAGAGTTATAGTTTTCAACTGTTATCTTCTCTATGGAAGGGGTGTGTTAGTGATCAAAAATATTATTGAAAATGTTGCGGTTGAACTTTTGCGGCAGGCGGTTACAAAGTTGCCGCCAGACGTGAAAGAGGCGCTACAACGAGCGCATCGTGAAGAAGAAAGTGAGGTCGGAAAAACACAGTTAGAAGCCATACTAAATAACGTTGAGTTGGCTGAAAAGACTAGTACTCCAATGTGCCAAGACACTGGAGTGATTATTTTCTACGTGAAAGCTGGTGCTCAAGCAAAAGATTTGGATAAAATTAAAGAAGCCATCATCAACGCTACAAGAAGAGCCACTAAAGAAGTGCCTCTGCGCCCAAACTCGGTTGGAATATTCACCAGAAAGAACACCGGAGACAACACTGGAAGATACATTCCCTACATAAACTGGGATGTTATTTCGGGAGACACTATTGAACTCACCGCTTTTCCGAAGGGAGGCGGATCAGAAAACATTTGCCAACTGGGCATGATAAGGCCTGGAGACGGATTAAACGGACTGAAAAAATTTGTTGTCGACACGATGCTGAAGGCTGGTGGCAAAGCGTGTCCCCCCAACATACTAGGCGTCGGAGTTGGAGGAGGAGCAGACATCGCCATGAAAATTGCAAAGGCGGCGTTGTTAAGGCCGATAAATCAGCCGAATCCCGATCCGAAAGTAGCAAAGCTTGAAAAAGAATTGTACGAGGCTCTAAACATGACTGGAATTGGGCCGATGGGACTTGGCGGCAAGTTCACTGTGTTAGGCGTAAACGTTGATTATGCTAATAGGCATCCTGCATCGTATCCAGTGGCAGTTGCGGGTCAGTGCTGGGCTGCGAGGAGAGCCTCAGCGCGAATTCATCTTGACGGAACTGTTGAATATTTAACTCATAAGGTGAGGTGAAAAGAGATGGCAGTTTACAAACTTAAAACTCCGATTTCAGAGGAAGACGTGCGAAAGCTGAAAGTGAACGATGTCATCTACATAACTGGAACTATGGTAACGGCGCGAGACTCAGCTCACAAAAGAGCGCTAGAGTTCTTTAAAGAAGAAAAACCGTTGCCTATAGACCTGCAGGGATTAGCAGTTTTCCACTGTGGACCTATCGTAAGAAAAGAAGACGAAAAGTGGACGGTGATTGCAGCAGGACCCACAACAAGTACCAGGATGGATATATTCGAAGACGAGTTCATCAAAGCTTTCAAAGTTCGAGTGGTGATAGGCAAAGGCGGCATGGGCAAAAGAACCACTGAGGGCATGAAAAAATATGGAGCCGTCTATGGAGCTTTCACCGGGGGTGCAGCTGTTTTGGCGGCGAAAGCGATAAAAAATGTTGAAGGTGTGGAATGGTTTGACCTTGGAATGCCTGAGGCACTCTGGATTTTGGATGTTGAAGAGTTCGGCCCATTGATTGTTGCCATTGACACGCATGGAAACAACTTGTTTGAAAATGTTCAGAAGGAAGTGGAAGGGAACAAACAGAAGATTTATGAAAGGTTAGGCGTATAATTCGAGTTCTAATTATGATAAATTGGAGGAAGATGGAAAAGTTGTCCTACGAAACGATTAACATCGATGTTTTGGTGATAGGAGCAGGAGGAGCTGGAAGCAGAGCTGCGATAGAGGCATCCAACTATAACCTCAATGTTATTCTCCTCAGCAAGGAACTGTTCGGCAAGGCTCACAACGCAACTGAATAGTTGCGTGAGCACACTTGCATGGCTGAGGGAGGGGTCAACGCCGCCCTTGGAAACGTTGATCCAGAAGACAGTTGGGAGTCTCATTTCAAAGACACCGTTAAGGGAGGAGCTTGGATTAATAACCAGAAACTCGTCGAAACCTTGACGAAGGAAGCTCCTGAACGGATACTTGACCTCGAAGAATACGGTGCACTGTTTGATCGAACCCCTGAAGGAAAAATAGTGCAGCGACCCTTCGGAAAACAAAGCTACCGCAGAACATGCTACGCATCTGACAGAACTGGCCACGAGTTCATGGCGACACTGGTGGAAGAAGTTAGACGGCGAGACATAGACGTGATGGAAGAAATTTTTGTTACAAATCTTTTGAAGACAAACAACACGGTTGTAGGCGCATTCGGCATTGAATATAAAACAGGCGATTTTCTTGTTTTCAGAGCCAAAGCAACAGTCCTCGCCGCTGGAGGCACAGGCCGAATTTACAAGACAACATCAAACGCGGCTCAGGACACTGGTGACGGGTATGCCATGGGCTACCGCGCTGGAGCCAGCCTCATAGACATGGAAATGTTCCAGTTTCACCCCACTGGAATGGTGTTTCCCGAATCCGCTTGTGGAAGATTGGTAACTGAAGGAGTGAGAGGGGAGGGCGGGATACTTACCAACATAAATAATGAACGTTTCATGAAAAGGTATGATCCGCGCCTTGAATTGGCGGGTAGGGACGTAGTTGCACGAGCCAACGCTACAGAAATTCTTGAAGGAAGGGGAACGCCTCATGGAGGTGTTTACCTCAACATATCACATGTAGATGCTCACATAATTGAAGACCGTCTTAAAACGATGTTAAGACAGTTTTTGGACACGGGTGTAGATATACGAAAAGAACCCATGGAAGTTGCTCCAACGGCTCATCATCTTATGGGTGGGGTCATGGTCAACGAAGAAGTAGCAACTGACCTCAAAGGATTGTGGGCTGCAGGAGAGGTTACTGGAGGAATTCAGGGAGGAAACCGTCTTGGAGGAAATGCGCTTGCTGGCACTCAAGTTTTTGGAAAAATAGCTGGAGAAAACGCTGCAAAGTATGCTCAGAATGTGGAAAAACCGTCTATAGATTTGGCACAGGTGAAAAAAGAAATCAAACATGCACAAAGCTCCTTGGAAAGAAGGAAAGGGATAAGGCCAGTTCAGGTAAGAACCAAACTTGCCAACTTGATGTGGGATAAAGTGGGCATCTTTAGGACAGGAAAGGAACTTCAAGAAGCTATCTCAGAAATTGGAAGAATGCAGATGGAGGAGATACCTCGACTCTACGCTACGGGCAAGGGAACCAGATACAACCATGAGTGGATCAAGACGTTTGAGGTGGAAAACATGGTTCTTACGGCTGAAATGATGGCTAGGGCAGCGCTTATGAGAGAGGAGACAAGAGGCGCCCATTATAGAAAGGACTTGCCAAAGACCGACAACAAAAACTGGTTCGTAAACATTGTGATAAAACAGGAAAATGGCAAGATGATGTTCAAGAAGGTTCCAGTGGTTATGACTTTACTAAAACAGGGGGCATGACAATGGCTAAAACAGTCAAAATAAAGGTTTTCCGATATGACCCAGACATCGACAAGGAACCGCACTATGAAACCTACGAGGTCCCCTACTCTGAAGGATTGATGATATTAGATGCTTTAAACTACATTTATGAAAACATTGACGGCACTCTTGCATATCGATGGGCATGTCGAGCAGGGCAATGCGGGTCTTGCGCAGTTATCATCAACGGGAAGCCTAAGATAGCGTGTCGAGCAGCACTGGAAAAGGAAGAAGACGTCACCATCACGCCACTTTTGCAATTTCCAGTTATAAAAGATCTGGTTGTAGATTTAGAAAGAGGACTGCGAAGAATCGAACGAATGCGTCCTTATGTGGAGAGAGTTAAGAAAGCGCCTAGACCAGAAATAATGACTGCAGAAGCTATTGAGCCGATAAAAGAATTTCGAGAATGCATTGAGTGCTGGGCATGTATTTCGGCATGTCCTGCAGTCGCAGAGGCTTGGCAAGAATTTTCAGGCCCAATGTATCACGCTAAATTCGCGAGGCTTCAGTTTGACGAAAGAGACGTGGAAGATCGTGTGAAAATGGCTTTCATTGAAGGGTTGTATAAGTGTACCACCTGCAGAGCATGTGTGGAAGTATGTCCCAAGGAAATTGAGATTCCTGAAAAAGCCATTGAAAAAATGAGGGCCATTGCTGTTAGGACAGGGCTAGGGCCTCTACCGGGGCATGCAGAGTATACGAGTAGAGCGATTAAATTTGGCAGGACCGTTGACAAAATAGGAACTTCACTGTTGGAAATGGTTCAAACGGGATATGCTGCAAGAGTGAAGAACCCGAAAGACACTGTGGGATATTTCCCTGGTTGCCTAACCGATTATAGACTTCAAGAGGTTGGCAAAGCCATCATAGAGATTCTAACAAAAAATAACATTGAAGTCATTGTGCCTTCTGAATTCACCTGCTGCGGTTCACCTCTTATTCGAGCTGGCTTAGTTGATGAAGCAAAGGAAAACCTTGTCCCCAAAAACGTGAAAATTCTTGAGGGTCTAGGTGTTAAAACCGTTGTTACAGGTTGCCCTGGATGTGGCATGACAATAAAACGAAATTATCCTGAACTAATTGGAAGAGAACTTGGATTTGAAACAATGCATGTCTCGCAATATTTGGCTAGAAACGTAGACCTAAATGTAAACGACATGACATCAGTCAACGTCAAAGCTACAATTCATAATCCTTGTCACCTGAACAGAGGTTTAGGTGCACCTGACGATCTGGAAAACGTCATGAGCAAAATACCCGGCGTTAAACTGGTTGAGATGGAAGAAGCTGACAGATGTTGTGGTGCTGGTGGTGGGGTGCGTGCCGGTGAACGTTCCATATCGATGATGATGGCTCGACGGAAGGGAGAATTCATCATAAACTCTGGCGCTGAAGCTTGCGTCACTCAATGTCCCTTCTGCTACATCCAAATACGTGATATACTGAAACAGCTGGGCTACGAGCAAATTAAAGTCTATGACTTGGCAGATTTGATGGTTAAGTCCTACCGTGGCGAAAAACCCTAAACTTTCCTTTTTTCTGTTTCTGAATTGTGCGTGCATTTACTTAGCTTAGGATTTTTTCTACTTCTTCTTTGTCCGCATCCATAACGTACTTAATCCCTGATGCATGTGCAGCTTCAGAGGTTAGGGAGACAATGTCATCTCGTGTGATTTCCTTTACTGCAAATTTTCGGGCACCGCACATTAGTTGTTTTATTCCATGGATTAATCTCTGGTTGTAGGTGTAGAGACCGATTGCCCCGGTTGGTATATCTGCAAACTTTTTTCCGAGTTTTTTCTTTAGGCTACCTGCTTCGACAAAGATCGCGTCAATGGTGTTTCCGAATCTTGCATAGTAGATGGGAAGGTTTTCTTCCTTGATCCGCTGACCAACGTTCTTGCCTATCAAGGCCGCACTGATGGGGGCTCTAGCCATCCCTATAGCTTTTACGTAGGGTGCACCTAGAGCCAATGCTTTGAAGATGTGGTCTTCCATGGTAATGCCTCCCGCAAAGGCTATGCTTGGCACGTATTCTCCTTTCTTCGCTAGTCTATCTGCATATTGATACGTTAATGACCATACCTCTACACTGGGTATTCCCCACTCGTTCATCATACGCCATGGACTCATCCCCGTTCCACCGCCAGCTCCGTCAACGGTAAGTAAGTCAATTTTAGCTACCGACGAGAATTTTACAGCTCTTGCCACGTCTGCCGGTCGGTACGCTCCAGTCTTTAGGAAAATATACTTAGCACCTAAGCTTCTCAACTGTTTTACTTTGTTTACGAAGTCTTCTCGGTTAACCATGCCAACTCTGGAGTGTCTTTCAAACTCTGTGAATTGTCTTTTCTTGAATGCTTCAATAATGTCTGGATTCTCAGGGTCGGGGAGAACTATATATCCTCTTCTTTTCAGAAGCTGCGCTTTAGCTAGATCTCTGATTTTAACTTCGCCACCGATATCTTTAGCGCCTTGACCCCATTTTAGTTCAACGGCATCCACTTCTAGATCTGAAATCGCGTATTCAAAGACCCCAAGTTTTGTATCTTCTACGTTAGCTTGGACAACAGTTGCACCGTAACCCTCTTCTCTCCATTCGTTGTAAATTTTCACTCTCCATTCCAATTCTGGAGAATGAACCACTTTTCCATTGTTGATTTTTGAGTCAACATCCATGCCGCATACATTTTCCCCTATCACTTGCATAGTTCCTGATATCGCTGCGCCAATAGCCAATTCTTTCCAGTTGTCCTTTGCGATTTTTGTCGAGCCAAGTGCGCAAGTGAACCATGGAACTTTTAATCTTATGCCTTTGCCTTGTCCAATTTTGGTTTCCAAGTCAACATTTGGAAATATGGCTTTATCACTATCTGCTTCGATGCCGACAGCGCCTACTGTTGTTCCCATAATGTTAAAATGGGAAAGGTTCACGGGATAGTTCTTTTGAGATGCAGTGGTTATTATTCCGAAAGGCGCTGGGTATATAACTTCGCGGCCTCTTATGGCAGATTTGGCAACTTCGCAAGGACCTGGACAGCCATCTATGCAGACGACGCAGAGTCCGCTGACGGGACATTGTTCGGTTCTGGTTTTGGTTAGGGTTGCTGGGCTCGCATTTGGTTTTGAATAGCTCATACTATTTTTTTCTCCTTTTCTACACATGCTCCACATGAATCTAGAGTACACATAACTTGACCATACTTTTCAGAACATTGTGGGGTTATGATAAGACAAGAGTTGCAAAGTTCTCCTGGAGACTTAATCCCACGGCACTGCGTTTCTACTACTGGACAAATATACATGCAGGCTCCGCAGTTACGGCATATTTCACTAGCCTCACGGAAGGGAGTGACTACTTCTCTTTTTTGGCCTCTACCCACAAAACCTATGGCTCCGCTTCCCATCTGTTCAGCACACATCCTTAAACATAGCCCGCATAGGATGCAGTCTTTGTTTTCCATCTTGAATCTAACTTTATCCAATCCCATTTTGGAGGCTAGGTCTTGCAGGGTCTTCGAGTTGGGGCATCTGGCAATCAGTAATTCTAATATCAGTTTTCGCCCCTTCATCACTCTCTCCGTATGTGTTTTCACCTTTATCCCCTCCCTAACCAGGTAAAGGCAGGAAGCTACCAGTCTTGTTCTTCTTCCGTCATCGACCTCTACCATACACAAACGGCAAGCACCATAAGGAGTTAACTCGTCATGGTAGCATAAGGTTGGGATATCGATCCCATAAAATCGGGCAACTTCAAGTAGGGTAGAGCCTTCTTCTGCTTGAACTCTTACTCCATTCATAGTGAGGATTACCATCTAATCACTTCCTATTTGACCATTATCGCTTCAAATGAGCAAGCATCTCGACAGATGCCACATTTAATACATTTAGCGGGATCAATCGTGTGAGTCAGGCCATATGCATCGATGGCCTGTTGAGGACAAAGTTTCAAACAGGCACCACACCCTGTGCATTTGTCTTCAAGGATGAAATACTCGATCAGATCTTTGCAAATGCCAGCAGGACACTTTTTGTCTCTTACATGAGTTTCATATTCTTCTCTGAAATACCTGAGAGTTGACAAAACAGTGTTCGGAGCTGTTTTACCGAGACCGCAAAGGGAAAAGTCTTTAATCGTCTCTGCCAGCTCTTGAAGAAGATCCATATCTTCTTTTTTCCCTCGACCCGCGGCTATATTGGTTACGATCTCAAGCATTCTTTTAATTCCTTCGCGGCATGGAACACATTTACCACAAGATTCATACTGTAAAAAGTCGAGGAAATATCGAGCCACGTCAACCATACAGGTATCCTCATCCATCACTATCATACCGCCGGAACCCATCATTGAGCCAGCCTCAGTTAATCTCTCAAAATCTACAGAGAGGTCGAGCAGTTCTTCAGGTATACAGCCACCCGAAGGGCCACCAGTCTGAACAGCCTTAAACTTCTTGCCTTCAAGTATTCCTCCACCTATGTCGTAAATGATCTCTTTGAGCTGGGTTCCCATTGGAACCTCTACGAGCCCAGTATTGTTAACTTTCCCAACGAGAGAGAAAATTGCTGTTCCTTTACTTTTCTCGGTCCCAATTTTTGCATACCAATCTGCGCCATTATTGATAATTAGGGGCACGCTGGCCCAGGTCTTAACGTTATTTAGATTGGTGGGTTCATTCCATAAACCCCGCTCAACTGTATGAATGTACTTTGCTCTTGGTTCACCCACTTTGCCTTCAATGGAAGCGACCAATGCAGAAGATTCACCGCATACGAACGCGCCTCCACCTTGAATTATCTTGATGTCGAAGTCGAATCCAGAACTGAATATTTTGCTTCCTAGAAACCCGTATTCTCTAGCTTGATCTATCGCTATCTGGAGGTGCTTTAATGCCAGAGGATACTCTGCGCGAACGTACAAGTAACCTTGGTTCGCTCCTATCGCATATGCTCCTATAATCATTCCTTCTAGAATACTGTGAGGATTTGCTTCCATGAGGCTCCTATCGCTGAAAGCCCCGGGATCGCCCTCATCACCATTTCCAATTACGAACTTAACGTCTCCTGGGACTTTATGGCATACTCTCCATTTTCTTCCAGTCGGGAAACCGGCTCCACCAAGACCTCGTAGTCCAGATTTTTCAACGGTACCGATTATTTCGTCGCAAGACATAGTTGTAATAGCTTTCGCGAGAGCTTGATAGCCACCAACAGCGATGTAGTCAAGTATGTCTGTGGGATCAATTCGTCCATTGTTGGCAAGAATTTGTCTTCTCTGTTTTTCGTAGAAAGGTACTTCATGTTCATATAACACCTTTTGGCCCGTTGTTGGATCTACATAGAGAAGACGGTCAATGATCTCCCCATTGAGCAAGGTTTTCGAAACGATTTCAGGAACGTCACGTAGTTTTACTCTCTGATAGAAGATTTCTCTTGGTCCTATTACAATGACCGGACCACTTTCGCAGAAGCCATGACAGCCAGTTTGCTTGGTGTCTATCGGAATTTCTAGATTCTGCTTTTTAATTTCATTCCTGAAAGCTTCCGCGACAACTACGCTGCCACGTGCTCGACAACCAGTTCCAATACATACTCTTACGCACGACTTGTTGGAATCTCTCCGTTGCAGCAACGAGTTTTGTAGAGCCTCCAACCCTTGAGGAGTTCTAATCTTTTTCATTTTCACCATACACTCGCACACGCTTCAATGCACCGCGAACTTTCGTTGGCGTCATTTTGTCGAAGTAGCGTTCGCCGACGACCATAACTGGTGCTAACGCACATGCACCGAGACAGCGGACCGATTGGAGACTGAACGTTAGATCACGCGTCGTCTCGCCGTCTTTTATGCCTAGCTCTCTTTCCAACCCCTCAAGAACCCGAGCTGAGCCTCTTAGGTAACAGGCAGTTCCAAGACAGACACGAATCAGGTGCTTGCCACGAGGCGTCAGGTGAAATGCATCGTAGAAGGAAGCTACACCGTAGACCTGAATCATAGGAACCTTAAGCTTTTCAGATACGTGTCTCAATGCCCAAGCCGGAAGATAACCATACGAATTCTCAATCTCTTGTAATACTGCGATTAACGCTGATTTTTCGCAGGAATAACTCTCGATAATCTTGTCGACCTTGCTGTATTCATGATCGCTTTCCGCCAAGTTTCATAGCACCCCACGAGTCAATTATCTGCTCTCTGTATCACTAGAAGTGAAAATTTCATGAGGGTTTGGAGTCTGAACTTCTGCTAACCGTTTTTATATTCTTGAAGCTTAACGGGATCGTTTCGGAAATCTCCTCGGCAAGCATTATTTCATATACATCTTTTGAGCCACATCCTTGACATTCCAAAGGTCGAAACCTACATGGTTGACAATTTTCAGATTCCATACCGATTCGAAAACAAAGGTCCTCTGATCCTTCTTTATGTCCAACAATCAAGCCAACAAGCTCAACCCATGTGCTTCCGCAGTTAACACAAGTAAGTCTCTTCATGCTTAAGTCTCCTGTTTTCTTTCTGTTTTCCATCTCCTTAATGAGTTCTGTAATCTCCAAACGGCATCACACAATCTGAGCATATGCATGCAATAATATATGCGTTGTGTTGGCAATTTAACATAACAGTGTGCGCGACGTGGAAATCGATTTAGAAACTATTCATGAACCACCTAAAGAAGTTAGTTTTATTTACATGCTGGTCATACCTATATATCTCAACAATAGGCGCATACAAAACAACTAGATGTGAGAAATGAGTGAAAAAAATTGAAAAATATGCAATGGAGATACCCAAAGAAATAAGACACGCCATTCGAGAATTAGGCAACGACCAGAGAATAGCAATACTTATTGCTTTGCATAGACATGATACACTTTCATTCATACAGCTGGTTAAAACACTAGAAATTGACAACGGAATACTAAGTTATCATCTCCGAAAATTAATTAAAAGTGCACTGGTTCTTCACGACTACAAGTACGAATTTGGAAATATGAAATACTCGTTTTATGGAATTACTCCCCTAGGCCAAAATATTGTGGAGTTTTTGTGCCAAGGTGCACACAAACATTCCATACGTCATACAACCACAACAAAAACAGATGTACACATATAAACACCAAAACATGAAGAAAGAGCATAATCACTAAAAAAGTTAAATTTTAACCCCACACACACATGTACGTACGCGCGCGTGTGTGCATCCATGCATCCGGTCGGTCACTCGGTCGGTCTCTCTCGGTTGGACACTCGGTCACGGTCGGACACACGACAAACATAAACACACACCACACACTTCCTTCCACCTCTCTCCCTCCCTTCTAGACACAATAGTATTAGTGCATGCATGCAGCCCCTGCTTAAAAAGTGGAGGATCTAAGGAAAGCACA
>DAOVGL010000031.1 GCA_030672415.1 Candidatus Bathyarchaeota archaeon
TCTCCAGTGTTTTTCACCGAGTATTTCCAGCCTGGGGTCCAGTGGCCTAGGTCTCCAGCTTTCAGAACCAGTTTATTTGCAGCGCCTGTCCTTAACTTAGATGTGTCTTTGCCCCAGTACATTGTAAATTCTCCAACGAGAATGTAATAAAACTCGTGGCATGGACCATAGTATTCATCTGCCGTACCATCATCTTCCTCCTCCAGAGAGAAAACAGTTGTCTGCTTTCCCGGAGGCATAAAATATAATCCTACCCCGCCAACTCCGTCTACACTAGCTATGGATGTAATGGTGCATCCAGGTACTAGGTTGTCTGGACCGGATTTCCAAGCATTCAACCCAACTACTTTTGGCTTAATTTTCAGCTCACTCATTTTTAACTCCTCAAACCCTAGAATAGCATAGTTTTTATTTAATTAATTTTTTCACGCGTTAGTTTTCATTAACGTAAGTTAAAGCTTTAGGTTTCCTTGGATATTTTTATGATGTGTATTTCCAAGTTTCCAATGCACTCCGCAGTTCACTATGAGTTGTAGCATACTCCTCAAGTTCTATGTGTTCCACCGTGGCATCAACTGCTTGTCTCATAGCTTTTGCACCTGCTACTGTTCCATGTTTGTGTCCGTGTATGCCTCCCCCAGCTTGGATAACAAAGTCAACTCCAAATATATCAACTAGTGAAGGAACCAAGCCAGGATGAAGACCACCAGATGCAACCGGCATAACTCTTTTCAGTCCACTCATTTTTCCTCTTAAAGCCTTGCAATTCATCAACACCTCTTCCTTCGTCTCTAACATCTTACCCACAGCAGCACCAACATGAAGCTGGTCAACTCCAACAATCCTAGAAAGTTTTGCAATCACCCGCATAGCGATACCATGTCTCGGATTTTTTGTAAATGCTGCGTGACCCGCCCTGTGAGCGTGGAGAATTATATCCAAATCTTGGTCTCTTAAAGTCTGTAATGCTGAGAATCCGCAAGTTAAGATGTCAATCATAACGTATTCTCCGCCTTGATCCACTACGAACTGTGCCCGTTTCACCATCTCGTTCGTTTCAGAAGTTACGTTAGGAATGTAGATCTTTTTTTCACCCGTTTGCTCTTCAGCTCTATCTCGATATTCCAAAGTCTTTACAACACGGTCATCAAATGGATTAAATCTTTGGCTGCTAAGGTTCTCATCATCCTTAACTATGTCGCATCCTCCAACCCAAGCGTTGAAAGCCACCTCAGCATGATCTTTAGAGTTTAAGCCCAGTTTTGGCTTTATTATAGTTCCAATTAAAGGCCTGTGATACACATTAACTAATTTGCGAACTCCCGTTATGCCATATTTTGGCCCTTTGAAACTTGTTATCATCTCTTCAGGCATATGCACATCGTTAAGCCGCAAGTTTTTCAGATCTTTCAGACCAAAAACATTTCCAGCAACGCTACTCAGTACGTTCGGCATGTTGCCAAGCTCAAACAGCTCAATGGGATATGCAATACGCACAGAGTTCCCACTGATGTCAAAGACGACAGCATGCAACTTTTTCACGTAAACTTTCATTGTTGCAAGCTCCGTCCAGGTTCCTATAGAACTCTCCGCAGCCACTCCTCCAGCCATTTTTGTGATGCCTTCATCATATGTTTCAACGGAGAAATCGCACACAACATCGTCTTCACTTGGTTTATACGTTAAGTCAACAAAATCCCTATACTTCAAATAATTTCATCCCAAACTTTTTTCACTGTGGAGCGATTTAATAGTTTCCAATTTAGCGTAAACGGTGAAGAATCAAATGAAGTTGAAAGTCAAACTTCTGGGCATCGAATCTGGGAAACCTACTGTAGTCATGGACGATGAATATGCAAGTCGTTTAGGACTCCACCCTTCTGACAGAATAATAATTAAGTATCGGGAAAAAAGCGCAATGGCAATTGTTAATGTCGCGGCAACCTTTCCCCGAAAAACCTTGGGTATATATGATGAAGTCAGTAATGTGTTAGACATTCGTTCTGGAGAATCAGTTGAAGTTCAACCTGCGAAGAGACCTGAATCACTGGGATATATACGGGATAAAATTTTGGGGAATCGACTTCGGAAGCGAGAAATAATGGAGATCGTTAAGGATGTAGTGGAACGCCATCTAAGTGACGTCGAGCTTGCGGCTTTCGTTACAGCCCTACACATATGGGGCATGAGTATAGATGAAGCTGAAGCTTTGTCAAGCGCTATGGTAGCAACTGGAAAAACTCTTCGCTGGAACAAAGGTCCAGTTTTGGATAAGCACAGTATCGGAGGGGTTCCAGGCGACAAAACTACGCTCCTTGTTGTTCCAATAGTTGCGGCAGCAGGTTTCATCATACCTAAAACGTCATCGAGAGCAATAACTTCACCAGCAGGAACAGCGGATCGCGTGGAAGTTCTATGTCCTGTCAATCTGGCTATGGAGGAAATAGAACGCGTGGTCAACAAAACTAACGCGTGTTTGGCGTGGGGAGGTGCATTGGACCTTGCCCCTGCGGACGATCTTTTCATCCAAGTGGAATATCCCTTGTCGATAGATCCTCTTCTTCTTCCGTCAATTATTAGTAAGAAGAAAGCAATAGGTGCAGAATACGTTGTGATAGATATACCCACTGGAAGAGGAGCTAAAATAAAGACAGTTGGAGAAGCCCACTCTACAGCTAGAGATTTTATAGAGTTAGGCAAGCGTCTTCATATACAGATACAATGCGCAGTGACCTTTGGTGAACAACCAGTGGGCTTCGCAGTAGGACCTGCTCTAGAGGCTAGAGAAGCCCTTATAGCACTAAAAGGTAATGGACCTTTCGATTTGGTGAATAAAGCAACCGAATTAGCTGGCATTCTACTTGATATGATGGGCGTCAAGGATGGAAAAGGCGCTACACGAACTCTTCTTAAATCAGGCAAAGCCGAGAAAAAGTTTCGTGAGATAATTGCTGCACAAGGAGGAAACCCGGAAGTTACACCTGACGACATAGAGCTTGGAGATAAAACAACTCATTTTGTCTCAAGTATCGGCAGCCGAGTGGTATGGATTAACAACGTAGCAATTGCTCAGATAGCTAGGGAAGCAGGAGCACCCAAAGAAAAGGGCGCAGGTGTCTTATTAAGAGCGAAGCTTGGGGACCAGGTGAAAAAAGGCGATCCGTTATTAACTATATACTCTAGGACAAATCAAAAGTTGGAAGCAGCTTTGGCGCTTGCTGAACAACTTGAACCCATAGGTCTAAGCAAAAGATATGGTGAGAAAATGCTGCTTAGGCGTATTCCAACGAAGATTCCACATGAGAAAGTTTTCGTATTAGAGAGATAAAAAAAATTAATACCCCTACTTTTTGAAGGACTAGAGTAAAGAAACATCAAAAGACACGAGCAAGACTTGAAGAAGAAAATGCAAAGCAACTTTCGCTTCGATTAACAGAGACTTCGGTTCTATGGATGGCTACAACTAATTGACTCTGTATTGCGAAGCAGTTGAGACTAGTTTTGCCATCTCTTCTAGGCAAGCAGCGATTTCTCTTCCAGACGATGTAAGTTCATAAGTTCTAGGTCGTTTTCGGACAAAAACCAATCTTTTCTTCGTTAATCGGCGTAAATATTTGTAGGTTCTTCTAAGGCTTATACTCGCCTCCTTGGAGAGGGCGCGAGCGGATACGCCTGCCTCTGGAATTGCTTCGTAAACTCTTTTCTCAGTTGGTGAAAACGTTAAGTTTGGTTCTTTTTTGGTTTTGAAATAAAAAACGTAATTGGACGACTGGCTCTTGGTTATCAACCCTACTTCTCGAAGTCTCTTCAGAGTTCTTGACAAGCTTTTTTGAGTTACTAACTCACCTAACTCATCATAAGATTTCGGTCCATCAGTTAGATGCATTAATATGGATTCTTCATAGCATTGAGAATGAGTTGGCAACAATTTTTCATCATTGAATTTGCTTAGGATGTCGTGAAATTTCAAGCCGTACAATGTTGATCTATATCTGTTCCCATCTTTTTTGATAAGCCCAACTCTCAACAAAGGTTTTAAGTATTCATTGGTTATAGTGCGTTGACTGTGATAATACCCCTTTTTCTTTAAGTATTCTTGTAATTCCCCTATGCCGTAAGTTCGTTTAGAGAGTGCATCCATAATTTTTAGTCGTCTTTTGTTTTTTACAGCGTTAAACAATTTGCGCGCATGATTGCTTTCTTGTAGAATTTTGTTCATTTCTAACAATTCGTTTTTGGCTTTCCATATTTCGCATTTCTGAATACAAATCATGGGTGAGATGATTTTACAGCTTTGACAGTAATTTTCAGCTTGTTTAAAAACTTCGGCTAAATTTTCGCTGTTGTTAACTATTTGGAACAACCGTTGATATGAGTTAACTTCAAACACCATGGCTCAGTCACCTAAAGACGTATGCCATAAGGAAGCTTGAGATCATCGCTGGCCCTGCTGAAAGAGAGAAAGGAGAGGAGGGGAAAAAGACAATCAACGGCATCTCTTTCATCACTCTTTATGACACACGTCATATTATAAATGACATACGTCATACTTAAATACTTTTCTTTCCCAATTATTTGTTTAGTGAAACCCACCATGTTAATACTCTGTGAAGTCGCAGTAAAGTCGGTGGTTCCAGCCATCCGATGCGCAATAGCAAAACAATTGATACAAACGTATGGATTAAAGCAAAGGGAAGTAGCAAGTCTATTAGGAATCACTCAAACAGCAGTGAGCAAGTACATCCGACATGTTCGCGGCAGAGTTCTCAAAATTGAAGAAGTAAACGAAGTTACACCTGTGATCATAGAAATCGCAACGTCCTTAGCTAATGGGCACATATCCAGACGTGAACTTGTGGAAAGGTTTTGCACAGCCTGCATAATCATTAGACGAAACGGGTTAATGTGTAAGCTATGCAAACGCTCTGATCCGTCAATTGACATTCAACAATGTGATGTTTGTTCATCCGGATTTTCATTTTGCAAGCGCGATAAAGCGTGAATGAAACATAAGCAAGTTCTTAGTGCCCTTGCATTCCGAAAGCGATTTTAATGCAAAAAAGACTAAGTTTTAATCATCCTACAACTTGCTAAACTTTTTTTGATATAAAGTTAAACATGGGTGGCATAAGATTTAATAAAGACTTTGATGTAGGTGCGTTTCTGGTGATTTTCTTGAGCTCTACTGAAGAGAAAATGATAAGTTTTTTCCGAGAACAAATAAAGTTGGAGGAAGAAATAGTTCGTTCGATCAATCAAATTTTGAAGACAATAACGAATCCTGTAGCTAAAGGAGTGTTAAAAGGAATTTCTTTAGATTCGTTGAAGCACGCCGAAATATACAAAGCGGCCATAGAAGTTGTTTCGCTTCCACCAGCGCTTACAGAGGAAGAACTTAATCGACTGAAAAAAGCTACTAAAAAACACATTGAAGATGAAGAAAAAATGATGGAACGCCTAAATTACGGCTTAGAAACAACGAGAAATGAGAAAATAAAGTTCTTATTAGAATCTATAGCTTCAGATGAGAAGAGGCATCATGAACTCCTAAGTAAGATCATGGACATCGTGGTGAGAGGAGAAACTATCACCGAAGACGACTGGTGGAATTTCTTGTGGCAGGGAGTCCCATTCCACGGTGCACCAGGCGGATAGAGTTCATCTTCTTTATAGAGGTTAGGAAAAGGCTGCCCGCAGGTTTTTAACTATTTCTTCTTTGTTTGCAGGGTCCTCTAACCGAGTTTTGAGTTCTTTCCAAGTTTCTGAACATGCGGTCTTGCCAAGCCACTGTTTGAAATGCTTGTCCGCTTGTCTTTTATTTTCTTTAGTGAATTCAATTCCAGCTTTCTCGAAGACTTCTTTCAGGTGTCTAGTGTAACAAGTCATCTGATCACACTCTGTTGGTTCATATTCCATTTTGTTCAGAAATAAACTTTTTTAACTTTGCAACCTTTTTTGAACTGCTTCGCTTGTTAATTCTCGAATCGCATCAGAAGCAATCCATTTGGCACTTTTTGAATCCGTTTTTTGAATCTCTCTAGCAGTTTCAATTGCCTTTCTATTCAAAGTGAGGTTACGTTTTCCAATTTGCCTTAATGCCCAATTAACCGCTTTCTTAACAAAATTTCTGTTATCGGTAGCTTCTCTCTTTATGATAGGTAGAAATTTCTCAAATTGTTTATCATTCGCTTTCTTGTCACTAACAGCTAAGCGAGCCATTAGTACGAACCCTGCTCTTTTGACGAATTCTTCCTCTCTGGAACTCCATTCAACGCACTTTTGGTATGCTAATCTAGTCTTCTCAAAGAGGTTCATACAGCACTGGTCACAAATCTCCCAATAGTCAAAGTCTTTTACCCATCTTTCCATTTGCTCTTCAGTAACCATCTTCAGATCATCGACCATACTTGCAAGTATCCTAGTTTCACGGATGTCTGATGCCCAGAGTTGTTGGGCAAGATCGTGGTTTACTCCTGTTTCCTTAGCAATCTTTCTTAGGTTTGGAATTGACACGCCGTATGTGTTCTTTGCAGTAATCCCGTATTTTGCCATGGCCTCTACTGCTTTAGGGTTCGATAAGGTTTTTAGCTTTTTAAGAATATTATAGTATTCTGCATCTCCTATCTTATCCATCAGATTCAACCCCCTTCTTTCACTGGCTACCGTAATATTATCTTGTATCTTGCGCGCGCACTAAGAATAGAACATTTCTTCTTAAATCTTTAATGCAACTTGAAATGATTATTATAAAAGCATTCAAGGCAACATATTGTTCTACATGTTAGCAAAACCTAAACGAGTAGGATGTTCTTATTACAGAACATAAGATATTCACAAAGAACACTGAAAAGAAGGAACGGGTTTGAGACCAGAAGAATTGGAGGCAATAACCGCAGCATTGCGTGAACTTGGCCTGAGCTACGAAGAGGCAGTCAAACTAATGAGTGAAGTTATGAAAGATACAAAGTCTCTGAGATCTTTGGGGGGAAAACCTAGTGCTGGAGGACAGAAGGGCTCTCGGCTTATCAAGCTCGGTGTATCTCTGATAGCCTTTCCAATTCCAACGATTGGCATTAAGAAGAGTTTAGGAGCTATGCTGATAGCTGCTGGTTTGGTCCAAGAGAGAATGCGCCATATACACGTAGCAGATGTCTACAGCGCCTTCCAAGATGTAAACAGGGAACTACAGAAGCTTCATCAAGCAAGATGAAATAAACACTGCGCGCGCAAATGAGCCAATCTATTTTTTCATTTATAGGAATTTCTTCTAATTCTGAATGTTTCTAATGGTTACATCATGCTTTTGAGGAGAGGATTAATGTCCACATCTTCTATGGGTAATTTTGTGAGCGGCATACCTTTTACATGTAGAAGACTATCACGGTACGTGGGCTTTTCTTCTTTGTATAAGATTCCGATGGGTATCCGGTCTCCCCATTCAAAGGCCTTTTCTAAAGCCTTCCCTTTATCAGTTACGTCGTGATCCTCTTCCTCCAGTTTGTAAACCCTCTCCTTGAACCAATCGTAGGTATTCAGGTAGTTGAAGGTCACGCAAGGCTGGAAGACGTCAATAAAGGCAAAGCCCCTGTGCTTAATGGCTTCCCCGATCAAGCCGGTTAGGTGCATCATATCTCCGGAGTATCCTCTTGCTACAAAGGTGCCATGGCTAACCAGCGCATGAGCGACGGGGTTTAACATGGAGGGTATGGAGCCGAAGGGAGTCGATTTTGTTTTGAACCCTTTTTGGCTTGTGGCGGTTGTTTGGCCTGTAGTCAAGCCAAGAACCATGTTGTTGTGCACGATTAAGGTTATGTCGATGTTCCTTCTGATGGCATGGCTGAAGTGGCCCCAGCCCTCATCGTACTGATCAGCGTCTCCAGCAAAGCCCACCACAGTTAAGTTGGGATTCGCCAGTTTTATGCCGGTCGCCAAGGGCAATACTCTGCCGTGGATACCGTGAAATCCATTTACGTTCACGTAGTTAACCATCTTTCCATGGCAGCCTATACCCGACACGATGATGACTTGCTCTCTTTCGAGACCCAACTGCATCAAAGCCCTTTTGAAGCCCATCAATATTCCGAAGTTTCCGCATCCAGGACACCAAGTATTCTTTGCCGGTGTCTTCAAATCTTCGAGAGCCACCATTTCAGAGCACCTCCTTTATCCTTTGCGAAAGCTCTCCAGGGTTGAAGGGTCTCCCATTGTACTGCAAAATCTTGTGATCAACGGTCATGAGAAGGTGTTCCCTTATGAGACTGGACAGTTGAGAGGTCTTGTTGTTTTCCACCACAACCGTTTTTTTAGCCGATTTCAAAATCTTTTGAACATTAGCAACTGGAAAAGGGTCTAGATATACAATTTGGAGATAGTTAATCTTCAGTCCTTCCTTACTAAGAAGCTTCATGGCTTCTCTTATTGGTCCCTTTGTGGACCCCCATCCCAAAATGGTCGCGTCTGCTTCTTCGGGGCCGTAAAGCTTGGTTGTTTCATAGTTTTCTAGTTCTTTGACGAGAGCATCCAGTTTCTTAAACCGTTTATCAACCATTTTGGTAGTTAACTCAGGATCAACAGTTGTATATCCACGTTCATCGTGTTCATCGGCACTTGTCCTTACGATGGCTCCCTTCATTCCGGGCATGGCTCTGGGTGAGACACCGTCTTCCGTGAATTTGTGCCTCTTGTATTCTTCCTCACCCATATGCGCATCCTTGGTCAGTAGAAGTCCGCGGTCGGTCCCAATCCTGTTCGGGTCAAAGATCTCTGCAGCTCCATGGCTCTCCACGAGATACTTATCCGTGATGATGATGGCTGGTATCTGGAACTTCTCTGCTAGGTTGAAGGCCTCCATGGTCTTGTAGAAGCATTCCTCCACATCCCCTGGGGCTATGACCACTCTCGGAAACTCTCCGTGGGAGGCGTGGATTGTAAATCTGAGGTCTCCCTGCCCCGAATAGGTGGGGAGACCGGTGCTAGGCCCAGGTCTCTGGGCCAGCATTATCACAGCGGGCGTCTCGGTCATGCCCGTCATGCCTAAGCCCTCGCTCATGAGACAGAAACCTCCCCCAGAGGTGGCTGTCATGGCCCTCACTCCGGCGAAGAAGGCGCCGGCAACCATGTTGATGGCCGCTATTTCGCTTTCTGTCTGAATTACGATCATGTTGTATTTTCTATCGAGTGGTGCCATGAAGTGAAGCACTCCAGTTGATGGAGTCATGGGATATGCGGCATAGAATTTGCAGCCTGCTCGGATAGCGCCGAGGCCCACCGCCTCATTTCCGGTGAGAAACATCTTTCGTTTTCCAGCCGCGTCCGTTCTCTTCAGTCGATACTCGAAGTTTCCCGCGTAGTGCTTTCGGGCATAGTTATATCCCATTTTTGTGGCCTTTACGTTTAATTCCGCCACTTTTGGCTTAAACACGTCCCTCATGACCCCGTTCAGAATCTCCAGATCATAGTCCAGAAGGCCTATCGTAGCTCCCAGAGCCACAGTGTTCCCCATGATCAAATTTCCCTTCAGTTCCTTGACTATCCCCTTCAAAGGCACTGAGTAGAGTTTTAGGTCGTCTCTGCCCAGTTCTTCGTCGTTTAGAGCTATCTCTTCCCCGTCGTATACTATTCCTCCGCCT
>DAOVGL010000028.1 GCA_030672415.1 Candidatus Bathyarchaeota archaeon
AACCGTGTTATCCCTTTTCCTGAGGGACACCAGCTTAATAGCTGGATGTTTATGTGAGTTCTTTGTCGGCTTCTTTCACGATTTCGCGAATGTCCTTCGCGATGTCCTTGTCCAACGGCGCAGGTTTGTGGTGCGCCAAGATGTCGTCAACCTTCTCGCAGGCTTTCTTGAAGAGGTTTTTCCACCCCTTCTTCTCCCATTCTGTTCGGTAGTCTCTTGTGAAGAGTTCAGGTATCCACACGGCGGTTCTAATTCTCTTACGGGTGCTTTCTTGGCTCATGAAATGACCACCGGGCCCAACATTTATGATAGTGTCCAAGTCAATCGTTTCATCAGTCACTTCTATACCCTTAATGCTGTGCCTTACAGCGGCGACGATTTCATTGTCAATCACGTACTGCTCCAAACTCATTGACATGCCGGAATCCAACATTCCCATCCCGTACATGTTCTTTCCCTTGGTAACCATTGCGGGTATCAGCAATGTAATTGTTTTCTCGTGGGCGGCCTGAGAGTCAACTATCTTGGCGTCTGCCTAGCAACCAGCAACTAAACACGGTAGATCATAGTAGTTAGACATTTCCATACAGCTAGCGTTTACCAAAGCCATTTCAGGGTTTCCAACAGGGTAGTATCCCCTACGTGGGTCCGCAGCCGATCCAGAGCATTGAACCTCAAACGGAACTCCAGGCGCTATCATCTGCGACAACACCAAACTACTCAGTACTTCAGCGTTCCAAACCACCAATGTCCCTGCCAAGGTTGCCGGAGCAGTGGTAATAGCCGTGGCCATGCTTCCACAGAGCGTTGGGAGTCCTTCCTTGGCACTCATGAGTTGGGAGTCAAGGATCTCATTTGCATGCACCAAGGGACTAGTAGCCCACCCGCCACCAACTAAGACAGGTGTCTTCCTGAGTTCTTCCATTCCTCCCAACAGCGCCGCACCGATTCTCATTGCGTACCTCATTTGATCTCCACTCTCTGTGAATATGGCCATAGGTTTGGTGGGACTGTTGTTTATTTCTACCTCAAATGAATGGATCATTTGTACATTCGGATGCAAATCCGTTGGCATACTCCCCACCCAAGCTATGTCGACATTTTCCAGTGCATCACCAACAATCATTATCTTTTCAACGTCTTTTAGTGTAGATGGACGCTGAGTTCCATCACGATCCGTAAAATATGTGCCTTCGCCAAAGGTCATAATAGAGAAATCTTTCGGATTTGGGACTCTCTCACCGTTCCGATTAAATCGAGGTAATTCGTTTGGGGCCTTTTTTCTGAATTCGTCGAACACTGCCTCCGGTATCTTTGCTATCTTCGTTTTCCGATCCACTAAGGCTCCGTTCTTTTCAAGTATGTTCAATGCTTCATCGTGGATGAATTTGACGCCTGTCTTCTCCAGCACCTTCACTGTGGCGCGGTGAATCTTGTCCATGTCTTCCTTAGAAAGAAGCTTCAGCAGACTTCTCAAATTCTTTTTTCACCTCCTTTCAATTCTGATGTGCCAAGGCTTTCTAACACACTTGGTCTATATATTACGTGCGTTCATCATAACGCTGCATGCATGCACACATTCTCTCTCTTGTTCTGATTCATTTACTCTGATTCAGTCATTCTCACTCTTTCTTCTCTCTTTCCTTTATACTCTCACTCTCTCTACCGCACCGCACACACAAAGAGTAGATAAAGAATCGTGTGTGCGTAATATCTTATGAATCACGGGTAATCTATGATTCAATCGAAGATTCTTTCACAAGTCATAAATAAAAATGGAGCAGATACACAACACCTATTTAATTCCATTTCCAAGGAGGTGAGTTGCTTTCACCCAAAAACGTTCAGTTGGAAGGTTTGTTCTCCCCCATTTGGTCATCTCTAACTTTGCAGTGTGGATCCCAATGACTGTAATTAATCTCCTTCTAATCGATGTAGGTCTTACATTTGGAATTTCGGTTGGCATTACGGGACAGATTCTAACTTTTTCTTCCATTGTCGCAGTTATCTCCGCCTTGTTTATGGGCGCTTTGAGTGTCAGGTTCAAACATAAATCGCTACTATTGACAGGTCTAGTGTTCATTACTATCTCTGCTTTAGGTTGTTCCTTTGCTTCTAGTTTCAGCATGTTGTTTATTTTTTATTCCATGACAGGGGTAGGATTGGCTATGGTTGATCCAATGACTGTGACACTAGTTGCAGAATATTTCCCTCTCAAGAACCGGGCGAGTGCAATTGGATGGCTTAATGTTGGCGCGGCTCTACCCTATTTGATTGGAGCTCCAGTCATTGGTTTCATCGCAGGTCTTGGTGGATGGAGCTGGGCTTTCTTGGGATTCGTACTGCCCATCGGTCTCCTAACTCTCTTGCTGGTTTCTAAAGGTTTGCCATCCACGTCACGAAGCCGCGAACTCACGATGAACAAAGAGAATTACCTAGAGGCTTTCAAAAGGTTCTTTTCAAACAGATCCGCTACAGCTTGCGTGGTTGGTGCTGCACTTTTGAACGCTGGAATGACGACACTTCTTCTCTACAATTCATCGTTTATTAGGGAACGATTTCTGGTATCTACAGGTCTCGTTTCCATCATATTCTCAGGCGTTGCTTTATGCTATACTTTCGGTAGCCTGGTTTGCGGTCGGTTTGTAAACAGGTTTGGAAGAAAGCCCTCAACAGTCTTATCTACATTCCTCTTTGGCATTTTCATAGCCTCCTACACAAACTTGCCCAATCTATGGCTATCTTTGACTGCTATTTTCCTAGGGGGTTTGATTGGTGGCATAAGCTTTACAGCGTCTTATAGTTTGACTCTTGAACAAGTTCCAAGATTTCGTGGTACAGTGATGTCGATTAACTCAGCTGCCGCCAGCTTAGGCTCGGCTATCGGAGCAGCCATGGGAGGACTGGCACTCCTTTTGTATGATTATGAGTTTTTGGGGATAGCTGGTGGAGCTATGGCCTTAGTGGCAGCCATATTTTTCCTCTTGGCGATTGATCCTGCTAAAACCTAGGTACATGCACACGCATGTAATATTAGGCTGTGAGGAGTTTCTTTTTCGCTATTATTTTTTCTACCCATTTCTTGGCTCCGATTTTCCTACTGATTTCATGTTGATATTAGCGCCTACACGTTAACGTTATTAAAATAGGACGCTAACGAATCTTATTGTTGATGCATTTTGAACTTAGATTTTCCCACAGAAGTTGTGAAGGAGGGAAAGACGAGTGTTGTAGTGCCTAAGCTGAAAGCCTACGTGAAAGAAGTTTGGGAGTACGCTCCTTCTAAGGCACCAGTGTTCTACAACCCAGCTATGGAGTTGAACAGAGACTTGGCGGTTTTGGCATTGCGAACATATCAACGGAAGATGGGAAAGGAGATTTCTGTTTGTGAACCCTTAGCTGGATGTGGCATTCGAAGCGTTAGGTTTGCGACGGAGGTTGAGGGCGTACGAAAGGTTGTGGTAAACGATATTAACCCTCAGGCAGCCGAGCTCGCCAAGCTTAACGTAGAGCGTAACAAGCTGACTGAACAGGTCTCTGTCGCAAATGAAGATGCTAATCTACTTTTGAGTCGATATGCAGCACGCCGAAAAAGACTCAACTTTGTCGATGTTGATCCCTTCGGGTCGCCAGTGCCTTACATGGATTCTGCTGTTCGGGCTTTGCGCAACGGTTGGCTGCTGGCTTTAACCGCCACTGACATGGCTCCTCTTTGTGGCGTACATCCTAAAGCTTGTGTTCGAAAGTACGGTGGGAAACCGTTACGAACCAGCTATTGTCACGAGTTGGCTGTTCGGCTTTTAGCTGGATGTCTAACAATGACGGCGGCGAAACACGAGATAGGAGTTGAAGTCATATTCAGCCACAGCACAGACCATTACGTTCGAGTGTATGCGGTTGTCCACCACGGTGCAAAGCAAGCTGATAAAAGCGTTAGAAAGATGGGACGCATTCTCCATTGCTTCACTTGCCTTCACAGAGAAATGTCTAAAGGAATGTTTTCTCCTTGGAGACAAGATTGCGCCGAATGCGGTTCCAAACTGAACGCCGCTGGACCCTTATGGCTTGGAAAAATTTTTGACGAAGAATTCTGTGCACTGATGGAGAAAGAAGTTGCCGGAATGAATCTTGGACAGGAAAAGAAGATTCATAAGTTGCTGTCTTTGGCTCGAATTGAGGCAGAAGCACCGGTCACCTATTATGCTGCTGATAAGGTCTGTGACAAACTGAATTTACGAATTCCGCCCCTAATTAAAACGATGGATGAGTTGAGAGCCGCTGGTTTTCAAGCTACACCTACCCACTTCAACAGCAGGGGAATCAGAACAGATGCTCCTGCAAAAACCGTGACAGAAATCATAACCAAACTAGTGACTTAGTTAACGGCGCACAGCAAGGTTCACTGCCCCACGCCCTGATGGTATGAACTTTTGTATTTCCTCCAACGGAATGTCCAGAACCTGTTTTTCTAAGGTTTTAGGAGTTTTCTTTGCTAGTAGCCGTCGTATATGTTTGGCAAGCTCACTGCTGGAGTGTTTTCCTGGAACTATTTCAACGAAATTGTTTGTTTGTTTTGAAATGGCTTCAACCGGGCCTCCGATGACTATTGGCTGTTCTTCTTTTTTTATGTCAACTCCAATGGCGACTCGTAACGGAACACGTCTAACGTAGTTTTTTGAACCGTGGATCATAAACGCTCCTTTCTTTAGATATTGGCCTGACGGCGGACTCTTGTTTACTTGCTGGGGAGCAAACCAGTAGACATCTAATGCGCCAAACATTTCTTTCCAAGCCCGAGAATAGGAAGCTGCAAGCTGAGCTGACTCCGCTATCGTTTGTTCAGGCGGAGTTTTTCCTTCTGTTTTGATTAAAACAAATGGTGCACCGTGAATGTCGGCGTGAAAAACGATGTCTTGTGGCTCCATGTGTTTCTTTATGAGAATCTCGTTGGTTGTTGCGTCTCTTCCCCCTATCACTAGAAGGCCATCAGAAGAACGGAACCATCGAAACTTTTCGTACCACGCCTTTTTCCTTCTCTTAGGTGGATGCTTACCGGTTTCCTTGGCCTGTTTTATCCATCCTCGTTGTAGCTCACCGATTTTAGCTTCGGTGTCTCGTACAGCCTTCTTGGCGCCTTTCAGTTTCTTTTCAGCCTTCTTCGCTTTTGTGTAATAACCTGATGCATCGGCTTGCACGGAGTGACGGAGGTTAAGAGAGAAAGATACGTCTTCAACAGAAACATTTAGAATTAAGCGGCGAGGCTCTAAGGAGTGAAAGTAAATGGCGGGAACATGCCCAGCATCTCGCTCCTTTTCAAGTTCTGATATTATTTGATTCCACGATTTTCCATACCTTTTCTCGTCCACGACTTTCTGGAGGAGATGTTGAAGCTCACCTAAATGTGCAAAAATTGTGTCTCCATTTTTCCTGTTTAATTCTATCTTCCTCTTTGAATCTTTTAGGCTTTTTTGTTGACTTTGCAGAATTCTTTGTTGTCTTTCCAGTTCACGTTCAACCTCTTCGGTGGCCTCAAACACTTTTTCCTTTACACCCATTGCCATGTAATACTCATCAACAGCTTCATTGAAGGTTTTGTACATTTTCTGTTTGAAGTGAGCATATTTTTCTAGAGGAACAGGAACCACGTCGATCTGGCCGCCCTTGTCATCAATCATGATGCGCGACTCTGTTTCTCCAGCAGCGATGACGGAGAGAATTTGGCGAAGTTGAACAAACAGTCTGTCAACCTCCTGCTCCTTAAGGCTCTCGCACGGAACATTCTTGTCAACTTGTGCTCGAAGCAAAACCTCCTCAGCGTAAAGACCTCCTATACTTAAGAATTTCGTGAGAGCCCGCACTATTTCTAGTTGCCCGAAACCTGTTATTTCATCAAATTCTTGACGGGTAAGATGCAGAGGGTTTTTTCCACTCGGTGGGGCGTGCTGGTATATTTCGCCTCGTAGGATGTTTCGATCCCGCATTCTTCGATAGGTTAAGGCGTGGAGAACTTCGTTTTGTGGACTTACTAAAATGATGTTTCCTTCGCCGAACAGTTCTGATACAAGTTGGAATTCTCCCGTTTTTTTACTCATTTTGATGGTGACTATTCGCTCAAACTCATGTTGCTGAACGTCTACGACTCTGCCGTTTCTGATGTGTTTTCGTAGAGCCATGCAAAAGGCTGGAGGTTTTTGCGGCTTTTCAAGTGTGTAGGAGGTTAGGTGAACCCGTTTTCCCGCCTCTATTAGTAAATGAAGTGGAGGCTGGCTGGGTTGGCGAAGCTTTAAGAGTAGAGTGACATGATCAAGTTGGTAAATGTTATCGATACGAGCGTCCAGTATTAGTTGGTTAAGCTCGGAAATGATTAACGCAATGTCGAAGCTCGTCATCTTCTCTTTCAATGCGCCTCCCCCTAGGAAAGGTTGAATTGAACTTCAATAAATGCTTTATATTCCCATAAACTCTTTTTTCTAATGTTTTATTTGGTTCTGGTTCTTAAGAAATCAGCAACTGATTTGACTACATGTTTTTAAGTCGATATAAGCAAGCAATGTGTGAACAAAGTTAAAATTGGTTATACAACGGTGTAGAGGAAAATTAAAATAACCGAACGAACTGATGTTGTATCGAATTTCACTACAATTGGAGGAAAGAATCTAGATAATATGGAGGAGAAATGAATGAGTAAAACTAAAAAACCCCACCTAAATCTTGTCATCATCGGGCACGTAGACCACGGTAAATCAACCACTATAGGCCACTTGTTCTCCCTAACTGGCGCTGTAAACGAACGAACAGCTAAGAAACACGAAGAGGAAGCAAAAAAACTTGGAAAAGAAACATTCAAATACGCATGGGTTCTCGACAAACTCAAGGAAGAACGGGAACGAGGACTCACCATAGATACTGCTTATCTAAAATTAGAGACACCAAAATACTTCTTCACCGTCATTGACGCACCAGGACATCGAGACTTCATTAAAAATATGGTTACAGGAGCCAGCCAAGCCGACGCAGCCATCCTCTTTATCTCCGCTAAACGAGGAGAGTTTGAGGCAGGCATCGGACCAGGTGGACAAACTCGAGAACACGGCTTCCTTGCTTATACACTAGGCGTAAACCAGATGGTTGTTGCCATCAACAAAATGGATGATCAATCCGTAAACTGGAACCAAGAACGATATGAAGAAATCAAAAACGAGATTTCACGTATGCTTAAAATTGTTGGGTACAAAATTGAGAAAGTCCCGTTTGTTCCCACTTCCGGATGGACTGGTGACAATCTCGCTAAATCCAGCGACAAAATGCCCTGGTACAAGGGGCCATCTCTCTTTGGAGCTCTTGATCTTTTAGAGACGCCACCCAAACCCATCCAAAAACCGTTGCGTCTTCCAATACAAGATGTTTACACGATCACTGGAGTCGGAACCGTGCCAGTTGGAAGAGTGGAAACTGGCGTGTTGAAAGAAGGGGATACGCTCGTGTTTATGCCATCAAACTCTAAGGGAGAAGTTAAATCCATCGAAACTCATCATGTTAGGATTAAACAAGCTGAGCCCGGCGACAACATTGGATTTAATGTTCGAGGCATATCTAGAGATGACATTCGAAGAGGAGATGTAGGAGGCCATCCTGACAAACCACCAACCGTTGCCAAGGAATTCATCGGACAAATCATAGTGATTTATCATCCAACAGCCATCGCCGCTGGATACAGCCCGGTGTTGCACGCTCACACAGGCCAGATTGCATGTAGATTCACAGAACTTATCAAGAAACTGGATCCACGGACTGGACAGACTGTTGAAGAGAAGCCTGCGTTTCTGAAGACTGGAGATGGTGCAATTGTTCGATTTGAACCGCTTCAACCTATTGCCGTTGAAGCCTACAGCGATTTCCCTGAGCTTGGACGATTTGCGGTGCGTGACATGGGAACGACGGTTGCTGCGGGAGTGATTAAGGAAGTCACGAAAAAAGGATGACCACGTTTTAGCTTCTAAAGCTACTCTTCCTTCTCTCTATTTTTTTGTTTCAATCAGCCAAATAGTATTGTAAATAAGCTGTTGTTTAAGAGCAGAAGAAATCCTTGAACAATACAGATTAGCCCCAGCATGATTGACACAGGCTTAGAGGCTAGGATTGCTCCTACTAGTCGTAATAGGTCTTCGATAAATTTGAATAACAGATACACAAGCAACGCTGGGACAAAAAAGATTATCAGATAAACCCATGTTGATGATATGCCGAAAACTGTTTCTAAGGGAATATATAGATAAACGTATCCAGCGCACAATCCTCCTATCAACGAGGCTATCAGCGCTGCCCAAGGGATGTCTTTGATCGGTTTTAAGATTAACGCTAGCCCGGTGGCGATCAATAGGTATTGAGTGTATACGTCTGGTGTTGGCCAAACCACAGCCGCTGTAATCATCAGAAGGATTCCTATGATAAACCCGAAAAAAGACGCTATTTTTATTATCCAACTTAACGGCTTTATTGTTCTTTCGAATAGCCATGAAGCTGCGATAATGCCTCCAAGAATTAAAATGTACGGCATAAAATCCGCCAATATTTTCAGGTTTGTTAGATCCATTTTTCTCGCCCTATGAATTTGATCTGTTCTTGTGTTGGAGTTGCATATAAATTGGGTGGGAAATCGACTGGATACTGTGACGTTTGTATCAAAATTGTCGGCGAAATCATAGGTGTTATGTAGGTTTGGTCATTTGTACGTCCCTTACGAGAACATATGGGCAGAGGGACGGTGGATCAGCGTCTTCCCACCAGTGAATGTGCTGCCTCTCCTTTGAAACTTCGGCAATGTTGCTGAGAATCTTTAGGGCGTTGTCGCTTAACCTAATATCTTTAAAGGATTGTTGGATTTCACCATTTTCAATAAGAAATATGCCGTCTCTTGGAAGAGTTGAGAAATCGCCTGTCGCGTAGTTTTGGAATCGTGTATACCACGTGTTTGTCAGATAAAGTCCACGTTTCAAATCATTGAACATATCGCCTCTGCACACATCACCCGCATCCATTTCAATATTCCAAGCCATTGGAGCAACCAACCCCGCATTGCCGGTTGTTTTAGTTTTGAAGAGCTTTGCAGTTGAAGTGTTATGAAGATAAGTTTTAAGAATACCCTGATCAATAATCGTTGTCTCTCCTACAGGATGCCCTTCGTCGTCGAAGGTTCTGTTTGCAATACTGTACGCGGCTGGTTTATCTTTTAAAGTAACTATGTTACTCGCAACTTTCTGATCAATTTTGTTGGCGAAAATAGACATTTGAATCATAACATTGAAGGCTGAAGACATCCACGCATAGCTGCCGAGTAGCGAACCCCAAAATAAAGGATCAAAGATCACGTCGTATTTTCCAGCCTCACCCTGCTTCGGATTCCTTGCCAGCCTAGCGATTTTTCCAGCTTTTTCTCCAGCTTTTGACGGATCGAAGTTTTTGAGTGCTGAACTACATTCCACTCCGTGACCTGAGGCGTCTATGGTGGAAAACGCTCGGATTGAAAGTTCAATTGCTGACCTTGTGTCTTGAACTGTTGGCCCTTCAGACGATGCTAGAAAGATTTCTTCAAACTTTGTGAATAGTATGCCGCCTGTGTTAGTTTCTGGTCCAGCCTCTTCTATAGCCGCGTTTATCGCCAGTTTCACGTACTGAGAAGGATCGTCTAAATCTCTCAGTGCCTTGTCTGCCATGCTCGTTACATACTTGAAATTACCTTTTGCAATTCCGCCGTATTGAGGATTTTCTTTTAAGACTTTGGCTAGTTTAAACAGCTGTTCCATTGTGGCATCGATGTTTTGGAAGTTCCTAATCTGGGTGGCCACTACCCGTTTTTTCCATATTAACATAACGTTTGTGACGTAGACGTTCCATGCAACTGATATGTCGATTTCGTTGTTGCTGAATCTTGTCTGTCGATATCTACCCAGCGTTGTCTTTGCTATGACTTCATCAGCGCCTAAGCTCTTGCCTTTTTTCATTATTGATTCTGTTTTAGCCAACATTTCGCTCATTTCACAAACAATCCTCTTAATCGTATCATGGGTCCACCCATATAGACCGGCATGCCTTGCATTGGATCGCCTTTTCCACATGTGCCTGAGTCGAGCACAACCGTTTTTGTGATGGCGTCTACGGCTGTCCAAAATGTCTTAGTGGTTGTTTCAATGATTGGCCGCGCAACTGGTGTGGTTAACTCGCCTTTTTCTATGAGGTATGCTTCTCTTCCTACATAGCGTTGGTTAAATCTGCGATCGTCAATGTTCCATTCTGTAAACGATCTCATGTAGATGCCATATTTCACGTCTTCAAAGATTTCGTCTTCTGACATGTCTCTTGGCTGTACGAACGTGTTTGCCATACGCACTATGGCTTCTCTGTCATAATTGATTGCCCGTGATGCTCCATTGCTCTTTGTACCTATCTTCGCGGCGGTTTCTCTGTTGTGTAGGAACTCGTTTATGACGCCTTTTTTGTAGAGATAGCGTGGTCTCGCCTTGATTCCTTCGTCGTCGTATTCGTAGTAGCCGTAACTGTTCTTTATGGTGGGATCGTCAATTATTGTTACGATGTCGCTTCCGATTTTTGTGCCAATCCAGAATGACCCGTCTTTATAGATGAAAGATTTGCCTGCTTGACTCATCTCTCTTCCAAGAATCCTATCTGCTTCCATTGGATGCCCACATGACTCATGAGCCGCAATTCCCACCACTTCTGGACCGCAGACTAGATCCATTTTGCTTGGCGAAACAGCTTTACCTTCTTTGATGAGTTTCTGTAAGGCTTTGGCTTCGCGGACTAGGTCTTCAGCTACTTTCCATTTGTCATGTGCCTCCCACCCGCCACTGTAGCCATACTGTTTGTGGGCTTGTTCTGGTTTTCCGTTTTCAACAATGGTGATGAAGTTATACATCCCCATCAACGGTACAAAAGAGGAAATAATTGTGCCTTCAGAGTTAACAAAATATTTTTGGGTCAGAGCTATGCTGCAGGACAGCATCCGCGCAGGTATGTTTATGCCTTGAGTGGTCAATGTATTGTCGATTTCCATTAGCATGTCGATTTTTGCTTCTGGCGAAATGTCTTCTGTCTTCTTTTTTTGTTGCACTTTCCAGCTGGTCTTAACTGCTTTTTCTTCGACGAATTTGATTTTTGTCTTGCGTTTGGCGCTGTTAGCCGTCTTGAAGGCGGTGTTCACAATTTCTTCCGCTTCTTCCCTAGTCCATTTGTTTGTTGAAGCAAAGCCTAACCCGTTTTCTGTGAGTATTCTAACGCAGAGTCCGCTGTTAACTACCATTGAGTATGCTTCTAATACGCCGTTTTTCAGCAAGATTCCTTCTCTGTTTTGATTCTGAGCCCTTACTTCTGCATACTCGATTTTTTTGTTTTTAGCGTGTTCTAAGGCATAATCGACTAGGTCTTTGTCTAACAATTTGCTTTACTCTTCTAAACCAACCCTAGCTTGAAACACTTTAAAGGCTTTTGTTCATAACATAAGAAAAGCTGTTTAGGAATGATTAAATGTCTAACAAAACTACAACATAGTTTAGGATCTATATGTTAAAATTCAAAGCGAATGACTTAGGAAAGAAATCATATACCTCTGAGATCAATTTATGTAAAGTCCAAATTAGAACAGTTAATTCTATAAGCATGATTGAAAAGTATAAAGTCTAGATTCTCTAGTGTATGTTCTCTGTTTGTTGATAATTCATTCAAAGACTTATTTTTTAACCATGAATAAAAGAACTAATAGAATTTTGGAAGAGACATTAGTCGTGAGATAGAAAAGAAGGGAAAGTTAAGCATTTGCATGTGATAGCTTACGGAGAATAAAGATACAGAATTCATAAATGGTTTATATGTAGACTTAAGATTTTGACAAAGGGGTTTAGTGATGCGAAGGTCAAAACTGGAAATGCATGTTGACATCCTTAAAGTTCTGGTTCGTCATGGACCTTTGAAGCTAACTCACATCATGTATAAGGCTAACGTAAACTGTAGCGTTCTAAAACAATACTTGGATTTTTTAGTCCAACAGAACCTCGTTGAAGAACAAGCTTTGCACAAGAAAAGAAACAAAATAAGAGTTGTTTACGCTATCACGGAAAGAGGTAGAACCGTACTCAAACACTTCAGGGAAGTAAATAGTGCTCTACACATAACTGAAGAAGCAAACAAGATTCCAGCATCCCTGTATTAGGCATGCATGCATAAATAATGATAAATGTCTCTGTAATGACAATAAATCTAGGCGTACTTGTATAATTTATTATCATTAGTAAAGATGTTGTTATATTATCGTCAATATTACATGTTAAATAATCAACGGTAACATTAGTTAACGTCAATAAATCAACGTAGGAACCCTACCACCATTACCTAAATATTCAAGTTAACCATTACGAGGCATCCCCTCTACGTATTGGGACACCAAAAATAATGATTCTTAACCCAATGAAAATACAAACCAAAACCATTAAAACGAATGGCAAAAGGACGACGACAATGAACACAAAGCTCTAAATCATGATTCATAGCTACCGCTACTCCTTATCAATAAAGTTAGGCTCACCAAAC
>DAOVGL010000043.1 GCA_030672415.1 Candidatus Bathyarchaeota archaeon
ACAAAATCGTGGACATGCGCGCAATGCTTGTTGTAACATTAAATGATGTTAAACGTTAACAAAAGGGGTAACAATCCTTTTTTTTCTCGGACTCCGCGCTTGCATCTAGCCTTGTCTCACAAAGTGGTCTTCGGCAGTTCCTTTTCCGCTCTACCAATTATTTCAGAGATTTCTTTCTGCACATCCTTATCCAGCGGTGTTGGCCAATGTTCTTTCAGAATTTCTTCCGCTCGCTCATTAGCACGTTTAACCATGCTTTTCCCTCCCGCCTTCTTCCAACCATCGTAGCTGCGTCTATCCGTTAGTTCAGAGAAGAAGAGCACCTCTCTGAAATGGTTTAAAGTGTGTTTTTCAGCCAGAAAGTGCCCGCCTGGACCCACTTTGTCGATTACGTCTACGGCCAACGTTTCATCGTTTACTTCTATTCCCTGAACTGCCTTCAACACAGCCTTACAAATTTCGTCGTCCATTACTAGCTCTTCAAAGGAAGCCGCCATTCCCCCCTCTAAACTGCCCGCTCCATAGACCCCATCTGCCCCTGCTAACACGGGTAGAAGAGTGCTCATCGTCTTTTCATAGCTTGCCTGAGCTCCAGACATTTTGGAGGCGGTGTTAAATCCGTTGACAGTCACATAGAATCCGTAGTATCTGGCGACTTCAACTGCGGCAGCACATAGAAGCCCTTCTTCTGGGCCTTGTCCCCATAAACCAGTCTTCATGTCCAAGTTTCCCATAATATAACCAACGCTCGTACTTGTGCCTGGAGATGCAAATTGAACAGTGCAGACACCGCTCAAAATCTCAGCGTTTGTCATGACAAGGCAACCAGCGAATGTTACGGGTGCAGTGGCTCCGCCAAGGGGCATACTTTCAACGTCGCAGGGATAACCAAGCTTAGCAAGCTTTAAGGCAACTTCGACGTATCTTCCCTCAAACTTAAGTGGCGATTCTGTGCAAAAGCCGCCGCCTCCTAATGGTCTTTTCCTCAATTTTTTTCTGCTTCCGGCAGCCGCAGTGGCTATCTCAAGTTGGTAGTCAGTCAGTTGCATCGCCAGTTCAGGCGGATAAACAGACCACCCAACAGGCTTCTCTGTGTTATTTAAAGCAGCAGCGTAATCGTACAAGCAACGGACATTGTTCGGCTTATCTAAAGCAGTGGTGAGATGACCGCCGGCAACATAGGATTCCAAAGCATCCGTAACTCGCGTTAACTTTTCCAAGTCATCTAGGGTTGAAGGCCTCCATTCTCCAGTTGAAAGATCAACTGTGTAGGGTGTTTCAGTGTCGGTAGTGAAGGAAATATGTCTTCTACCCACTTTAGATTCGTATTTCGGAGTTTTCTTCAACGCTTCTTCAACAACGTAGGATGGAAATTGGGCCACGCCTTTTTCAAAATCCACTGTGCACCCGTTTTCTTTCAGCATCTTCAGAATTCTTTGGCCATGAACAATTTTGATACCGGTTTTTTCCAAGACTTTGAGGGAAGCCAAGTGAATCGCGTCAAGCGCATCTTGAGTGAAAACTCGAAACATTGGCATTAAGCCATGTTTTTCAAAACCCACCATTTCTCATCACTTAATGGCTAACGTTTCTTCAGCTGTATTTATCATTTTTGCGTGCACATCTAGAAAAAGAAAGAGGGGTTAAGCGATCTTATAACCGATGACACCTATGACTAACTCCACATGCATTTAACTGGTTCTTTGACTGTTTGTTCAAGAAATAATTAACATTACAGAGTGTTTTCTTCTGTAGACTATGGCTGCATATGACCCTCCAAAGAATATTACCAGGTCGAACAGCAGATGGGTGTATTCCGTTCCATCAACGGCAGCAAACTTAACTTCATTGGAACCGAAAAATGTTCTTGCAGTCTCATAGGCTTTCTCGAAATTGAAGTCTGACACAAGAAGATCAACAAGAAAAGAGTCATAGAGATCTTTGATAGACTCAAAACGTCTGTTGTATTCAACGATCTGATCGGATGCACCCTTTTTCAAAATACCTGTATAATTGTTTCATTAGCTCCTTGGTTTGAAGATCATTCAAGTACTCTCTTTTTCCTTTCCTCTTCCTAGATACACTTTCGGTTTTCACAATGAAATCTTTTCTTCTAAGTTTCTGGCAATACTGAATTAGAAAATCATCAATAAAGTATCGATACAACTCTTGAAAGTCACATACTAAACTAGGTTTATCAAACTGAACTAAAAAGTAATTACTTTCACTGCTCTCTCACCTTCATTGCAATACGTTGGGTCGCAGGTTTTAAAACCAACACACGACGGATGCATTATCAAACACGACGGATCAATAATCAAGTCTGTGAAAGGTGAAATTGAGATGGAGAATGCAGATCTATCAACCCTTGACGGCGTTGGACCAGCCATAGCCAGCAAATTTCGGTCTGCTGAAATAACCACCATCGAAGCAATTATAGTGACTCCCCCTAGAGAGTTAAGTGAAAAGACGGGAGTAGGGTTCAACACAGTCCTTAAAATCGTTGAGGCAGCAAGAAAATCAAGTGGCCTAGGTTTTATCACGGCTGAAGAACTGTGGAAAAAAAGGCAAGAAATGCTCAAGCTTTCCACAGGTTCCAAGAGCCTAAACGAGCTTTTGGGAGGCGGAATCGAAAGTCAAGCCATGACCGAGCTTATAGGCGAATTTGGTGTGGGCAAAACTCAAATCTGTTTTATGCTCTCCATTATGGCTCAGCTTCCCTTGGAAAAGGGAGGACTAGACGGAAAAGTGGTATACATGGACACAGAAGGGACCTTCATACCGGAACGTATTTTTGAAATAGCCAGCGGGTTAGAGCTTGACCCTCACGAAACCTTAGAGAACATTTTTCTCGCTCGGGCTTACAACAGTAGCCATCAATGTCTGTTGACGGGCCATCTCTTCAAGTTCTGTCCAGAAAACGACATAAAACTTGTCATCGTAGACTCCATGATTGGACACTTCAGAAGCGAATATATAGGTAGAGAACACCTTGCGGAACGCCAACAAAAACTTAACAGCCTCCTCCACAAACTGTTGAGACTGACAGAAGCCTTCAACCTGCCTGTAGTAATTACAAATCAAGTCCAAGCAAACCCCGCCCAATTCTTCGGAGACCCCAACAAACCAGCAGGTGGGCACGTCATGGCTCACGCATGCACGCACAGGATCTACCTTAGAAAAGGAGGCCAAGGAACCAGACTAGCCAAAGTGATTGACTCTCCATCCCTACCAAATAATAAAGTACGGTTCAAAATCACGGAAAAAGGCATCGAAGACGCCAAAGAGCAAATCAAGAAAAATGAAGGTTGACGCTAAGTCTAGCTGACGGATAAAACTCCTTCAAAAACTTTATTCTCAGCCACACCTAGCTCTTTCGACAACCAAATCTTCAACAAATTCACATCTCGAGGAAATTCCCCATTATAAGTTAAAACCTTACCATCCTTCAAAGCGTCGGCCTGAAAAGTCTTATCCGCTTCCCTAAACAAGAAAGAAACAGTCTCAGCACCAACTGCCAGCGCCTTAAAATCCTCCCACTGTTTACACTTAACAATCACCGGGGGCCCATGACCATAAACCCGCATCTCGCCAGGAGAAGAAATGAACTTAATCAAATTAGAAAGTTCAGATTGAATACTTGATAACCGTTCCTCAATTTTCTCAACCTTGCCCGTCACCTCACCAGCCTCACCAAACTGCTCCGTTACAGTCCCTAACTGATCAATCAACCGATCTAAACCTTTTTCATGCTCTTTAAGCACATTAATAATGAAGTCAAGAGCCTCCAAAGCATCATTTCTCGATGATTTTTTTGACATTTCTTTTTCCCTACAACTAACATAATACAACAAACTTTAATCAAATAAATGTAGCGAATCGAGAAACAATATCAAAACGAAAGCACGCATATACTAATTAACAATTCAAATCAACAACCCTAACAAAGACACAACCCACCAGCCTACCATCAAAAACGTTGATTCAGAATCCATATTTCAGGTTCATAAACTAGTTAAATACCAACACCCAACAGTCGCTCATAAAATGGAGGAAAAAACGTTTGAAAAGAATGTTATCACAGGAAGAACGTAAACAATTCGAAAAGAAAATAATAGGCGCATTCCAAAACCAAACTAAAACACTCTCAGAAGAACTCCAAAAAATCCTAGCAGACGACATGGTTACCGCCTTCCAAAATCGACTAACCACACTCATCAGAATCCAGTCTAAACACATCGACTAGCAAAAAACGTAGTTTAAATCCATAAATGATTTATACCTATCCAGCAGAAAAATAAGATAGAAGGTCTCAAAAATGCGAAGATCCAAGCTTGAAATGTACATAGACATCCTTAAGGTCCTAGCTCGCCATGGACCATTAAAACTAACCCATATCATGTACAAAGCAAATGTTAACTGCAGCGTTTTAAAACAATACCTAGACTTTCTAATAGAGCAGAATCTAGTTGAAGAAAAAAGCGTAGGAAAGAAAAGAATCGTCTACGCCATCACTGAAAGAGGCAGAACAGTGCTCAAATACTTCAGAGAATTAAGAGCAGTCCTCCCAATCGTTGAAGAGGCACGCGCCAATCTACCAGCATCCCTATACTAATACCCAACTTTTTTCTCTATTTATTTTCAAAGCCATCAATAGCTCGTTTCTGGGAATATTTTCGCTCATGAAACATCTCTTAATAAGTCATCCAACCCATAAAACATTGTAGATGACTAAAGATGCTTGAAGAAATGGCATTATCCGCCGCCCGAACCCTTGCGCAACTCTTCTGGTTCCTCATAGTCCTCATTCTAATCTCCGGATGGGTCTGGGTAAAACAGAAACATACATAAAATGCCGATTAGGCGTTCTCTTTTTTCTAGTTTAGCAATAATATGTAGACGTGTATAGCAAGACTTAATAGACGCTATATCGTAGGATTCTGTAGATATGCTATACACTTTCGGAGACTTGAACGGTGTCAGCGTATAGAAGTCTTGGAAGAAATCCTACTCAAATATTACAGAAGATAAAGGAGAGTCTTGATCGGCTGAACGAGAAATTTGATGTGATGATTGAGATACAGAAACATAATCAAAAGGAAAGCGAGGCTATACCCGATGTTTTGGACGTTATGACGCTGCTTTCTTTGCCTGACCATCTGAGGAAGACAGCGATTACCATTAGTAGACTTGATCAAGCAACAGCTGAAGAGGTTGCTGAGCAAACTAGGCGAGCAAGGGCGGTGGAGAGCGGTTATTTGAATCAATTGGTGATAATGGGTTATCTTAAGAAGGAGAGACGAGGACGCAAGGCATACTTTTTCATTGAAAAGTAGTTTAGGAGTGATGAGTTATGAGAAAAATTGTAGCGTTTCACTCGTATAAGGGCGGAACAGGGAAAACGTTGTTTTCTATTAATTTGGCAACAACGTATGCTAGCAGGGGCAAGAAGGTTTGTTTGTTTGATTTGGATTTTCGCGCTCCTAGTCTTCATGCCGCTTTTAAAACTGATGGCACTGAATATTGGTTAAACGATTATTTGAACGGAGTTTGTGAAGTTGAAAAGGTTATGATTAACCTTTCTCAAAGCCATGCTAGGAAAGGAGAATTTTTGGTTGGGTTGGCGAATCCTTCTACCGAAGCCATTCGTGAGATGTCGGCGAAGGATAG
>DAOVGL010000033.1 GCA_030672415.1 Candidatus Bathyarchaeota archaeon
AGCTTCAAGAAGGTTCACGTCCAAAAGGAAGGATAGGTACTCATTCAATTGTACAAAGCTCAAACTCGCTCTATACATAATCCGCGTCTTAATTGCGCCTCTTCTAGCTACATCCAGAACCTTAGCGATAATAGACAAACGGCTACGACGTCTACGTGGATCACTGAGGCGGTCTTTAGCTTCAACCAACTTAAGGTCCTCGTTAGATCTCTTCAATTACACAGAACACTCAAGCCTAAAAACAATGCTCCCAATAACAAAATATTCCAAAACAGACGTTGCATCAATTTTGTCATAAGCCTAAACACACAACTTTTGCGCGGTCAAGATAAACATGCCCGCTTTCTACAGACCAATATGCTGCGTGCAGGCTAAATTATCATTGGTTGGAGCTTTCCCCCTCTCATCTTTCTTTTGAGCCATGCCTCAATGAACTCTTCTATTGCACGTTTGTGATGCCGGTCTTTCCATGCCTTCTCAAGAATCTCACATTCATTTGTTGCGCCTATCACGCCGAAGTAGAACAGCGCCTCTGCGTATAGGCTTTCTTTCTCCAAGTCGGTCAGAGAAACACGTAAGCGTAGGCTGGACAAAACCTCGTTCAGGATTCGGTTAAAGATAAGCCTGCTCACACTTCTCCCCAGAATAAATCCTCTGAGTCCATTTCCTATTATATGCCCCTTATCTTTTCTGTTTTTCGGTGCCATCTGTAGATCAACTGGGTGAAAAAGGGGCTGTTAGGTAACCATTCAACGCAGAAATAGCAACTAGTGTAACACAAAACCAATTATAAGGCGACTTAACCTCACCTTTTATTATAAGAATGCCCCCCAAATATGAATGGCAAAAAAAGAAGGGAATTTGCGGGAGATATCACCACATGTCCATGATTTACCTCTATCATCAAGAAATAGATGGAACGTGGTACGGCGCCGCCATGAGAGATGAAAAAGTTTATGCAACACTCTTCGCAACCACTGAAAAAGAGGTTTTGCAGGAGTTGCTGGAAAGTCTGCCATATAATTTGTCCTTTCAATTAGCGGAAAAACCAAGTTCACATTCTATGAAGCTTCTAAAAACCTTGAAAACAATTTTCGACGGAAAGGACGCTACCTCTAATTTCGAAACCGTAATGGATTACATGCCAAAATACACGCGAAAAGTGCTCAAATGCGTATCCATGGTTCCAGTTGGATACATAACCACCTATGGTACCGTAGCCAAGACCGTGGGCGGAAGCCCTAGAGCAGTGGGCAACGCCATGGCTTTTAATCCGATTGCGTTGTTGATCCCATGCCACAGGGTTGTGCGCGCAGATTTCAGTGTTGGTAGTTATGGTTTGAATGGTGGTGTCAAACGGAAACTTCTTCAGAGGGAAGATAGGGGCTACAGAGAGGATGTGAAGCTGAAAATAAACGGTGAAGCTTTGTCTGTGTTTCCTGTAAAGCGTCTTTGGAGGCAAAAATTAAGTTCTAGTGTGTGATATGCATTTTAGTCTTGGATGGGAAGAAATCGTGGTGAAGCGTGGACTTTTCGTGGGAAGATTTCAGCCATTTCATAAGGGGCATCTAAAACCCTTAAAAGACATTTTAGAAAAGCTTGATGAACTGGTGATTGTGGTGGGTAGCTCACAATACAGCCACAAAATAGACAACCCGTTCACAGCTGGCGAGCGCATCACCATGATTCGGCGAGCCTTAGAGGAAGAAGGAATCGCGCCGTCAAGATACTGGATAATTTCCGTCCCTGACGTACACGTGCACATGACTTGGGTCTCCCATCTCGTAGGATATACCCCAAAATTCACTGTAGTTTACAGTAACGCGCCGCTTACTCGCAGACTATTCGTTGAAGCCGGCTACAAGGTGGAGCCTGTGCCTTTCCATAAGCGAGAAGTCTATTCAGCAACCGAGATACGAAAACGAATGTTGAACGGGCAAAATTGGGAGCAACTTGTTCCGAGCAGCGTGGTTCAGTTTATCAAGGAAATCAGCGGTGTGGAGCGAATTCGGGATTTAGCCAAGACCGACATATAAATTGTTTTAGAAGGTTGTTGAAGATGAAAACAACATTGAGAGTTACGCCCACCATCATTTTGATCATTGCGAATCTAGGAGTTTACACATTCACATCAGTGGCGGGCGGTAGTTTACTCTTCACAAGCCAAGACCTTATCGAGATATTGGGACAAGACAACATGTTAGTCATGAATGGTTGGTATTGGCAACTTTTCACATCCATGTTTGTCCATGTTGACTTGCTCCATCTTTTCGGCAACATGTTTTTTCTTTTAATATTCGGCATTAGAGCTGAAGGACTTTTTAGCAAAAAAGAGTTCTTTTTCATCTACTTTGCAAGTGGGCTGTCCGGTAACTTGCTAACTTTACTGATGCCTCCATCAACACTTTCCGCTGGGGCTTCAGGGGCAATATTCGGAATGTTCAGCGCATCTGCAATATACCTAGGGAAAACGCTGGGCCAATCAATCATGAGTGCATTGATGTATTCGTTTTTTCTTTTGATACTAAGCGCTGGGAGGAATGTTAACTTACTCGCCCATTTCGGTGGACTCGCAGCTGGATTAATAATTGGCTATTCATTGGCTAAAAACCGAAAATTAGCCAAATGGAGCTTAACGTTTGAACCATGAACAGCCCTCATTATTTCTGGACACATTACCCACTGTCAGTTAACGAGGTGGCGGAAGGGAAGAAAGATTACATGTGTTTAAGAGGCAGTTCATCACTTTCATACCTTAGTACATCCCATTAAGGCGACTCCTCCATGCGGCAAAACGAAACCATACCATTAAAGCAACTTCTCAACGAGAAATACGGCAAAATAATGTGCTACCCACGACATGATCTAAGGGAGCTGAGGCGACGCATCAAAGAGTTGAAAAAACTTGGTGTGGCGGCAGTAGAGTTTGCTGGAGATAAAACCGTTTTCAACGTGCCAGTTTTAGGCAAAGGCTACGTAGGCGTCGTCGTAACCGCCATCACCGACCAAGGGAAAGTGGCGCTGAAGGTTCGAAGGGTGGACGCAGGTCGAACTGGGATGCAGCATGAAGCAGAAATGTTGAGAAAGGCGAACTCTATCGGTGTTGGACCACATCTTCTAAACGTCACTGAAAACTTTCTCCTCATGGAGTTTATTAAGGGAACGTTGCTTCCACAGTGGATTGAAACGTTGGAGGGAAAGGAAACAAAACCTAGGGTTCGAAAGGTTTTGCGAGCCGTTTTGGAGCAGTGCTGGAAACTGGACGAGATTGTTTTAGATCACGGAGAACTAAGTAGAGCCCCAAAACACGTCATCATAGATGTGAACGATAACCCGTACCTAATAGATTTTGAAACCGCCAGCCTCCACCGAAGGGTGTCCAACGTAACCTCCATCTGCCAATTCCTCTTCATAAGAAGGCAGGTTGCAAAAACGATAATAAAGAAACTCGGTGAAATCAGCCAGGAAGAGCTGATTAAAACCTTAAAGGCTTACAAGCAACAGCGTACACGAGAAAACTTCGAAAAAATCCTGAGCGTGTGTGGGCTCCACGACGTTTAGGAAGGGATTAGCTGATGAAACGAAAAACCGTATAAGCCATTAATTGTTGGAGGAGATGTTACAGTAATATAGCGTTGTTTGTTTTCTCTCTTCTATTTTTTAGCAATTATGCTTTCAGCCAAGTCACGTTTTTAAGTTTAAATAAGTAATTACGATTATTGCCTTTCATAAAGGATGCTTCTTTACTAACATGGGGTCGTGGTCCAGTTTGGATGTTAGACCCAATGCTGAAATCCCCCGCAAACTCCCCTTTTTTATGTTTATCTTTTTTGCTCAGGGTTGTTGAGCGCTTATAAGGAACAGGATAGGGTAGATGAAGGAAGCATGCGCGCGTGCGAAAGGTTTATTTGGTGATTGCTTTTGAACAGTCTTCAAGTTGGTAATTAACAAAGCGGGTGAATGTATTGGGAGAAGATGAAGGAATCAGTATGGGTGTGTC
>DAOVGL010000009.1 GCA_030672415.1 Candidatus Bathyarchaeota archaeon
GTATCTGTTCTATTCTCTCCGCAAAATCCTTTGCCTCCACCTTGTACTCGGGATATCCGCTGTATGGAGGTTCAGTCATACGGAACCCCATCATCTCAGCAGCAATTCCAGTTGAGTAATGGCAAAGGGGATCAGCTATAACAACCTTTGTGTAGTCTTTTGGTCTCTCGTTTTCCACATAATCGCCGATTGCCTTCATGACTGCAAACTGGGCTACTCGGCATCCAAAAGTGTGTTCAGCTACGTCTCCTCCAAAAAACTCTGCGATGTTTTGGAGGAATTCTTTCACGGGTGGTTTTGTAATCAAACCCGATCTGCCTTCGATGCAATTGTAGCATAAAGCGTAACCAACTTTAGTCCATTCTTCTTTGAAAATTCTCTTTTGAACTTCTTCGGGCACGATTCCTCCAGTCATGATTGGATGGATTATGAGGTGCCCTTTGTATTGATTTTGCATCTGCATGTATCTTTGAATGTCTCCGGGTTTGATCATTTCTGTTTCACGCTTTGATTCCTATTCTGTTCAAGTAACGTTTCATTTTGTTAGCGAATTCTTGTGCAACCTTCTTAATGCTTTCACCATCTCGAAGGTTTATAGCCAATTCGTCTTCAGTTGCTGTCATAGTTAAGTCTAGCCAATAGTCGCGTTGGTTGACGCTGTAAGGTCTAGTCAGCGTTTTTTGAAGCTTTTTAGCAACCTCTTCAGTTTCTTCAGCAGAAGTCAGTTTCACGGGTAGATGGAAAGTGATAAATTTGAGTCTCCCTTGAAAGCCCTTGTTCAAATATGCTCTAAGATTTTGACCGCTAATTTTTCCAAAGAAGTAGTCTGTGCCCTTTGAGAGCCCTGCTTTTTCAAACTCATTTATGATCCCCATAGGTATGTCACTTGTACGGCATCCGCAAAGTGCTCCGCCAGTTTTGCTAATCCTATCCATGGTCTCAGCGACGTGAATATATGTATGAGCGGAGGCCCCGAAAAGAATCTCAGCGTCTCGAAAGTCTGAGTATACCACTCGGGCACCATTGCATAGAAATGACAAGTTTGGTTCATGTTCCATGTAAGGTTTAGCAGTGAACTCAGCGCAAGCCGCTTCTCCTTTAAACCACGCTGATAAAAGTTCGGCTTTTCCAGCCTGTAGAATTGTGGTCAAGTCCATCATTTGTTTAGGAGTTACAGTGGCTATGATAACATCTGGATCGCCAGCCATCTGATCTAAAGGAGCAATCAAAATACTTTTCGTGTCTGAAGGCTCTATTCTATATTCAATTTTCGAGTATTTTGGCTCTCGAAAGCCTAAAATGAACTCAGCAGTGGGGCACGCTTCATCGGTCTTGTCGTAAAGGAAAGTCTTTCCGTGCAAAGAGGCGATTCTAACCATGTGGCAGTAGGCCAAAGGCTTCTCAGGCTTAAGGTGTTTTTCCTCTTCTTGGATATCTTTTTTTCGTATTTTTACTCCAACAAGATGATATTTAAGACCGAGATAGGCTCTTATGGTTTCATCTATTCTCTTCCAGTTAGTCTTTTTGACACTCATTTTCTTTCACCAACAGTTTTCAGCTCCATAGATATGCAAATAGAAGAAAACCCTGAGATTAACGGGTTTTTTGTATTACTCATTTTTTTTCCTAACCGTAAGGGTGAATATAGATTCATTTTGTGTCACTTGTTCAACTTTGTGTCCTGCGTTTTTAACGGCTACTTCTATGGAATCCGCACTTTCCGGGTTGTCGACGAATATCTTCAGCACTGTGCCCGGGGGCAGTTTAGAGATTGTTTCTAAGGCTTTAACTTGTGTATAAGGGCATACAAACCCTTTAAGATTCAAGACTTCGCTAGGCAACGGCAATCATGATCTTTCAGTTTTTTTTCGGCCCCATTCAAAGTTTTCCCATAGGCGCTCATGAAAGTAGTAGAAGACTAGTTGTATTCCATTAAATGTAATCGTGATGAACGATGTCTGTTGGATGTTTCCTGTATATATCCATGCTATTGATCCAAGTACTACGATGCCGAGTAATCGCCAGCTGATGGATTTCACTAGAGACCTTATTTTACTATCCAAGTTTCTCAACCTCATAATGGCTCAATGAATCACGCTCTTTACGCTCATACAAACGGCTTATCCCAACTTTTCACAACCTTCGCTACTTCTGGTCTAATTAGGTCAGTCAATGCTTCTCCTTTGTTAATAGCCTCCCTTATTTTTGTCCCACTAATCTTTAAGCAGTACTCAATGCTGTGAGGGCAGATTTTCTCGTTGGCCATGCCGTTACATCTTGTGCAGAAAAAGACAGAAGGAAAGGTTAATGGTGTTACACCTAAGTCGGGAAATTCATCAAAGATTTGCTGGGCAGCATATGGAGAATAGAAATCTCCAACTCCAGCGTGGTCTCTCCCAACTACGAAATGCGTGCAACCGAAGTTCTTTCTGATTATAGCATGGAAGATTGCTTCTCTAGGACCTGCATAGCGCATTTCTTGTTGCAGAATTCCTAGAATAACCCTGTCTTTTGAATGGTAATTATCTATAAGAGCTTGATACGCGGCGATAATGACCTCATCTTTGAAGTCTCCTTTCTTCTTTTTCCCAATGATTGGTTGAATGAATAGGCCATCAACGAAGCTGAGAGCGGTCTTCTGGATATATTCATGGCCTAAGTGAGGAATATTTCTCGTCTGAAATCCGACTATGGTCTTCCAACCTTTTTCTTTAAACATTCTTCTGGTTTCTATGGGTTTTAAGTGGTATTTTTCAAACGGGCTTGGAGGTTCATTGATTAAACCTATTTTGCCTCCGAGCATGAGTTCCTTCATGTGGAAGGTTTTTACAACGCCTGGGTGAGCCTTATCTTTTGTTCCATAAACGTGTTTAGCCGTCTCTTCTTTATCGAAATTGAAGATGTCAGTGATGTTAAGTGATGCTATGGACCGCTTCGTTTTGTCGATTAGAATTACAGTGTCGCCTTCCTTTATGTCTGGAATGTCGCTTTTCGAAACGTCTAAGGTTATGGGAATCGTCCAGGGTACACCGTTTCTCAGCCTCCTTCCATAAAGTACAGTTCTAAAGTCTTCGTGCTCGAGGAATCCTTCTAAAGGACTAAAGGCTCCAATGGCGATGTTCCAAATATCGCTCACAGTGTCGTCTGTCACTACTATCTTATGTAGTTCCTTTATTTCGTCCTTTATCTTTTCCCGTTGCTTTTCCTCTAGTATTCGATTAACGAGTTTTCCTCCATGAGGCTCTGACAATTTTTTTTCCTCCATACAATATTTCATTTTTTACTTTACTACGTGAGCACCCTCTGTTTTTTCATGAAAACGTGGATGTCACACTTAAGGATTTGGTTTGATATCTTATCTTCGAAAAAGTTGCTGTCAATAGAAGATGAAAAAATCATTTCACTAGCGGCTTGTGCAAATGCACTAAGGGATTTAAAGGTTTTCGGTTCTTGAGCTGGGTCGCTGAAATTTTTGGACGGCGAAACAAACATGATCCCTCTGCATGGCATCAGTCTCCTATAACACTGTTATGATATAGAGAAAACGCATTATCAAACTTATAAATATTTCCTCCCTTTCCACGGGAACGATGGAGCCTTAATCATCCTCGGCAAGCCGAAGTTAAGAATTATGACAGCGGTGTGAAGTTTCGGTCAGCGCGAATGTTGTGGTTTTGACGCCTCAGCTCTTCTCTGCGTTTTTGCGTGAAAAAGAAGGTTCATTTATAAGGTATAACATTGTTATAAAAGTGTGGATTCAAATGAGAACTCCATGCGAACTTGTCGTGAAACTTGTGCTACCAGCATTTCGCTCTCTGGTAGCGAAGACACTTATTGAAAAATACCATTTTTCTCAGGTTGCCGCAGCTCAAAAGCTGGGAACAACACAGGCCGCTATTAGCCACTACGTTTATTCAAAGCGTGGAGACAAAAGGATTAAGCAGATGGAAGCTATTCCTTTGATTCAGTCCGCTGCCGACGAAATTGCACTTGGCATCGCCACCGAGAAGTTTTCATCCTTTGATGCAATGCTGAAGTTTTGCGGGTTATGTAGAGACCTTAGAACTCAAAACCTAGTATGTGAGTTACACAAGGATTTCCTCGTTGTTCCCGAATCTTGCGACCTGTGTCTAGACACTCAAAAAACAGCATAAGCCTTCGCGCTATGTAACACATAAATAAGGGTTAACCGCCCGCATATCCAGGGATTTTTATGTTATCCGCCTCCACCGACTGTAAGGAACCTGAGTCTGCAAATTTTGATTCTGTAATAGTTCGGTATGGTGGGGAGATTGGTATAAAACGGGCTTGGACGAGAAAGATGTATGAGCGCCGTTTGCGCGACAATATTAAAAGCGTGTTGAAACATCACGGAATTCCATATGACAAAGTTATTCGAAAGCATGGAAGACTTTTTTTGAAAACTTCGTTGGCGGTGGAGGCTTCTTCCAAGCTGGCTGAAGTATTTGGTATTACATCTCTTTCTCCCGCCTTAGAAACCACCTCCAAACTTAACGATGTAGTTGATAAAAGCGTGTTTCTGGCTGGTTTAACGCTTCGCGAAGAAGAAAGTTTCGCAGTTAGATGCAGAAGAGTGGGGCGTCACCCCTACAAGAGTAGAGATATTTGCATAGAGGTGGGGCGCCAAGTGTTGAATGCCTTCCCTGAACGACATTTAAGGGTGAACTTGAAGAACCCAGATGTGACGTTGGGAATCGAAATCAGAGACGACAAAACCTTTGTGTATTCAATGGTTGTTGGCGACGTCGGCGGTTTGCCGTTAGGCACCCAACCAAAGATAGTAGGTTTGCTAAATGGAGAAGCAGACTCTTCTGTGGCGTGTTGGCTAGTTATGAAGAGGGGTTGCCCCATCGTGCCATTGTACTTTGATAACGCGCCGTTTACAGATGATAACGCGACTGAACGAATGTTGAATGTTGTTAGAAAGTTGTTTGACTGGGCAATTGGTTTTCCGCAAAAAGTGTACGTTGTGTCTAACGGCCTAAACATCAAAGAGTTTAAGGAGAGAAACCGGTTTGAGCACTTAACATACATCCTCTGCAAGCGCATGATGTATCGGATTGCGGAGCAGATCGCGGATATGGTGAGGGCGGAGGCGATCGTTACAGGAGAAGCCATAGAGGAACCAGCAAGTCAGACTCTGCGAAAGCTGAGAGTATTAGACTCAGCCTTAACCAAGTATCCGGTACATCGGCCATTGTTGGGGTTCGAGAAGACTGAGAGGGAACAGATGGCGCGTAGAATAGGAACCTACGAGGCTTCGATTCAAATGGTGAAGGGATACACAGCAGCTTTAGGAAAGCCGGTGGTTGGGGTGAAACTTCAGGAGGTGGCTGAGGCGGAAAAGGCGTTAAACATAGAAGAAATGGTTGAGCGATCGGTTGAAGCGCTCAAAATTGTGAATTTATAGGAAGCTTGTTGCGTTAGGGAATAGAATCTTTTCGTGCATAACGCTTATTAGTTATGAAGGAACAAACACACCTACTTCTCGGTTGGGAAAAAGTGTATGAAAGTTCTTGTGGTAGGAACTGGCGCTATTGGAATCGTAATTGCCTCGGAGCTAGCAAAAAATCCGGAAGTTGAAGAAGTAAGACTTGCTGACATAAATCTGCAAAGAGCTGAGCGGATTAGAGACTGGTTGAAAAGCGAGAAGGTGTCAGCGCATCGTGTTGACGCAGGCAAGCTCGACGATGTGGTGAGGGTTGCGGAAGGTGTGGATGTGATAGTTAATGCGACTTTACCTAGGTTCAACTTGACAATTATAGATGCAGCTCTTAAGGCAAAAGCAAACTACGTGGATCTTGCTATGTATGATTACTCTTCATATTCGAAGCAACTGGAACTTGATGGTGAATATAAAGAAGCTGGATTAGCTGCTCTGTTAAATGCTGGGTCAGCTCCTGGAATTACAAATGTGCTTGCGGCTAATGGTGCTGATAGACTTGACCGCGTAGACGCTATACGTATAAGGATTTTTGATAGTGTGGAAAGTAAGGAGATTGTTTCAACATGGTCTCCTAAAGTGATGTGGGATGATATGGCGACTGAACCAGTAGTGTATGATAATGGAGAATCCAAAAGGGTTCCTCTCTTCAGTGGGGAGGAGATTTACAAGTTTCCTGAGCCTATTGGTCCGCAGACTGTTGTTGCTCATGTGCATGAAGAGCCTGTTTCGTTGCCGCGGTTTATTGATAAGGGTTTGAAGTATGTAGATTTGAAGTTGGGTACTCCTGACATGCCAGCAATAAAATTTGTAGTTCAGCTTGGACTTATGGGTGATGAACCCGTGGATGTTGGAGGGGTTAAGGTGGTTCCTCGAGAGCTTTTCTTTAAGTTGATTCCACCCACCTTGTCGTTTGAAGAGGTGAAGAACAAGATTAAAGCTGGCACACTGATTGATGCACATGAGTGTTATGTAGTAGAGGTTGAAGGGGAAAAAGCGGGTAAAAAAATGACCTACATCTTTTCTATACCTTTTCCAAGCCTCCGTGAAGTTCAGGAGAAGTTGCCTGGCGCAACCCATGAATCCTACGTAACTGGTGTTTCCGCTGCGGTGTTCACTGAAATGGTTTGCACGGGAGATATAAAAGCTAAAGGAGTTTTTCTTCCCGAGTGTTTAGATGTAGAGGCTAGGGAGACATTTATAGCTAAACTAGCTGAAAAAGACATAAAAATACATGAAAAAGTGGAAACAGCTTAGCTTAAATCTCTTTAAAATTGATTCTGCCTTTCCTTTCTACACAATAACACATCATATCAACATCCGAGCTTTATAAAGAAAAAATATCTAGGTCTAGACTACACTAGCTCAGCACCTTTTAACATGCGTACATAGGCCCATTCTCTTCCCTTTCCAATATCGCTCAGACAACCAACCTTTGGGCCCGACACCTTGGGCGATTGGTAGCCGCGGGCTGAACACCTCGACCGAAGTCTTGATGCGTACACCCCAGCTCCATCAACCCCATGTTCTATGGGAGCCCTCGTCCACGACTGAGCCCTCGTTACCAAGGTATCAAGTGTCATGGAATGGCCGCCTATTTTCGGGAATGGCTTCGGGCTTAGATGCTTTCAGCCCTTATCCAAGACAGCGTGGCTGCCCGGCGATGCCCTGTCGGACAACCGGTAAACTAGAGGCTACAACGTCCCGTTCCTCTCGTACTGGGGACCCTTTTCCCTCAGGCGACCAACACTCCCAGCAGATAGAGTCCGACCTGTCTCACGACGGTCTAAACCCAGCTCACGTTCCCTTTTAATAGGCGAGCAGCCTCACCCTTGGCCCCTTGTGCAGGACCAGGATAGGAAGAGCCGACATCGAGGTACCAAGCCGCGGGGTCGATATGGACTCTCGCCCGCGACAAGCCTGTTATCCCCGGGGTAATTTTTCTGTCATATCCAACCCCCACCAATGGGGATCTGGATGTTCGCTAAGCCCGGCTTTCGCCTCTGAATCCCTTGCTGTGGAGGATTCAGTCAGACCAGCTTTTACCTTTGCACTCTGCGGCGGGTTTCTGTCCCGCCTGAGCTGATCTTAGGGCCCCCTCGATACTTTTTCAAGGGGGTGCCGCCCCAGCCAAACTGCCCACCTGCAGTTGTCCCAGCGCACAAGGCGCCGGTAAGAGACACAGTTGCAAAAGGGCGGTGTTCCAAGGTCGCCTCCCCCAGTCTCCAGAGAGACTGGGATTAACAGCTCCCGCCTACACTCTGCAATCACAACCATATCCCAGCAACAGGCTGCAGTAAAACTCCACGGGGTCTTCTCTTCCCGCTGGGAGTTCGTGGACTGTTCGTCCACGTTACGTAGGTTCACCGGGTACCAAGCGGGGACAGTGGGGCCTTCGTTGATCCATTCATGCGCGTCGGAACTTACCCGACAAGGCATTTGGCTACCTTAAGAGAGTCAGAGTTACTCCCGTCGTTTGCAGGCCCTTAGCCCGGTTGAACCCGGATTTTAGGTACCTGTACTGGACAGGATTCAGAAGCCGTTCACACCCTTTCGGGCTTGCGGCTTCCTATGTTTTTATTAAACAGTCGAGACCCCTTTGCCACTGCGACCTGCAGTTCCAGTAAAAACCAAAACCGCAGGCACCCCTTATACCGAAGGTACAGGGCTAATTTGCCGAGTTCCCTCGCTTGGTGTACACCCGACACGCCTTAGGTTTCTCGCCTAGGGACACCTGTGTCGGATCTGGGTACGGTCACAAAGGATCCATCTCAGCCCCCTTTTCACGGGCTCCAGAGATCAACTGAACCACCCTAAAAACGGGTGGCTATTCCCGCTTTCACTTGGTTCTCGCCATTACGGCACTCCCCAAGCTTATACGGTTAAACAAGGCGACAGCCTTGCTCAGTCTACCCAGAAGCGTCAGGCACTGAGCTTGCGTTGCCGCACGTACCTTTGTGGTGCAGGAATCTTAACCTGCTTCCCTTTCGGCATGGTCGGTTAGGATATGCCTTAGGATCGACTTACCCCCAGCTGACGACGCATCGCTGGGGAACCCTTGCCCTTTCGGCGGAGACGATTCTCACTTCTCTTTGCTGTTACTACTACCGGGATATGCAATCCCGAACCGGTCCACCGGGCCTCACGGTCCGGCTTCTGTCCAGTCGGGACGCCCTCCTACCAGATTGCAGCGCTAAGCTGCACCCTGGGGTATCGGCGGCTGGCTTAGCCCCGTCCATTTTCAGGGCCGTCAGCCTCGGCGGGTGAGCTGTTACGCTTTCTTTGAAGGGTGGCTGCTTCTAAGCCTACCTTCCCGCTGTCTGGGGCTGACGACGCCTTTCAATTTAACACTTAGCCAGCACTTGGGGGCCTTAACCTCAGTCTGGGTTGTTCCCCTCTCGGACTGGGGGCTTACCCCCCAGAACCCGTCTCTCGAGGTCTACGGCGCCGGTAGATTCGGAGTTTGAAAGAAAAGCGAAGCCTTTCGGCTCCTTACCTTCCAATCAGTGCTCTACCCCATCGGCTACCTCGCTCGAGGCTGGGCTGCGACCCACTTTGGAGGGAACTAGCTATCACCGGGCTAGATTGGTCTTTCGCCCCTAGCCCCAGGTCTGAGGAACGAATTGCACGTCAGTACCCCTTCGGTCCTCCACCAAGCTTTCGCCTGACTTCGACCTGCCCAGGGCTAGATCGCCCGGTTTCTAGTGTCATAGCCGTGACTTCGGGCCATTTCAGACCCAGCGCCTCGCCAGCTTTAGGCTGGTTGTGCGCGTTTTGGTTTCCCTGTGCTTACGAGCTTTTTGCTCTTAGGCTTGCCACGACTGTGAACTCCCCGGCCCGTGTTTCTAGACGGAGCGTGCAACCCTGGTCCTCCTCCTTCGTACTATTGCGTTGCCGCAGGTTCCTTTGGGAGGGATCTATCCTTCTAGGCTGCACACGTCTGTAACCGTCTGGTTTCAGGTACTTTTCACCCCCCTTCCGGGGTGCTTTTCAGTTTTCCGTCACCGTACTAGTGCGCTATCGGTCTTGAAACGTATTTAGTCTTGGAAGTTGGTGACTTCCAGCTTATCACACCTAAACCAAGGTGCGGTACTCTGGGGTTCCAGCCCATCTTCTTCCGGTTGGTGCCTACCGGGCTGTCACCGTCTATGGCAGGCCTTTCCAGGCCACTTCGGCTTAGTCGGTGAGAAGGCGGCCGGTCCCGCAACACTACATCTCTCGTAAGTTTCCTTACGAGATTCGGTTTGGACTTTTCCCTTTTCGCTCGCTGTTAGTGGGGGAATCCCGTTTTGGTTTCTTTTCCTCCCCTTACTATGATGTTTCAGTTCAGGGGGTTCCCTCTCCCACATGGGGAGTACCATGAATTCCGAAGAATTCATAGTAAGAAGTCTCATTCAGGCATCCCCGGTTCTAAAGCTGCATGCGCTTACCCGGGGCGTTTCGCTGCTTGTCGCGCCCTTCTTCGGCGTTCAAGCCTTGCCATCCTCCAGACGGCGTGTCATGTCGGGCTTAATTTTGGCCGGTGTCTGTTTAGTGTTGTAAGGGTTTGTTTGGGCCTATGCATGGTGGCTATTAAAGTAAGGTTTATGCTTACTTTTTGTCACCCTTCATCCTCAATGCTATGGGGGGCTTTGAGGATTGCATGTTGTTGCGCGCGCAAAGTATATGCCAGAATTTAGGCGTCTTTGCAATTACAGTCTCATTAAGGGCAGCTAATAAACCTAACGTTAGACGATTCTGGTAACTCTTCGGGATTTTGAGCTGAGGTTTTTGTCGTGGTAACTTTCGGGATTTGGCTCTATTGTAATGGACACTGAAACTTATTTGTCATAGGCTTTAGCATTATACTGATTTAGCGAGTTTATAACAAAATCCACTATCCTATGTGAGGTAGTGAAAACTCCTCCATTATTTTTGAGGAAATCTTTAATTTTGCTTAAATCTTTTTTTGTGATTTTAAGATTGTTTCGGCAAAGGATTTTGTAACACACTGTCCATGTATTAGGCTCAGACCCTTCGAGGCAGTATTTCTTATAGAGTTGCTTAATCTCCAGAAGTTCTAACGGAGAAGCTATAGATGATGGACCCCCTAACGGACTAAGATTATATGTAAAATTCCCATTTGCAGAAATCTTCGGGTTATCAATAATCACCTGCTTCATACTCAGTTTCGATGTCAAGTTGCCCTTAGCAACACCATAATGGGCTACGAGAATATTGCGAGCAATCCTAATATCATGAGGAATTTCATGACCTGATGTTTCTTCTAATATCTCCAAAATACGAAAACCCCAAAGAAGTAGGCATTGAGAGTAAAAACGAATCAACTTAATTGATTTAAATAACCTCCGTGCTTCATCATTATTGAGAGAACTAAAGTCTGCTTTACGAGGTTCTATTAACTCCTCTATTTTTTTTAGAATGTAAATCAAGTCGGATATTGATTCCCTCAAAACTCTTTGAGGAAATCCTGCCCCTTCAATTTGTTTTGCTATTTTCGATAGCGCGTGTACGTGCAATCCTTGCTTAGCCAAGTTATCTCAACAATGTATCTACGCCAGACTATGATAATAGGATTTTGTCAGGGCTCTGTTCGAGCCTTGGTTGACTTCTTTATCAGAGATAGCCATTTGTTATTTCCCAACCCTAACTCTAGACCAGCTTGTTCTGCTGGTGTTTTACCATTTAGTGCTCATGTGTGGTTTTATGAAGTTGTAGTAAATTCTAAGATCATCTATTATCACGCGCTTATCCTTTTTCAATCATCTCATCACGACAGAGTTGACGGTATCCGTTAGAAGTCTCTATTGTTGAACAAAAGAAAAAAATTGATTGTCGGACAAAACTGAGTAGTTGCTCTTTTCATATTTGGGTCATATAGTGAAAAGGTATGTTGAAAACAGTGTTTTCTCGGAAAAACTGCTTTTTTGCTAAAAATGAGTAATATTGGCTTGGCGCTTTCCCCGCAAATCCCACTCCGACTTCGCTTTTTACTTAGGAGGTGATCCGGCCGCAGGTTCCCCTACGGCCACCTTGTTACGACTTTTCCCTCCTCACAGAGCCTAGATTCGACACAGCCACAAAGGACCACGCCTCATCCAAACCCCACTCGGATGGAACGACGGGCGGTGTGTGCAAGGAGC
>DAOVGL010000024.1 GCA_030672415.1 Candidatus Bathyarchaeota archaeon
AGGATAATGGCATAGGCATACCTAAAGCAGAGAAAGAGAAGATTTTCAGAGAAGGCTACGGGAAAGGCACAGGCTACGGATTATTCTTGATAAAGAGAATGTGCGAAGTGTACGGTTGGATCATACGAGAAACAGGTAAGCGGGGCAAAGGAGCCAAATTCACCATAACCATACCTAGAATGGGTGAAAAAAAAATAAACTATAAACTTCATTAACCCGTGGTCATCGAAGCCAAAAACGAGAATGCGCACACTTTACTGCTATTTGAGGCGTGATTTTCCGGTTATGATGAAGATTGTTTTGCCTTTAGTTTGAGAAAGATGCCTCGCCCTTCTTAACACGTTGCACGTGATATCCAAGAGATCCTCAAGACTATTTGTGTAGTTTTTTCTTTCTATCCTTGATGCCAATTCGGTTTTGATTAGATGTTCAGCTAGGATGGACGTTCCACAAACTTCTCCGTTTCTAATCAGCGCTTTTACTAAAATGTCTTCGATTTTACTACGATTCCCATGTTGTCTCCATACGCGTTCAGCTTGGTCTAGTCGTTTGAGATTTTTCTTCAAGCGTTGAGATTCTTCGGGTTCTGTGACAAGCTCAACCCTTTCATTCCATTTTTTCATCCAAATTCCACACCAAATGTTCATGAACTCTTTGAGTTCTTCAGGTTCTTCATGAACGTATCTGCGTATTCTTTCTGTAAATTCAAGTTGAGCTATTTCTTGGTCTGTGAGTTTCCAGTGAAACATCAAATAATTCGTGAAGTCTTGGCTGGCTATGCGTAGAAGTCTCTTGTCTGACCTTTGTAGGTCGAATTGGGGATTTCTGTTTCTTAGGCTTTCTGATAGAAGCAACTTAACAAGGTTCATCTCGGTTCTCTATGAGAACCGATTGTTGCTAGTGTATTATTCTGTTATTTCAGTCTGTGGCATATATCAAGTCTAGAAAATACGTGCGTGCATGTCACAGTTTATGAGTTAAGTTGGTGAATGTTTCCAGAACAGGTAAACTTTTGATTGATTAAGCTGCGCTAGACGTCTAAGCCCTCGAGCGAGATTCTCTATATCAGTTCGTTGCAACCATTTTCTGTAGTCTTCCATGGTGAAGTACCCATGCTGGCCTGCGATTCTTCTGTTGTAAGGATAACTGAAACAGCTGAGGATCCTGCATTCTTGTTGATAGAAGCTATACCCCCAGAAAACATAGCATTCATACTCTAAGCCGGCATTGTTTTTGACACGTATTCCCTGTCGTTCCAGAAAATTCTATAGGGGGAAGATTTTTCCTTAAAGTTTTAAGCACACACAGTTGTTCTTCAAGAAAAAAACTGCCATTGACGGCTGAAACGGACATGGTTTTACTCTTTACTCGATCTTTCGGCAAGAATAGTCACACTCTTCACACCGAATGTTTCAGTAGCCCATTGTGCAGATTTTGAAAGAAACAGGTATTGTGGATTTTCCCTTATCTTAATAATTTTCATGTCTCCAGATTCTATAGCTCGTTTGCATCTGTACACTCTATTCTGGTCAACAGACTTCACCTTCTTCCAAAACATAGTGGTTACCGTTATCTCCTTCATTGTTGCAGGGGCTGTCATCGGTCTAGTGTGGATTATCTGGGGCACTAGATGGCTACACGCCTTCTGACTGAAAATGCATTTCCCTAAACTGCATAACTTCCCTTTTTGTGCTAAAATAACGGTTATAAACGAATTGGACGTAATTACTCTTTATGCCAAACAAAGTTCATTGCGCCCACATCCTTGTGAAGACCGAGAAACAGGCAAACACGGTTTTGGACCGGCTGAAGAACGGAGAAAAGTTTGCAAACATTGCTAAGGACGTTTCGCTGTGTCCCTCAGGAAAACGCGGCGGAGACCTAGGAACCTTCGGCAGAGGAAAAATGGTGAAAGAGTTTGAGAAAGCCGCTTTCGCTCTTCAGAAAGGACAGATTTCGCCCACTGTAAAAACGAAGTATGGATATCACATAATAAAGAGGCTTGAATAGCCTATTCTCTTTAATTTGCGTGGACCGTTTCTGTGCTCACACATGCGAAGGGAGAAACATATGCATGCAGGTGAAGCTTCTTCGGGAGCTTTGGGAAAGCGGCGTACACGACTTGAGCGTGCTAGCACAAAAAATAGAGCGATCTGAAGGAACCATTAAAGAAAAACTGAGGCGTATGGGCGTACTTGTTGTTGTGCAAAAACCGCAGAAAAAGCACACAACAACAAGTGTGTCTCTCAGTAAAGATCTGTTTACGCACGAACAGGCTTTTCAATTTTTAGTATAATAAATGGTGAGTGTTTAATCCTTCAAGAGTCACGCTGAGGTTGAGCTCGAAAACCCGAGAACTTTTCATCTCTGCAGGAAAACGTCGTGAAGCTAAGAATGGGTTTTTAAACTGTGCTTCTCCATCTAGTTCCATCTGCTGTGTCTTCCAAGGTGATTCCCAGATCCCTTAACCTTAACCTGATCTTGTCGGACATTTGCCAATCTTTGGTTTCTCTGCACTCTTGCCTTAATTCAATAAGCAAATCTACCAAGTCGCCTACGATTCCCAAGTCGACCTTTCTCTCTTCCTTTTGAAGTATGTTGAATATACCACCTAACTCTCTGAAAGCATTCACGACTTTTTCAAGCAAGTTCGCGTTTATTGTTTCGTGGCTGTCGACAAACTTGTTTACTTCGTTAGCCAAGTCGAATAATGCTGTAAGAGCGTAAGGGGAGTTGAAGTCGTCGTCCATCGCTTTTACAAACTTATCGCGGCATCGCAGTATCTTCTTCTCTAACTCCTCATTCTTTTCGATTTCCGGTCTAGACGCAAGTTTCCGGACGTTACTTAAGGCGTTACGGAGAGTTTGAAGACTTCGCTCCGCCTGCCCCAAACTTGCCTCACTGAAATCAATGATGCTTCTATAGTGCGCAGAAGCAAAGAAGAACCTCAGAACTTCGGGGTCATGCCTTTTCAAGGCGTCTCGAACTGTGACAAAATTGCCCAAAGACTTCGACATTTTCTTCCCGTCAACCTTGAGAACTCCCGTATGCACCCAATATTTCACAAGCGGTTTTCTCCCTGTTGCAGCTTCGGCTTGGGCGATCTCAGCTTCATGATGGGGAAATATGAGCTCAACTGCGCCTCCGTGGATATCGTATTGCGGTCCGAAATAGTGCGTTGTGATCGCCGTGTCTTCTATGTGCCAGCCTGGTCTCCCTCTCCCCCAAGGCGAGTCCCAGCCCAACTCCTCTGGCCCTCGCTTCTTCCATAAGGCAAAGTCGGGGGCGCTTTTCTTCGTTGGATCGGGTTCTATCCTGTGTTTCCTGAGTTCCGAAGGGTTTTGGTGAGAGAGGACGCCGAGGTCCTTAAACTTGGTGATGTCATAGTAAACGCCTGTTTCCGTCTCGTACGCGTATCCCTTGTCGATGAGGGTCTTCACTTGGTCGATGATCTCTGGGATGTGCTCTGATGCTCTGGCGAATAGGTTCATGCTTCGAATGTCGAGCGTAGCCATGTCTTCGTAAAAATACTTTTCATATTCCTGCGCTAATTCAAGCGGCTCAGTTCCGATGTTTTCTGCTCTGTTTATGATCTTGTCGTCTACGTCTGTGATGTTCATGACATAAAATAAACTGTACCCCTTGTACCTGAGATAACGTGCGATAATGTCGTAGGATACATAAGTCCTTGCGTGTCCTAGGTGAGAGAGGTCGTAGGTTGTTGGACCGCACACGAACATGTTCACTCTGTTTCCACGTATCGGTTTGAAAACCGCTCTTTTTCTGCTCAAAGTATTGTAAATCCTTAAGACCATTTTGGCACCTCTTAGAGCCTAGGAGGGGATTTGAACCCCTATGAAACCGCTCTGCAGGCGGTTACCTTACCGGACTCGGTCACCTAGGCACTGGGCTATCCTTATATTTCATCACCTAGTTTGCTCTTTGAGGCTCACTTAAATTTTACTTTGTCCATCATTTAGGCTTGCGGTTGTTGCATTAAACTTTAGAAAGGTGTTTATTTTCCATTCATAACCGTCTACGGATCATTTATTGAAAGAACACCTAAATAATGCGAATGCATATTCTCGTTAACAAAATGTGTATCTAAAAACACGCATGTTTTTGTCAAAAACCCATAAATAATGTGGTCTATATCTTAATATTTATGTTAAAGCCTTTAAAAGAAGCCTGCGGCGTCTTCGGAGCTCAAAATTTCGAACACAAACCAGTGTTTCCACACATTTACTGGGGATTAAGAGCACAGAACCACCGCGGTCACCAGTCGCATGGCTTCCTCACGTTTCACAATAATTTTCATGTACATAGAGACTTAGACTTAGTTCCGAAAATAAAAAAAGAGGAAATTCAAGGATGGCTTAACCGGTTGCCAGGTTATGTTGGTATAGGAAGCATACGATACACAACTTCCGGTGGAACCGACGAACAATCGTTGGTAAAGGGTGCTCAACCCATATTAGCGCAGTCAGAAAAAAGGGGAGTTGGGATATCGTTTAATGGTAACATTGTTAACAATTTTGGGTTAAAGAGAGAACTTGAGAAACGATTTCCAAGTTTTTCTTGTGAATGTGACGCAGAAGTGATTTGTAGAAAACTTCTCATGGAACTAGTGGAAAACGATGATTTAGCTTCGTCGGTTAGAACGTGCATGAAGGAACTAGAAGGCGCCTTCTCCATAGCAGGAGTAACTCAAAACGGGGAACTCTTCGCCTTCAAAGACCCTCATGGAATAAGACCGCTCTGTTGCGGATGCAGCGAAGACCGCAAGACATACGCTGTATCCTCAGAAACTGTTGGTTTAGACATCAACGGCTTTGAACAGTGTTTCGAAATAAATCCTGGAGAACTCGTGATCGCGTCAAAGGATGGTTTCGTGCGAAATCAACTCGTTAGAGGCGAGAAAAAAGCGTTCTGCTGCTTTGAATTTGCGTATTTTTCTAGACCAGACTCAACTATTGGAAACAAACATGTTTATGAAATAAGAGAAGATTTTGGAAGAAATCTTGGAAGAGAGTATTCTGAAATCGCAGAAAAAGCAGACATAATTATGTCAATACCAGAAACTGGCAATGACGCTGCGTATGGGCTTCATGAAGAAACTGGCGTGAGGTGGGAGAGAGCTTCAAGAAGGCATAGATACGTGACTGAACGAGCGTTCATTCTGTTGTCACGTGAACGATTCACAACAATCGACAGAAAAATCAACATCCTTGACCGCAGGATTAGTGGAAAAACCATTGCGGTGGTTGAGGACAGCATAGTAAGAGGCGACACTACAAAGGTGATTATAGAAAAACTGCGCAAAAAAGGAGCAAAGAAGGTTCATGTGTTCATTACGTTTCCAAGAATAACAAGTCCCTGCTTTTACGGAATTGACATGGCAACCTACAACGAGCTGATAGGGTCCAGATATGGTGCTGAAGAAATAGCTGAGAGAATAGGTGCAGACACCGTTAACTATCAGTCAATTGATGGTCTCGTTAGAGCCACCGGCATGAAGAAAGACGAATTGTGTTTAGGATGCGTCACCGGAAAGTATCCCACTCCCTTGGCTCAAAAACTGGCAGACGAGATGAAGGAAAAATTTGATAGAGGATTCAAAGAAACTGGGAGAATATACGAAATTATGGCTTAGGCCTATGTTTTAATGGTGTTCATAATGGACCGGGTAGGCATTTTGGTTGTCTGCTATGGTTCAAGAGGAGTCGCCATAGTGGACTCTTTCAGCCGTAGTCAAAATTACGCCACCGAAATCTATGTTATAGACAAGCAAAGGAATCCCTACAACGTGAAAAAGGCGAAGAAACACGTTGTTATTCCCGATTTTGATGTGGAAAAGATTTGTAAGTTTGCCAAGAAACATGAAAGAATGATTGATTTTGGAATAGTTGGTCCTGAAAAACCGATAATCAACGGTGTCAGAGATGTTGTTGAAAGAGAAACCGAGATACCAATGATCTGCCCAACCAGAGAATACGCTATTGAGGGAAGTAAAGTTGCACAAAGACGCCTGTTTCAGAGGGTTGTACCCGAAGCAAATCCAAGTTTTAGAGTGTTTGACCCAAAAGATTACAGCACCCTAAGTAAAGTGAAGAGAAACCTCAACGTGTGGCTAGACGAACTTAACAACAAGGTTGCCATAAAACCTGACCGACCTGCCGCGGGAAAAGGCGTCGGCGTCTGGGGCGACCACTTCAACACTCGAGAACAGCTACTAGAACATTTTTTATCCAACTACGAATATGGCGCAGTGATAGTGGAAAAAAAGGTTGATGGTGAAGAATCCAGTTTCCAAGCGTTTTGCGACGGAAAACACTTAGCGCCGTTGCCAGAAACACGCGACTACAAGAGAGCCTTCGATGAGGATAAAGGACCTAACACGGGCGGAATGGGCTCCTACAAAGATGTGAGCGACTGGTTACCCTTCATGACACCAGCTGACAAAGAGAAAGAGATCCAAATCGTAAACAAGATTTTCAAAAAGTTAAAGGGAAAAGGCAGCAACCCCGGATTGCGGGGTGTTCCATTTTACGAGGCCTTTATACACACAGGAAGAGGACCAAAAATCTTGGAAAACAACAGTAGACCCGGCGACCCGGAGATACAGAATTTGTTACCTATATTGAAGGACGATTTTGTGGACGTATGCTTCAGAATACTTGATGGAAACTTGAGGCGGGTCCGATTTGAAAAAAGAGCAACCGTCGTAACTTACATGGCGCCGCCAAACTACGGCGGGTTCAAGAACGTCTTCCCTGAACGTGTAAATTCAAGCGAGATTGATAAGCCAGTGGATTTAAGCGGAGCCTATGGTTTGACTAAAAAATATGAAGAGAGAGTCAGAATTTACCCGGGCTCAATGGAACTGAGAGATGATGGACAAACCTATGCCCTCGACTCTAGAACATTGTGCGCTGTTGGCATCGGAGAGAACATTGAAAACGCTAGGGAAAATTCGTTAGATGGTCTTAGGGCGGTTAAAGGTGGAGCATTGTGGTTCAGAGCTGACATTGCCTCGAGAGACCACATAACAAAAAGCATGGAACACATGAAGAGGCTGAGGAGCCAGTGGTGAGTCCAAAAGCATCCCAACAGAGGAGGCTGTTTATTTCCGATTGTGAAGGCCCAATATCAAAAAATGACAACGCTTACGAATTGAGCGAACACTTCATTCCAAAAGGAGACTCATTTTTCGCCTTAGTTAGCAGGTATGACGACGTTCAAGCTGACGTTGTTAAGAGACCAGAATATAAGGCTGGAGACACTTTGCGGCTGATACTGCCCTTTCTAAAAGCGTACGGAGTAACCAACGAAAAAATAAAAAAAGTCTCTAAGGATCGTATTTTGTTGGTTCCCGGCGCTAAAGACACGCTTCATTTTGTCAATAACCTTATGCCTTCTTTCATTGTAAGCACCAGCTATGAACAGTACATACACGCATTATGTAACTTGGTAGAGTTTCCATGCGAAAATGTTTATTGCACTGCATTGGACCTAGACAGGTATCAAATCAGCAAGAAAGAAGTTGAACGGTTGAGACAGCTAAGAGAAGAAATAACCGCCTTGAATATGATAGAGATTCCCAAAGGCGCAGTCTCAATCAACGACTTTTCTGAAAGAAACAAAAAAACAATCAGAAGACTAGACGATATATTCTGGGAAGAAATCACTGAGATGGAATCTGGCAAGATGTTGAAAGATGTTAATCCTGTGGGGGGATTTGAAAAAGCACATGCCATTGAAGATATAGTAGAAAAGACGGATAGTCGCCTCTCAGACGTGATGTATGTGGGAGACAGCATCACAGATGTTCAGTCGTTTCAGTTAGTGAAACAGAACGGTGGGCTAACGGTTTCCTTCAACGGCAACCGCTACGCTGTACGTGAAGCTGAAGTCGCCGTGCTTTCCAAAAACACAATCGTAACATCGATTCTAGCGGATGCCTTCAGCAAATTTGGCAAAAGTCACGTTGTTAAGTTGGTTGAAGAATGGAGTTATTCCGCGTTAAAACGCTATCGCGTCACCTCTGCACTACGAAACCGCATAGTTGAATTGTATCCCGAAACTCTTCCTCAAGTCGAGATGATAACTTCTGAAAACAAGGAGAGGCTGATGGAGGAAAGCAGTGCTTTCAGGAAGACAGTTCGAGGAGAAGCTATAGGAAGGTTAGGATAAATTAAAATCGGGATGACTTTATGGTCGTCAAGATCGAAGACACCTACGCAGAAGCCTTCGAAGGCTTGTACTCTCGAGTTATAATAACTGCAGACGACGAGGAAGTTTTGAGAAAAGCCGCTGAAGACGCCACAGCCAACCCATCAATTGTCATCGGCAGAATCGAAGGAAGCATAGAGAAATGGCTAAGCGAAGACGACACGCCGAATGAACGCAAAGGCGCAATCATACAGTTTTGGGGAGGCATAGATGAAAGAAAACCCCTTAACGACTCAATCAAGAAGTTTGAAATTGAAATGTCCTATTCCATACGCCAAAACATACTTGTCAAACCCTTCACCTCCGTCTTCGACGCCCTTCCCAACCCAGATGGAAAAATTGATATTATGAAACATATAGGGCATTGTGGAGACGGATTTGAGTGGGAAGAGAAACTATACGGACGTAACATGATCAACGTCCCTCTAATGGTCTCCAATTTCCATATAGAGCGCTATCTAGGCTATGGACGAGGGGTAATGGGCGGCAACTTCTGGTACATGTGCAAAACCAAGCAAGCAGTGATGAAAGCTGGAAAGAAAGCGCTAAAAGCCATAAGCCAAATAGAAGGCGTCATCACACCATTCGACATCTGCTCAGCAGGTTCAAAACCTGAAACTAATTTTCCATGGATAGGACCCACCACAAACCATCCCTACTGTCCAACGCTTAAAAAGAAGCTGGGAAACCAATCGAAAGTTCCAGAAGGTGTCAAGTATATTCCAGAAATCGTGATCAACGGCGTATCCATCCAAGCGGTTAAGGAAGCGATGAGAGCTGGCATCCACGCAGCCATGAATGTGAATGAGGTGTCAAAAATCTCTGCTGGAAATTACGGAGGAAAACTGGGAAAATACCGGATATATCTGCGAGAGTTGTTTCCATGAGTCTGGATGTTGTTTGTTTCGGCGCCTTAAACATGGACAAACTCTACCGAGTGAACAGAATAGCTAGGGAAGAGGAAGAAAGCGTTATCAGGAGCTTCAAAGAGTCTCCGGGAGGTTCTGCCGCAAACACAGCGGTTGGCTTGGCGAGACTGGGAATAAAAACTGGTTACATAGGAAAAGTTTCCAATGATCGTGAAGGCAAACTTCTACTAGACAACTTCAAAACGGAAGGCGTTGATACACGCGGAGTAATAGTTTCAAAAGAGGATAGAAGCGGAGTTGTCATCGGCTTTGTTGATGGAAAAGGTGAGAGAGCGCTCTACGTGGACCCAGGCGTAAACGATACAATCGAACTTAAAGAAATAAATTTAGAATATGCTGGATCAGCCAAAATTCTACATTTAACGTCGTTTGCTGGAGAGAAACCGTTCAAAGTCCAAAAAACACTTGTAGAAACACTTTCAAACATCAAAGTAAGTCTTGACCCAGGAGAACTGTACGCGAGAAAAGGACTCGCAACGTTAAAACCCGTAATAAAGAGAAGTTTTGTTATGTTTCTAAATGAAAATGAGATAAAACTGCTCACAGGAGAGAACTACAAGGAAGGCTCAAAGACTCTAGCGAACGAAGGCATAAGCATAGTTGCGGCTAAGCTGGGCAAGAGAGGATGCTACGTTACGGATGGCAAAGAAACTCATCTGGTTAAGCCGTACAAGGTGAAGGTTGTGGACACCACAGGCGCTGGCGACGCGTTCTGCGCCGGCTTCCTATATGGTCTGATTAAAAACAAAGATTTACATGAATGTGGAAGATTGGGAAGTTTTGTTGCGTCTCGCTGCATAAGAGAGGCAGGAGCCAGAGAAGGGCTGCCCAAACTTTCAGATTTGGAGGAAATGTAACGCTAAAATTTCTTTGTCAGGTATTCAACCACAGATTCAAAGATTAACCGTCCATCACCATATGTGAGAGTTCTCTCTCTCCTCGTCCAGTCAGGCAACTGCCAACCGTAATACGATCTTTCAGGATGAGGCATCAACCCGAAAACCGTTCCAGCCGGGTTGCAGATACCAGCGATGTCATGAAAGGCACCATTCGGATTTATGGGATATTGTCCGTTTGCGGGTTCACCGTTTTCGGCGCAGTATCTAAAGACAAGCTGATCGTTACCATACAACTTTTCTAAGTAACGGTTCTCATTCTCTTTTGGAAGGACAAATCTTCCCTCAGCATGAGCTACTGGTATTCTTAACACCTTTCCCTTCGCAACTTTCCGGGTGAAAATGCATTTGCCAGAGTTTTCGTGTCGGACGTAAACCCAGCTACAATGATACCCTATTGGAGTGTTGGTGGCTAAAGCCGCTTCTGGATACTCAGCGATTCCTTCAAAGCCCGGCAACAAACCGATTTCCACCAGCACTTGAAACCCGTTACAAATCCCCAAAATAGGTCTCTCTTCTTCAACAAACTCTTTTAAATCGTCGCCAATCTTAGCTAAAGCTTCTTTAGCCCAGATGGCTCCAGCTCTCACGTAATCGCCGTGAGAAAAACCGCCGGGAAATATGAGGGCACTGTAGTCAAGGAGGTTTCTCTTTTTGACTATTTCGTTTGAATGAACAACCTCGGCTTTTACTCCTAAATCGTCGAATGCCCTTTTGGTTTCTGCGTCGCAGTTGGTTCCAGCAACCCTCATTATGCAAACGTTGATGTCTTCTTTTTTCATTTTTGTCCTCCAAAGGTGCTTTTCCAAGCGTCTCTTAATCTGCCTAAACTGGCGTTAACTACTCGTTTACCATTTAGACCAAATACAGAAAGACGCTTATTCTTCTCAACTCTACCTACTGCTGAACAAACATTCCTTTCCATCAATGCTTCGAACTGTTCTCTACGTTTCTCTGGAACTTCCATCAAGAACCTGCTGTTGGATTCCGAGAAGATAACATAGTCATTTCTTTTCATATTCCTAGCTCTCGGAACACTTCCCAGATTCAGTTGTATTCCATATCCCCCGCTGAAAGCCATTTCAGCAGCTGCCACCGCTAAGCCTCCTTCAGAAAGGTCATGGCATGACGTTACATATCCAGAATCGATTGCTTCAACAACCGCGTTTATGGTTCGTTTCGCCTGCGCTGTCCTAACCTTAGGAACAGCTTTCCCTAGAAAACCTCTCAACCCATAATATTCGGAGCCACCCAGCTCATGGTATGTTTGACCAACCATGTAAATCAGATTTCCCGGACTTTTCACATCCGCTGAAACCGTTTTTCTTATGTCCGGGATAATCCCAATCGCTGTGATTAGGAGAGTTGGAGTAACTGGATTTGAAGCATCAGGTCCAATGCGCAACTCGTTGTAGAGACTGTCTTTGCCAGAGATGAACGGAGTTTCAAATGCCTTCGCGAAATCGTAGCAGGCTTGGCAGGCTCTAACCAGTGATCCAGTTCTATCTGGTTTTTCTGGGCTGCCCCATGTGAAATTGTCTAGTAACGCGATTCTTCTTCCTCCAACTGAAATGTTGTTTCTGATTGCTTCATCCACTGCGGAGGCAGCCATCCAGTATGGATCAATTTTTCCATAGTTAGGGTTCATTCCACAAGAGATGACGATTCCCTTCCAAGAGTTTGATAATGGTTTTATAACAGCCGCGTCACTCAGTCCACCGTATCTTCCTTGCAGCGGTTTTAACACGGTGTTCCCCTTAACTTCATGATCATAGGTTCTTATCACTGACTCTTTGCTTGCAACGTTTGGGGAAGACAGAATTTTCAACAGGTCATGGGTTAAGTCGTTTGGTTCAGCAAAACTTGGTTCGATAAGATTTGGTTTTTTCCATCTTGCGACTCTTCTAGCTTTCGGTGGATTATACAGGAAATGCAAGTCTAGTTCCGCAACTGTTTGTCCACGGTAATAGGCTTGAAGCATTTTGTTGCCGGTAAATTTTCCAACAGGAGTTGCTTCTATGTCCTCACTTTCAAAGATGTCTAAGACTTTCTGGAGGTTTTTCTCTTTAACAGATAACAGCATTCTTTCCTGTGACTCGGAAACGTAAATTTCCCACGGACTCATTCCAAGATGTTTGAGAGCAACCTTTTCAAGTTCAACTTGAACCCCACAATTCGATCTGTGAGCCATCTCACCTGTGGCGCAGGATAACCCTCCGCCGCCCAGGTCGGTTATGGCAGAGCCCAGTTTTCTGTCTCGTATTTTAATGATGGCGCGCTTGAGTTTTTCTTCTTCTATAGGATTTGCGATTTGAACTGCTGATCTAGAAACCTCCTCCGACTCCTTTGTCAGTTCGGCTGATGCGAAGGTTACTCCGTGAATTCCATCTCGGCCGGTTCTTCCACCCGCTAAAACAGCTATGTCTCCGGGCATTGTGTTTCTTGTAAACTTGTTCGTTGGAAGAACTCCTATGCAGCCGCAGTAAACCACAACGTTGCCCACATAGCTTTCATCAAAATATATTGCACCGTTAACGGTAGGTATGCCCATGTTGTTTCCATAGTGGCCGATGCCAGCGACAACTCCTTTGAAAAGGTAATTTGGATGTTTTGTTCCAAGAGGAAGCTTTTCATAGTCATAATTTAAGGGTCCGAAACAGAGAACATCTGTGCAGGCTATGGGGTCAGCCCAAACCCCCAGTATATCTCTAATAACTCCGCCTGTGCCAGTGGCAGCGCCTCCAAAAGGTTCTATGGCTGATGGATGGTTATGGGTCTCCACCTTCGCGGCGATTGCGTAACCGTTTTCAAAGTCAACTATGCCTGCGTTGTCCTCGAACACGGAGAGGCACCATGGCAAGTTGAGTTCTCGCGTAACCTTTGCTATGTATTCTTTGAACATGTTGGTTACGAGTAATTTTCCCTTCGCCGTCACAATGTCGCCCTTGAAGGTTTTGTGGCAGCAGTGTTCTGACCAGGTTTGGCCAATGGTTTGGAGTTCAACGTCGGTTGGGTTTCTTCCTTTTTTTGAAAAGTGTTGTTTAACGTGTTTCATTTCCTTGAGGCTTAGACCAACTCCTAGTTCACTGCTGATTTGAAGTAGTTCTTTTTCATCCGCATCTAACACGTTTATTTCAGAAAGCTCGAAGTCCAAGTTTCTCTTAATGTAAAGACGAGAAGTCATTTCACTTCCTCTATGTTGAAACGATAGTTGTCTTTGGTTGGATTTGCCAGTAGTCTCCGGCACATTTCATCTGCATGTCTCTGGACCTCTTTTAGAGATTTTGCGTGAAGGAACACCTCATAAACCTTACTTACCTTAACTGTTTCCACTGGGTACCTTAACCCTTTCAGAGATTTTGCGGTAGTTTCTCCTTCAGGATCAGAATGACCTGGTTTGAGAGAAACCTCGATTTTAACTCTGTATCTCATGAGATATTATTAAACAATTAAAAATTTAAGTTTTTCTCAGATAAAAATTTAAATGAATGTTTAAAAAATTCATAGCTCGATTTTCTTTTCTTTATACAAAGCAACAATTTTTCTTGAATCAGTCACTCTCCCGATCTGCTCAGTCTCCACAGCGTTCTTTTCAAAATTATCAATAAGATCATCTCCATCCGCTCTATCAGCAATCACCGCAAAGCCCCATCCCATGTTGAAGGTTTTCAGCATCTCCTCATCCCTAATTACGCCGCCCATCTCTAAGGCAGTTTCCTGAATCAGTTGAAATAGGGGTTGCGGCTTAAAGTTGTTGAACTCAAACCCGATTCCCTTAGAAAACTTCATCAACCTATCAAATTTCAAGTAGGCGTCACCAGTGATGTGAACTAACCCCTTAACCTCATGATTTTTTGCAATATTCAACACTGGCTTAACGTAGATTCTCGTTGGCTTCAGAACTTCATAAATGAGTTCTCTTTCAAACCCGTCAGGAACATCGTGCAGTTCATACTTGCCATCCCACTGTTTGAAAAGAACTTTTCGTGCTAGTGATATTCCGTTGCTGTGGATGCCAGAACTTCGTAAGCCTATAACTACGTCTCCTGGTTCAATGTTGTTGCCGAAGACTGTGTCTTCTTTGAACAATTCTCCTATACAAGCGAAAATCATGTCGAACCCTTTTCCTTCCACTGTTCCTCGGATAATTTCGGCTACATCTCCTATTTCTCCGCTTGGCACAAAACATTCAGCTCCAGTTGCGCCCTTCACTATGCCTTTCATCCATTCGCTTACCAAATGAGGATCCGACATCTGAGCGTGGATGTTGTCCACAACTGCGATGGGTCTTGCACCGGATCTGATTACATCATTTACTGCCATCGCAACTCCGTCAATGCCGATAGTGTCGTATTTGTTTGCTAGTTGTGCCAGAAGAACTTTGGTTCCGATGCCTTCTATAACAAAATCGAAGTATCGATTGCCAACTGGGAAAATGTTGCCGTAGGGAAGTTTAATGACTTTTCCATATCTGCTGAATCTATAGGTTTGTTTAAGAGCCGTCAAGGCGGCTTTGGACTTCGCTCTTAATTCTCTGTCTACTCCCGCCTCCGCGTACGTAAACTCTCTTGACATAGGTTTCACTTGTTACGTAACTATCTTCTGAAGCCTCTTGCTCTTTGCGGAGTTGTGTAGATTATGCTTCTGAAACCATAGTCTCTCTGCTCTACCCAGGCGTCAAGAGCAGAGTGGCCTCCCAAGTTGAGTCCAACTGGTTCTCGGTAGGATTTAGCGATTTCTTGCATTTCTTCTCTTTCTATGACCAAACTAAATCACCTCATGAGCGAGCTATATCAGAACTTTCTACCAGTTAATCTTTCATATGCTTGGATGTATCGTTGACTTGTTTTATTTATGATCTTCTTAGGTAAGATGGGTTCAGTTAATTTTGTTCCCGGCGCTGGCTGATTTTTATCCCAGCCCTTCACTTTTTCAAGATAGTCTCTAACAATCTGTTTATCAAAGCTTTCCTGTATTTTGTTGGGCTGATACTTGCTTGCGTCCCAAAACCTGCAACCATCAGGTGTTTCCGCTTCATCAGCTAAAATTATTTTTCCCTCTTCATCTATTCCAAATTCCAATTTGAAGTCGGCGAGAATGAACCCAGCTTTCTCCGCATCCTTTAACATCAACTCGTTTAATTGCAGTGTAATTTTTTTAATTTGGTCAATTTCAGGAGTTCCTAACCATCCTCTAGATATTACCTCTTGCTCAGTTAGCGGTTTATCTTTAGTCTCAAACTTGGTGGTAAACTCAATTAACGGTTCACTTAGCTTCGCAGCTAACACGCGGTCTGTTCCTTCTGGAAGTTGAACTTCACCGCGTTGGTATCGTTTCCAGTACGAACCGTAAACGTAGTTTCTCCCTATCACCTCGATTGGTATGAGAAATAACTTCTTAGCTAGCATCTCGTTGGGAGCAGGAACATCTATCATGTGAGTTTCAATACCATTGTCTTCGCAGTTCGCAAAACAGTGGGCAGCGAGACGGCAAAGAACTTGACCTTTTTGCGGAATCTTGTCAGCCAACATTACATCATGGGAAGACAGCCGGTCTGTAAAAACGAACAGAAGCTCTTCTTTACTCACGTCATAGACATCCTTAACTTTGCCGCTTCGCAAAAACCGTTTTTCTATTTTGCTCATTTTTTTGCCTCTATCAGTCTTTTAAGTTAGAAATTTTCTTTCCTCTCACTTTTTTGTCAGCGGTTTTAACTTCTAGCTTCTTCTCCAGCTGGAACTTACCAACTTTTTCGGATAGCGCCGGGTTTTCCATGCCTAAAATTTTTGCCGCCGCTAACGCGGCGTTTTCCGGGTTAAGTACAACTAATGGAGCGACTCCACTCGGGGTTCTTAGGGAGGAGTAAATGTCGGCGCCTCCAAACTTTTCTGAGTATGGGGGGCAAGCTATAACTGGATGTTTTGTGTTGGCGTCCACTAGTCCGGAAAGCGCGTTAGACCTGCCAGCAACTGTAATGTAAACGATGTTGTTTCCAGACTTTTCATATTCCTCTAATAGATTCAGTAAATCTCTGGGTGTTTTGTGCGCCGAGGCTATTCTATACTCGTAGTCAACGCCAAATTTTTCTAGGACATGACCTATGGAAGCTGCAAAGTTGAGGTCACGTTTGGAACCCATTATGATGACGACTTGTTGCTTTTGCATGAGAGTCTATATTTAGAGAAAACCTATATAAACGCAAAGGGTCGTTTTCGGCTTTTTACGATTATTAAGATAGCCTTATTCTTTCACGAATAATATTAGGGCTGTTGCTAGGATTGTTAATCCTAGAGAGAAGTAGAATGGTGCCAACTTTCCAAAACTGACCCACAGCAGGCCAGCGATAACTGAAGCGGGTAATGCGCACAATCCAATGGTCATTTGAAACGCTCCTAACATGCTTGCGCGATATTCTGTTGGCGACAGTTCAGAGACAAATGTTCTTTGTATCGGCTCTATCGCTGCTCTGTGCAGACCGTACAAGACAAACAACAGCATAACTCCTGTGTAAGATTCAATGTAAATGAAGCCTACGCACGTTAATCCCCAAAAGAGATAAGACAAAACTAACACCAATTTTCTATTTAGTTTATCTGCGAGTTTTCCAAACGGCAATGACATTAATGAAGCTGCAGCCGTGAAGATCAAGTACAAAACTGGAATAAACATTTCTTCAAAACCGAATTCTCGTGCATAAACCAGCAGGAAGGAATAGCTGAAGGAGCCCAAGGCGAACACGGCGCTTAGTATTAGAAACAGCTTCAAATTGAGAGTCAAGTCTTTCAAGGAAAGTCTCTTATAGATTTCCTTAGTTTTTCTGTCCTTTATGAATACGAGAATCAACAGAACGCCGATTAGGGATGGAATCGAAGCGAGCAGGAACAAGTTTCTGTATCCGAGATAGCTCAAGAGCAGGATAGAAACTATCACGCCGCAGGCAGCGCCCAAGTGATCCATGGCCCTCAACAAACCGAAGTTTCTTCCCCTGTTTTCCCTTGTAGAAATATCAGCAACGATGGCGTCTCTTGGTGCTCCCCTTATCTTTCCGAATCTGTCCAAAATTCTGAAGGGAATTAGAGATTGCCATATGGTTGATAGGGCATAACCGACTCTGGACAGTGATCCTAACAAGTAGCCAGTCCAGATGAAAACCTTTCTTTTCCTTAGCCTGTCAGAAAGATATCCGGAGCCTGCTTGGGACACTGAAACGACAGCGTAACCTATGCCATCTATTAACCCAAGAACAGCTACATTTGCTCCTAAGAATGAGGTTACAAATAGGGGCCAGATAGGATAAATCATATCCGAACCGAAGTCGTTCAGAAAGGACGCTGACGAAAAGACTGCCATGAACCTTTTAGTTTTGTTGTGCATTAATTGTGCTCCCACTCTTAGCTTTTCATCAATTGATAATTGTACTTTATGGGAGATATCCAGCTAAGTTTCATAAAGTTCTTTTGAGATTTTCGATGCTGAACCATGTGTTGGTGCAACCGTTCTTGGCGAGAGGAACCGACTGACCTCGCAGCTCACTGTTTGCAATATGTTCTCCTCCCATCTTCAGTTCTTGGCTACATGCAACCCCTACAATCCCCTTGTATGAGTGGTTTTTCAGTATTTGGGGAACACAGGAGCCGCCAGCGAGCACATAGACATCATATCCTCTCGTTTTCCCCAGCTCTGTTGCCTGATTAACCAGACAGTCTGGGGAACATTGGTTGCAGTGGTAGGATGGACCATTTGGGTCGAAATGTGCTTGACATCGTTTGTCCATGTATTTCCTTGCGCAGTGGGGCAGGAATAGCACTCTCCTTTTGGTTTCCAGAAATTTTTTCCTCTCTGAGAGGTTTCGGGCGTGTATGTCCACGAGGTCTTCGACGAGCGTGATGGCGTCGGAGACGTTTAAGCCTGTGAGTTCGTGGATTCTGAACTTTTCAGCCAGACTTCTCGCTCGCTCTCCAATTCTTCTGTGCACGTTCTTTTCACGTGCAACTCTAGCGAGTTCTTTGAAGAAAGACTTGGACATTTTCGTTAGGTCGAAGCTGAATCCGTATGGCATAATTATAGTTTTAGCATCCTAAGCTTTAAGATTTCCGATTATTAGTGAACCCAGCTTTTTCACGAGGCATGTTGTTTTCTACTAGAACTTGTTCATAGAGCAATGTTCCTTAGGCTTTTAAATAATGGAAGTTGCTTGTTTATTTTGAGAAGGGAGAAGGTTGGGGTATTTTGAACATTCCTAAACCTAACATTGTTGTAGGTTTTAACAATAACTACTATGGAATGTACGTTCCAGCGATGAAAACTATCTTCTTAACATCCCTAACCAACGAATTTAATGTGGAATGGATATTGAACCATGAAACTATGCATCACATTTTAGAGCACAGAATGAACCATGATGTGAGTGTAAAATTTGATAACATAGACTTTGACTTATGGGTGCTTCTACGTGAAGATTCAGAGGGTGTTTTGAATAATCCGTTTGAAGACGAGAACATTCTGAAAAAAATATGGAGAATTACAAAATCCTCCCTTACCAAACTTCCATCCGCTTTGTTATTTAAACGAGTTTAAACTCGTACGCTATCCTGTCTGCACCTACTCTACGCGTTATAACCTGAACCAGCATGCCAACTCTCAGCATATTTAAAGTGACACCAGTTAGCTGCGCCAATAGTCTTGTTTTATCTTCAAGCTTCACTACTGCCACCATGTAGGGCGCGTATTTAGACATACTCTCAGGAGGAACCACAACCGGAGTGTAAGTTAAGATTTTTCCTCGACGTGGAGCTTCATACCACTTTATATCCGCTGAGCCACATTTACAGTGAGCTCTCGGTGGCAGGTATTTGGCTCCGCACTTTTCGCATTTGGTTCCCATTAGCCTACCGTTATTAAGCTCTTCTACAAATCTCGTGATTAGGGGGGTCTCAGGTAGACATGAGACGTATCCAAACTTCATTTTTTTCACCTTGAGTATATGTGGACGAAACAGTACTGCCCGATCTGTCCAACGTTGTGGCTGAGCCCTATTTCCGCTCCGTTTACCTGTCTTTTTCCAGCTTCGCCTCTCAACTGCTTCGTTATCTCGATGGTCATGGATACTCCTGTGGCTCCAAGCGGGTGCCCCTTTGATTTGAGCCCACCGTCAGTGTTAACTGGAGTTTTTCCACCGATGTAGCTCTGTTTCTCCTCTATGAACTTCCCTCCCTTCCCCTTTTTGCAGAATCCGAGGTCTTCGTATGCCATGATCTCGGCGATGGTGAAGCAGTCATGAACCACGGCTACGTCAACCTCCCTAGAAGTGATTCCCGCCATCCCATAGGCTTTCTCCACCGCTATCTTAGTTGCTCTTAATTCAGTTAGAGTCTCCCGCTCGCTGATCATCATGGTGTCGGATGCTGCTCCTAAACCCGTTAGCCAGATGGGTGTGTCACTGATCTTTTTTGCCTTCTCTTCGTTAGCCAAAACGACTGCAGCTGCTCCGTCCGATATTAAGCAACAATCATAAAGATTCAATGGATAACATATCATACTGGATTTCATCGCTTCCTCCAGCGTGATTGCTTTCTGTATATGCGCGTACGGGTTCATAGCCCCATACATGTGGTTTTTAACCGAAACCATGGAAAGCTGTTCCCTTGTTGTGCCATACTGGTGCATGTGAGCATTAGCCATCATAGCGTAGAAGCTTGGAAACGTGGTGCCGAAGGGATACTCCCATCGGGTGTCTCCAGCCCGAGCAATCACATCTGTAGCTTTCAATGTGCCCAAATGCGTCATAGTTTCAGCTCCGACCACAAGAACGACATCCGCGAGACCAGCCTTTACAAGCGACCAAGCAGCTTGTATAGCAGCGCTACCGGTGGCACAGGCGGCTTCAGCCCTGAACACGGGTTTGTTTCCCATCCCCACATAGTCGTGTACTAGAACCGCGGGGGATACTTGTGCTGCAAACTCTTCACAGGCAACTCCTATAACTGAAGCGTCTATGTCTTTCACGTTGATTTTAGCGTCTTCTAGCGCTCGTGTTACGGCTTCGTGCGCCAATTCTCGTAGAGTTGCGTCGGTTCTTTTGCCAAATTTCGCGTGTCCTATACCGGCAATTCCCACTTTTTGAGTCAAGATGGTTCTCTCCGAAATCTAAAGAGTGATGTTTTAGAAACTATATATACGTTAATTGCTTGAACGAATTCTTGTTTTATACAAATGGGATTGGTTACGATTGGGAAAACATTAAGTGTGTAATCTTCTTAAAACCATGAAAATGTAGAGGTGATGCAAATGGTTGAACTACTCGAAATATATGTGCTCAACCTAGCGATTACGCTATTTATGTTCATCATCCTAACCTTCCGAGCATGGATCGAACTAAAGAACTACCGAATCATGTGGAAGGAGCTAGAATGGAGAAAAACCCGTGAGGTTGCAGGGAAAATTCTGAGGGCTGAGAAGGACATGTTTGCAGGAGTGGAAGGCGGGGAGGAACTGTACAAGCTACTCTGCGAAATGTTCAAAGTGTCAGAGAGTTAGCAGATAAAAATAGAAGACCACCTGTGCCTAAAATCCGCTTTCACAACCCCCATTACTAAATTACATCATGGGCAAGAGAAAGCAAAACGGAAAACATCAAGAAAAAAAAGGAAGGCGCACCTAACTTCTAGGGGCTTGTCTTGTGTAGAGACCGGTAGAAATGTTATGTCGGTGGTTGTTTTCTCAGTTCTAAGTAATCCGTTAATATCAGTATTCCTTGGATTATCAGAAACAAACCAACTATCCATTGCAGAAGGTTTGGGAATATTATTACTAGCACACCAAAGATGATGCATATTGTGGCTAAGACTGGTTTTGAAAATGTCATGCCAAACTTTTTCAGTTCCTTCTCTACTGTCCCTGCCATTGTCTTTCTCCTCCAATCACAGGTTACAGAATACGATGGTTATCGGATTTAAAATGTTCGATCAGCTTCTTCACTGTTGTAAGTGGGATGATAGGCTTTTAGGCAGATAAAAAATTAATTAAAGAAACAATATCATTTAATGAGGGAGTAAATATTGACTGAAAACGTGCCCATTAATGAAAAGATAGTTGAAAGAAAGACAATTGTTTACAAAACTCTTGTTGATCCTACGGTGATAAAGGTTGCTGGGGAGAAGCTGAAGAATAAAATGTTTGTTAGATTTGGGTTTTTGAAGCCTAAACCTGAAGAAATACAATTTGTTTCCATTGACAAGTATTATGAGTCATACATCGTGATTAACGGAAAATATGTAATTGATTATTACCGTAAATGCGCCTACACAATTAATGTTGACGAGAAAGTGCGGGAAGTTATTCTTTTAAACCAGAAATTTAAGCCTAAACAAACAGAGGAACCATCTGCGAAAGGTTATAAGGCGATTAAACTTGAGGGTGAAGAACACTTGCTGTATGAGGATAAAGCTTCTCTCATTCTAGACAAAACTGGTCATGATGTTCCACTCAAACAATTACCATCTGCTCCTTCCGAGGAGCATCCTACGGAAATGTTAGCTAAACTCGGCGAAAACGCGAAAAAACTTGAAATCGCCCCAGACGCAGATGTAGGTATCATCAGATCCAAAATAGTTAAACGACCAGAGGACATAAAGCGGATTGTCCATGAACTGTTTGAAGTTACAGAGCGCGCTGTAATCTACACTCCAATCTATAAAGTCTTGTTTCAAAACGTAAAGACAGGCGAGGTGAAGGCTATAGAATTTGACGGCGTCACCTCCAAGAGAATCCAGCAGAGATAGATCCAGAGCGTGGAGACACTAGTCTCAGTATATAATTCGAAAGCGTAGTGGAAAAGAAAAAATGGAAAATTAGAGGGTAACGACGAACATAAGGCGCTCAACCAGTTCCTTATAGCGGTTCCGAATCGTAACCTCAGTTACTTGAGCTATCTCAGCTATTTCCCTCTGGGTTTTTCGTTCACCAGTGAGCACGGATGCAATGTAGCTGGCGGCTGCAGCTATGCCTGTGGGTCCCCTACCAGATGTGAGTCTAAGCTCTTTTGCGGTGGCGAGGATTTTGTGGGCGACTTCCTCCACCATTCCCTGCATGCCGAGTTGATTGGAGAATTTAGTGACGTATTGACTAGGTTTTAATGGTGGAATGAAATAGTCAAGCTCCTTAACGAGGAATCGATAGCTGCGTCCCACCTCTTTCTTGTTGATGTTGGAGGCTTGAGCTATCTCCTCAAGGGTTCTTGCGAGTTTACACTGTCGACAAGCCACGTATATGGCGGCAGCTGTGACACCTTGGATAGACCTTCCTCGAATTAGACGTTCCTTAACGGCCTTCCGATAAATGATGGAGGCGGTTTCAAGAATGTTCTTGGGAAGGTTAAGCCTGTTGGCTATCTTCGAGATTTCGGACAGGGCAAAGGCGAGGTTTCGTTCAGTAGCATCGGAGACTCTGATGCGCCGCTGCCACTTCCTAAGTCTATAAATCTGGGCTTTTTGACCGGGACTGAGTCTCTTGCCGTATATGTCGCGGTCATGCCAGTCAATCATTGTGGAAAGCCCTTTATCGTGGATGGTGAAGGTGAGAGGAGCACCAACACGAGTCCGTTTGGCTCGCTGTTCAGTGTCGAATGCACGCCACTCTGGCCCTCGATCTGCAAGCCTAGCTGCGACGACAAAACCGCAACTCATACACACGATTTCGGCGCACTCATAGTCTCGCATGAGTCGGTTGCTACCGCATTCTGGGCACTGTTGAACCTTTGCGGGCTGGGGTAAGGGGGATTCTCGGCTCATCTTCTTTTCCTTCTTCTCTTCATTTTTGGAGTGGAGGGGATTGCGTAAAGGACATGATTAACGAGATGATGTGTTTTCTCCGTGTTAGGTTTTACTGCAACATAAGGGGCGGAGGTGGGTCCAAACACGTCGAAAACGGTTCCCACAGATTTGAGGTTTTCGTTCACGACTTTATCGCCGATTCGCGGTGTTTTTTCCGCCTTAAGAATTAAGTTTTTATTAGAACTTATGTGAAGTACACAACCTATTCTCTGCAATCTTTTCCCTCGCAAAAGCCAAAGTTTTGGACTGCCCGCTTTATTTAAAGTTTTCTCCAATCTTGGCGAGCTTATCTCTGTTCGCGAACTTTCAAAAGTTCCTTGGCAACCGTTCGCAAGATTTGAGTTTTAGGGCCTCTCTTAGGAACCACGATTAGACCGGTTTTTTGCCATGGAACACTTGGATGTCCAGCGTCTAAAACAACTTCAGGTTGAAGACCTATTTGCTTTACCGCTCTTTGAATTTCCTTCAGTTTTGGTGTTGACGTTGCAAGGCTTTTAGGGACTCTCCGCCCTTCCAGTCGGGTTTTGGTTGAATCAAAGTAAACGGGCCACAAAATGATTTTATCTCTTTTCCGCATGTTTCCTGCCCAAGTTGTTGTGGATTTTGAGCGTTTTAATTGTTGTGGCTTGAGTGAAGAAAAAACTGTTTAAACATTTGAAGGTGCTAAGTTTTTTTAGGAATGAGAATGGCGTTTACAACGCCGTTTTGTCCGGGGCGAGAAATCACACGTGCAGTGCCCAACTGAGTCTCTATTATCGCTCCTTTTGTGATTACTCCTCGGCGGTCGTAGTCTACGCTGGCTGGGTTCTTAACCACACGGAGGATTTTAGTTCTCTCGGTTTTTCCAGTGGATGGGTTGGAAAGGTTTGCGTGGGTTGCGCTTAGCAAACGGGTTTTCACCGTGCCTCCATGTCCTCGTTTGGTTTTTCTCTTGAGTTCACCTAACGAGGTTTCCGCTGGGAAAGAGCCTTTCTCGAACTTTCTTTTCTTTCGGTATGCTCGTTTTCTGCCGCCTGAAGGTTTCTTTTTGCGTAGGGTTCCGTGCCACACTGACAAGTTTGATAGTTCTCCATGTAATCTCGTTGAGACTACAAAAACTCAACATATAAGCTTATCTACTCTGAGGGAATGAGTTCTTCAAATATGTTTTTGAGTTGTTTCTTCAAACCTCGTAAATCATGGCTTAAACCAAAGTAGTCAGCGAAAAACTCGGTGGTGCGTATAATCTTGGTTCGTCCAGCCCTTTCCCGCTCAATCAAACCCAACCCCTCCAACTGTTTAAGATGATTGTAGGAGTGGTGTCCCCGTACGTCAATGACTTGAGCTTGAGGCACAGGCTGACGATAAGCAATGTAGGACAGCGTTTTCAGCGGACCCACGCTGAGGAGAGGTTTTATTGCCAATCTCCGAACTTTTGGCGTGTACTCCGACTTTAACTGCAAAACAAATCGTTCATCCTCAACCTTAATAATTTCAAGAGCAGTGTCGCGTTTTTCATATTCCTTCATCAGCGTGGTTGCAAGTGTCCGGATCTTCCTCTTAGAGCGGGTGTTAATCATAGACCCTAACGTCTTCAAATCCAGTGGGCGACCAGCCACGTAGAGCGCTGCCTCTATGAGAGACAACATACGCCTCGTTTTTTTCTGTTCAAAAAGTTCAGATGATTCCTGTTCATTATCCGTCAATGGGTGGACCCTCACGGAGGGTTATGTAAATTTCGCTGAAGTTTTCTTCTTCTTGCCATAGGCTGACTTTACCAGTCTGAGCGAGAAAAAGAAGAGTGATGAAGATTTTAACGGCTTCCAGTTTTTTCATTCCAGCTATGAACTTAGAGAAAGTGATTAATCTTCCTTCATCAGCAAACTGGAGAATAGAACTATACAGCTTCTCCATCATCTTCTCAATTTCCATCAAGTACAAATCAACGGGAGGAATAAGCTCCGGTGGAGGCGGCAACATAGGTTCCACACGCGGTTTCAAAGCAAGTATACGTTCACCAGTAAGCACCTCATCCAGCGCCTTTAACAAATGCTGGATAGTCGTGGATGTCAACTCGTAACGAAGAGGAAGAAACAAAGGCGGAGGAAGAAAACCTGGTGGAGGCTTAGCAGGAGCAGGAGGATCCTCCAGTTTTAACAGAAGTTTGGATTTCATGAGATATATGGTAGAGGATGAGTCGAGCGCCATCCCTGAAGCTCTAAAATCAACTTCTCCTCTCTTCTCCATTTCCTTTAATAGGGAAGTCAACAAAAAAGATATGTTCACATCCCACGGCCTTATTTTTTTCAGCTTGTGGAGTTCAAAAAGCACATTCAATGGAGGCTGAAAGTAGAAAGGTTTACTGGCTAGTGAAGGCACTAAACGGCCTCCTTAAACACGGTTGAAACCACGTGGGAGGCACCGTTGTGCTCATACACGCCGTAGACACTCTTTGCTTTGCTGACCATCTCAGGCTTAAGAGTGACAACCAAAAACTGGGATTTCGTTGACCCCTCAGCCAACAACTCGCCCAGCCTAGATACGTGAAAGGCATCCAGATGCGCGTCGACTTCGTCAAACAAGTAAAAGGCTGCGGGTGCGAAGTCTTGCAAGGCAAATATGTATGCAACAGCGGCTACGGACCTCTCTCCGCTGCTGGCTCCATTCACGGGTATTGGAGGCTTACCCGGGAATTGAACAATCATGTCCATCCCGCCAGTGAATGGTTCTTCTGGGTTATCTAACTTAAGCGCGGCTTCTCCTTCATCAGTAAGTTTCGAGAAATACTCAGCGAATTTTTCGTTTATCTCATTGAAGGCTTTCATGAAAACTTTGCGTTTTTTCAGTTCAATTTCGTCCATGAAAGAGATTATGGCTTGTTTTTCTCGCTCCAATTCGTTCATGCGCACGGACAATTCTTTGTATCTTGAAACCTGTTCAGCGTAGTGGGACTGAGCTAATTGATTAACGGCTCCGAGACGCTCCAGCTCTAATCGCATCAGCCTGAGTGATGATTCCACCGTTGTGAGCTGATCTGGCGAAACCTTTACAGGTTCCTCGCAGCCGATTTCCCTTAGATGATGACGATGCTGGTCTGCCTGTAACCGAAGTGTTTGCAGTTCAAGCTGAAGCCGATTGTGCAATTCCTCAGCTCGCTCGTACTCAGCGTCTAGTCGACGCAGATGCTTGTCGATGTTGTCAATTTGAGATGTGAACTTCCCTACTTCTTTTCTGGCAGTTAAAATTGAACGAGAAAGTTCTTCCTTAGAGGTTTCAAGTCTTTTCACCTCTTGCTCTAGCGTCTCCCTTTGTTCTAGCGCTTCCTCAACCTCCCTTTCTAAAATAGAGAGTTGTGCACTCACTTTTCTAAGCTGAATTTTAATGTTAACGGAACCCATTTTGAGAACGTTTTCAAATTTAGACCGGAGAGTTGCTAGTTCGGTTTCCACGCTGCCAAGCCTTTGCCTCAACTCTATGATTTCTTCACCTAAAGTTTCTCGCTGAATCTCCATTCCCTGAATTCTAGACGGATCCGTTTTCTGTCGTAGGATGGCTAATTCCTTGTTTAGCTCTTGTATCTTCTTTTGAAGGGCTTTACGTTGTGATCTTTGAAGCTCCACACTTGTCTTTCCCTTTTCAATCCGTCTTTGAGTACGTTGAGTAAGCCCATCAATACGTTTCATGTTACGCCTAGTTCGCTTGATGCTTCTGCGTATTCGCGTGATTTCGCCTTCAAGAGTAGTGATAGCTTCGGCTAGACGAACGATTTGCACGCGAGTCTTAGCGATTTCCTCTTCGAAGGTGGTCATCTCGTCTCCTCTCCTCGTCAAGTGTTCTTGAAGAGTTTTTACAGCATCCTCTAGGCTTTTGACAGCGGACTCGCTTGGGATGATTGTGGAGAAGTCGATTGGAGATCGGTAGTATCCGCTTTCTATTCCTCCACCAGCTTCGTAGAGGTCTCCGCTAACAGTGACTGTTCGATAACCACTGCGAGAAGCGGCAATAGCTGTTTTATCGTTCTCTGCTATCAAGGTGTCTCCGAAAACGAAAATTACTGCTGGCTCATACCGTTTTTCACGTTTAACAAATTCGGAGGCGACCCCTCTTACTCCTCTGATTTTTGTGGGATTAATGGATTTAGCTGGCAAATTCTCGAGTGGAATAATTTTCACTCTGCCGAGTTTCAAGCGTTTCAGTGTTTCAGCACACGTGAAGGCTGCGTCAAAATCTTTAACAATAATAGAGTTGAGCCACCCAGCTGCCGTCGCCTCCATCGCTTGCCAGTAAGCCCCATCCACTTTAATCAGATTTTTGAACCTACCGTAAACTCCTGGGATCACGCCAAGCTCCCCAAGCTCCTCGATGTTTCTCAACGCTTTTTCCTCACCCGCAACAGTTTCAGCGAGTCCCCGCTGAGTGACAAATTCTACCACTGCCTCTCTAGCTGACTCTGCGATCTTTCCCGCCTGTGTAATCTCCTTCGCTATGTAGTCTTTCTGAATGGATTTTCGGTCCAAAGTTTGTTGAAGACTCTTAAACCGACTCTTCTGCTCCTTTTGAACGTTTTCAAGTTCCTTAAGAGATGTTTTCAGTTCATTGAGGGTAGATGCAAATCTGTCCTTGCGGGCGTTGAGATCATATAGCCTGCCTGAGAGAGTTCTAATTGTTGTTTTACTTTGTACGTAGTCGCTTCGAATATCGATGAGGTTTTGGTAAATCTTGTCCAATCGTTGTTCAATCTGCCGAATTTTTGTGCTGTTTTCACCTAAGTTTGCCCAAAGCTGTGCGGTTTCGTTTTGGAGGACATCGTGTTGGGATTGTTTAATCATGATCTCCTTGGATAAGTGATCATACGCTCGTTTCAGTTTTCGAATTTGTTTGCGGTTTTCAACAATTTCATTTTTGATGGCTTCAAGTTGTTGAGTGTTGTTTTCTTTCACTCTTCTAAGTCCTTCAAGGCTTGCTGTTCCTGCACCTGTTTTTGTTGTGAGTTCGGTTAACTTCGATTTTATGTCACCTATCTTGATTTGAACTTCGAGAACGCGGGTTCCGCGCTCTTCAACTTTTTCTGTGCTGAGTTGTCTCCATTCGTTTTCGATTCCGCGACGTTGAGACCTTTGCTCTTCTCTTAGTTGCCTTGAGTTTTCAACTTTGTCTCTGACTTCTTCGGTCTTTGATGAAAGATCATGTATTTTTCTTTCAGTTTCTAAAAGTTCATAGGAAACTTTCATTGCTTCGAACTGCCTGATTTCATTTTGAATGAAACCGTAGCGAAGCAGCTCGTTTCGTTCCCTCTCTAAATCATCTACTCTCTTCTGCACCTCATCTACTCGACCCATAGCGGTTCGAATAGATATTTCGGCGGCTCGAAGCTTCTCTTCGGCTTCAGCCTTTTCAGCATCATACTGAGCTATCCCAATCATGCCCTCTATCATTTTTCTGCGTTCATGAGGAGAAATCTCAGCTATGCGCGTAATTGTTCCCTGCACAATCACGTTGTGTCCAGTGGGACTAATCCCAGCCATGGATAATATGTCAATGATGCGATTTCTGGAAATTCGCCTTCCGTTAAGCCGATAGACGCTTTGACCATTTTTGTGGACTTCGCGAGAAATGGTTACTGTGTTAGTGTCCACAGGTATACGTTTGTCAAAATTGTCAAATTGAATAACAACCTTAGCTGCTTTAGCCTTCTCCACCCCTACTTCCGGGGAGCCATGAAATATGAGTTTTGAGAAACTTTCAGCGCGAAGCCTTCTAGCGCTCAGTTCGCCTAATCCGAATAAAACGGCGTCCACAATGTTTGTTTTGCCACTGCCATTTGGGCCTGTAAGCACGGTGAAACCTTTGTCTATCCGGATGGTTGCAGTTTTTGGACCAAAGGACTTAAAGCCCTTAATTTCAATTTTTTTAATATGCGGCATTTTTTTGAACATCCTCTCCGTGATTTAGGCTTGAAGAGTTATACCTAATCGTTTTTGGGCTTCTTCTAGAAAAATATTATAGAAAGTGGTTTTAACTCTTGTGCAAGCGAAGCTTCTACTCTCTTTCCTGTTTTCTTTTAATCTGATACTTTTTTGCTATATTTTTGACAAAATCTTTGACTTTTTTAACATCGCCATAAACGAGCATATACCCGTTTTTTTGCATTTTGCAGGTAAGGCTATTTGCCTTAGCCAATCTTTCCATTTCACTCTTGGAAGTTTCTTTTGAAACCTCAATTCGCACCCAGTGTTCACCACGCGGGATTCCCGCGACAAACTTTGGTGGGGCTTTTTCTTCCTCCTCAGAAGCTTTTCTAGCCTCTTCTAGCTTCTTCATCCATTGTTCAGCGTAGTCTGCGCTGAATTTTTCTTGTGCCGTGAATATGAGGTGTGATTCCACATTTTCCAGGTACATCTCAATCCTTGGAAGATTTTCAACGTGTGTGGGATCGGCTTTGAGAATCTGTATCATAGTCTTAGCAGAGTGTAAATCGTTCATCACGTGTTTTGGGATAGTTTCTCCTTTCTTCCGGATTTCAGTAATCAAATCAGCCAGTACATTCCATGCTTCTCCGTAGCCCATTTTCAATACCACTTCAGTCGTTTTTACTCCTTCAGGTATCCATTATTCTCTTTCCTTTAAATTTTCTGCATAACTGTTTTATATCTGCTTCTCTACAACTGAACAAGTAAAATATGTTTAATTAGCGAGTGGAGGAAATGAGTGTGTTTGCGGTGCCCGGGGCTTATGATCGAGCCATAACAGTGTTTTCCCCAGATGGGCGCCTTTTTCAGGTTGAATACGCCCTCGAAACGGTGAATCGCGGAGCAACTATATTGGGAATTGCTTGCTCCGAGGGAATTGTATTGGGGGCGGAAGAGAAAATTGAAACAAAACTACAAGACCCCAAATTCACTTGGAAACTTTATGAGATAGATGATCATCTAGGCGCTGCGGTTGTCGGTTTGGGATCCGATGCCCGCATTCTCATCGACCAAGCAAGAGTTTACTCTCAGAGCAACAGATTGATGTACGATGAACCCATCGATGTTGAGATTCTAACAAAGCGCGTCGGAGACATAAAACAACTGTATACTCAACACGCTGGAGTCAGACCTTTCGGGGTTTCAGTCATCTTTGGCGGCATAGACAAAACTGGAAACCGAGTGTTCTCAACTGATCCAAGCGGATCCTACAGAGGATACAAAGCTGTTGCGGTAGGGATTGGCCGCGAAACGGTTGAAGCCATCTTAAAGGAAGAATATCGGGAAGACTTGAAACTTGATGAGGCAATTAAACTCGCCACGAAATGCCTAATTAAGGCGCTTGAGGCAAGAGGAGAAACGATAAGACTCAAGTTAGCCGTGGTCCCAACTACAACAAAAAGGCTTCGAATGCTTACCAAAGAGGAAATCGAAGGCTACAAGAAGGGTCTCCAAGGCAGTGGAGCCCCATGAGTGAACGTTTCACAATTGCGCGTTTAACCCATGAAGGAGAACACTTCGAAATCCTCGTCAAACCGCAATCAGCTCTTTCCTATAGACTTGGAAAAGTCACGTCGATCTCTGAAGTGTTGGTCACTGACACCGTTTTCACAGACTCTAACAAAGGGTTGAAGCCTTCGGAAGATAAACTGTCTAAAGCCTTCGGAACCACGGATCCTCTTAAGATAGCCAGTATAATACTGAAGAAGGGCACATTACAGTTAACCACTGAGCAACGAAAACAATTAATCGAAGAAAAGCGAAAACGGATTATCTCCTTCATATCCCGCCAATGCGTTGACCCAAAAACAAACCTTCCCCATCCCCCTATACGCATAGAGCGAGCGATGGGACAAATTCACTTCTCCATTGATCCCTATAAAGAAGTTGAGGAACAAGCAAAAGAGATTGTAAAGCTCTTGCGCCCAATCCTACCCCTCAAAATGGAGAAAGTCTCCGTGGCCATCCATATCCCACCTGAGCACGCAAGTAAAGTTTACGGAACCGCTAAGGGATTTGGCACTATCAAACGTGAAGAGTGGCGGGCTGACGGATCATGGTTCGCAGTTGTGGAATTACCCGCTGGACTTTATGGGCCCTTTCTGGAAAAGCTTGGAGACATGACTCGGGGTAAACTTGAAACGAAAATGGTTAGATGATTAAAACTTTATTATGTAAGGTGATGAATTTGCCTACTTTCTACGAAAGAAAACAGATCGTAACTCCTGGAGATTTGTTAGCAGAAAACGATTACGTGGCTGGCGACAACACATACAAAGAAAATGGCAAGATTTACGCCACACGAGTTGGACTCGTCGATTATGACAATCGTGAAGTCTTTGTGGTCGCTTTGAAAGCATTTTACGTTCCGTTCATTGGAGATGTGGTCATAGGAAAAGTGACTGAAGTTTCTCTTGGTGTATGGCTATTAGACATCAAGGCGCCATACCCAGCAGTGCTTCGAGCGTCAGATGCTTTTAACCGACCGTTTAAGCCCCAGAGAGACGAGATGCCCTCCATATTTGACGTAGGCGACCTTGTCATAGCTAAAATAGTTGCCTATGACCGAACACGAGACCCTCTGTTAACTGTTAGTGACCTTGGTCTCGGAAAGATCAAGCGGGGACAGATTGTTGAGATCACTCCTACAAAGATTCCTCGAGTTATTGGAAGACAAGGTTCAATGATAACTATGTTGAAGCAAGAAACGGGCTGCCAAATAACTGTTGGCCAAAACGGCGTAATTCTTGTTAGCGGCAAGTCTCCTGAAGATGAGCAGCTCGCTGTTATGGCTATTCGCAAAATCGGAGAGGAAGCCCATACGAGCGGGTTAACGGATCGCATAACTGAAATGATTAAAAATGAAAAGAGAGATGTTGAACATGCCTAAGAAGAAAACTAAAAAATTAATAGATAAAAATGGTGTTCGGATAGATGGAAGAGAATTAAACAAGTTAAGACCTATAAAGTTAGAAGTTGGTATTCTCGACAACGCTGATGGCTCTGCATACATCGAACAAGGAAAAAACAAAATTCTCGTTGGGGTGTATGGACCAAAGGAAGTTCACCCTAAACACTTAGCTATATCTGATCGAGCTTTGCTTCGCTGCCGCTACCATATGGCACCGTTTTCAGTTCAAGAGAGAAAGTCACCTGCCCCCTCAAGAAGGGAGAGAGAGCTTTCAAAAGTGATCAAAGAAGCCCTCCAACCCGCCATCTTCGTAAAGTACTACCCACGAACCTCCATCGAACTGTTCATCGAAGTTCTACAAGCCGACGGTGGAACAAGATGCGCAAGCCTCACAGCTGCCTCTTTGGCACTGGCTGACGCAGGCATCCCTATGCGAGATTTGGTAGCAGCATGTGCAGCTGGAAAGGTTGAAGGACATTTGGCGCTGGACTTGAACGATACCGAAGACAAGGAGGGTGAAGCGGACTTGCCCGTGGCATGGATACCTACCTTAAACGCCGTGACGTTGCTTCAGATGGATGGAAAAGTAACGCTTGAAGAGTTTGAACAACTTGTGAACATGGCGATAGAAGGGTGCAAACAGATATATCCACTTCAAAAAGAGGCTTTAAAAGCGAAGTATATTGCGGTTAAGGAGGAAGTGAAAGAATGAAATCTCCAATCATTATTCGCGTGAAACAGAAGCAGATCGCTCAGTTGGTTTCCCATGGAAAGAGGTTGGACGGACGAGGATTAACCGACTATCGTGAATTACAACTAGAGACAGGAGTCGTTGGACGCGCTGAAGGTTCAGCTCGTGTGCGCCTAGGCAAAACCGAGGTGCTAGTAGGGATAAAAATTGAGGTGGGCAAACCGTTTGCCGACGTACCAAATAAGGGAGTCCTCACCGTGAACGCTGAGCTGACGGCTCTCGCTTCACCATCATTTGCACCCGGACCGCCTAGCGAAAACGCTATAGAACTCGCGAGAGTCGTTGACCGCGGCATACGAGAGTCAAAGGCAATTGTTCTCGAGGAGTTGTGTGTGGAGCCCGGGAAAAAGGTTTTCATCGTCTTTGTCGACGTTTACATTCTTAACCACGACGGAAACCTTATAGATGCCTCAGCTATGGCGGCATTAGCAGCTTTGATCAACACTAAGATGTTCAATTATGAAGTGAAAGAAGGCGAAATTAAGGTGAAGCCAGGCTACACTCCGCTTCCAGTGAAAAACTACCCCATAGCTGTGACTTTTGCCAAGATAAATGACAAACTTATAGTGGACCCATGGCTAGAGGAGGAGCAGGTTATGGATGCAAGGCTCACCATAACCACAGACAAAGACGGAAATATTTGCGCGCTACAAAAGGGTGGCTATGGCTATTTCACGACACAACAAATCTTAGAAGCTGCAAAAATAGCTAAAAACAAGGCAGAAGAACTGCGAAAGCGCGTGGTGAAAGGTTGAATGGGCAGACGAAAGCGAAAAAAGAAGGTGGGCCCAACAAGAGGACTCGGACCCCGCTACGGTTCAACCCTCCGAAAACGAGTTGTTAAAATCCTTTCAGGAATGAAGAAAGCCCACAAGTGTCCCCAGTGCGACAGCGAGTCGGTTCGAAGAAAAAGCGTGGGCATATGGAGTTGCAGAAAATGTGGCTTCACCTTCACTGGCGGCGCCTACGTTCCAGTTACAAAATTGGGTATCATAGCAAAGCGAACGGCTAAGGGCTCGCTAACCGTGGAAGTGCCTCTGGAAGAGGAAAAATAGAGTGACGTTGTTAACAACCTCTCGGAGGCCAACACCAAGAATACGAACGTTTTGTCGTGACCTCGCTCGTTCTATCCCTAATGTTGTTCGAGTTAATCGTGGTAAGCTGAGTCTTGATGGGATAGCTGAAAAGGCTCTTGAATTTAACGCTGACCGAGTTGTTATTGTTGATCGATGGAAGGGTGGACCTGGCAAAATCGAATTTTTCAAGATAGGACAAGAAGGTTTAGTCTCTGTTCCTCCCATAATGTACGTCGCAAGCATAAAGCTTCAAAGAGAATTTAATGGGGCAAAGACCAGACCTATTCGCTCACTCATCATAACTACACCATCCGAAAAATCCAATGAAATCGTAAGGATTGCACGGTCTTTGTCAAACTTTCTAAACGTTCCACTGCCCCAGATGGATAAGGCGGTTTCAAAGTCTCAGGCCTCGATGCACATTTCAACTGATGATCTGCATCGTATTCAAGTTACGTTCATGCTTCTCTTTCCTGAGACCGTTGAAATAGGCCCTTGTATCACCCTGTCACATGTGGTGTGGGAAATCAAAAAATGAAGTCTCATGTTATTGTACGGCTAAATTTTCCGTCTGAAAGACATTTAGAAATCGTGCTGAGTGCTTTACAGCCTGAAACCAAGACTCCGCCTTCTTTTCGCTCTAAAGTGAAAGTGGAAGGGGTAGGCGCTACTTTAACGTTGAGTTTTGAGGCGTCAGACACTTCCGCCTTAAGAGCTGCTTTGAACTCTTACCTTCGCTGGGTCAATATTATCAATGATTCGTGTCTCGTTTTGGATTCTATGTGCAAGGAACAAATTAAAAACACTTAATTAACGCTTGACCCTTAATGCTGAGTTCAGAAAAGAAATATGTGAGGCTATGGAGGAATTACGATGAGTAACGAAGTTTCGAGGCTCCCACCCCAAGTTCAACAACGATTGTTGAGGCTTCAGCAGTTGCAACAGACACTACAGTCAGTGTTGACGCAAAAGCAGCAGCTTGAGCTGGGACTCACCGAGGTTGAACAGGCTTTAAGTGAACTAGAAAAACTTACTAAGCAAGCTGTCATTTACAAGTCCGTTGGCTCGCTTCTAGTGAAGGCAAAGAAGAAAAAAGTGACTAAGGAATTGAAGGAACAGAAGGAACTCCTTAACATGAGAATCAGCGTGTTAGGTAAGCAGGAGGGACGTCTGCGGACTCAACTAAAGGATCTGCAAACTAAACTTCAGCAAGATTTACGTCCAGTTTCACCTCCACCTTAATGGTGGAAAGATTTTTGGAAGAAATGAGCATACCAGAACTTACCTCTGAGCAGGTGGAAGAATTATGCGAGGTTGCAGAGAAGGCGGCGAGAAAATACGTGTTGTCAAGAGTTCCTTCCCGCAGAATCTCTGTGCTCAATATAACCGTTGAAACCGAAGGAACAAAACCAGTCTCCGTAAACGTTGATGTGGAGATTGCTCTGTCGTCTCTGATGAAAAACTATGATGTAAAAAAATTGGCTAACGAAGCCATGAAAAAAGCCTTCGCATCCGTTGAAAGGTGTTTAAGGGATTTTACATGCAAATCGACAAAATAACAACGCTCATAGACAAAACTGACGCAAAACTGGCTGTTCTTTTATGTCATCATAACGCTGACCCAGACGCTGTATGCGCAGCATTCGCATTCTCCAGGCTACTAAAACGTCTGCGACCCAAACTGAAAGTTACAATATCGGCGGCTCAAGGACCCAGCAGACTTTCCAAATCCTTGTTGAAATCGTTGCCCATAAAGCTGACAGCACAGCCACATATTGAAGAAGCAGATTTAATTGTGTTGCTGGACACAAACACTATTCAGCAGCTCGACGAGTGGAGCGGACAGGTCAAAGCATCAAACTCCCCAATCGTCGTGATTGATCATCACGCCAGTCACCCGGATACAGAACGCCTTGCAACAGTAAGTTTGACTGATGAAAAAGCAGCATCTACCTGCGAAATTGTACACCAGCTTTTTAGAGAGGCAAAAGTTAAGCCAACGAAAGTTGAAGCCAAAGCACTGTTCCTCGGGATAGCGTTTGACACTAGACACTTCATTATAGCTAGCTCCGCCACATTTAAGACCGTAGCCAACCTCATAGACGCAGGGTTGAACGCCGAAGAAACCTTACCTCTGCTTTCTTTGCCAATAGATCTATCAGAGCGTATAGCACGACTTAAGGCGAGCAAACGAGTTAAGCTCAAGAAGATGAATGAGTGGCTGATCGCGTTATCTCATGTTAACGCTTATCAAGCATCAGCTGCGAGAGCCTTAATTAGGCTGGGGGCCCACATGGCGGTTGTTGTGGGTCAAAGAGGAGATAAGCTTCAAGTTAGCCTGAGAGCTTGTCGCGACTTCTACGAAAAAACTGGTATACACTTGGGTCGGGATGTAGCTAAACCACTTGGTGATTATCTTCACGGCATGGGTGGTGGACACTCGACTTCAGCTGGAGCTAATGGAGTAGGAGACGTGAACCTCGCCCTTAAGTGCTGTGTGAAGATTTTAAGGGAGAAGTTCAAGAGAAATATTTGAACGAGTAACCTATCCTTTCTTAAATCCATACATGAGTCCAACGAAAAAACTACCTAAAAAGGGTAGAGCAGATATGAAAGGTGCTAGTAACCCCAGCACTGGATCGGCTAGGTTAGGCCATAATTTTATCAACTCATCATAGTTTACATTGATCACGTTCGTGTAAGCCAAATATACAAGGGAAAATACAACAACTCCGATAATTATCGCAATCCTAGTAATCTTCTTAACCGTGTATCCGACGAAAAATCCGCCAATACCACCTACCCCTAATTGGTACGCAATAGGGATTAAAACCTCACTCATTTTTTATTTCACTTCGCCAGTTCAACTCCACATTCTGGACAAGCAGGTTTTTTGAAGACCAAACCAACCTTTGGGCAACAGTCCTTGCAAAATATTTTTTGGCACCTAGTGCACTTCCATGCTGTGGGTTTTAAAAACCCTCCAATTTCCCTTCCACATGTTGAGCAGAATCCCCTAACCATGCTGTATCACTACTAAAATGTTTTCGATTAGTCTTTAAGAATTGCGCTTTTGATTTGGAAGTTTTTTATGAACATTTAACGAGTTCTGGAACTTTTCTGTGATAGAGCTATGTATAGATTATCAATGAACATGTCAATTTTAACCGTGGAAGTGGTTGATCTTGACCAGTAACCTTTTCATTTTAGACGCGGTTCAGCCGGGTCTCGCCAGCCAACTGGATACTTCTTTTTGAGTAGCTACTCTTTTATGGGAGAAATCTGTGCCACTATATGAAGCGGGACTAGAAGTTGGCAGTCATCGAAACAAAAGGTTTAACGTATACATATCCTAGTGGAACAAAACGGGCTCTTGAAGACGTGTCCATAACCATTGAAAGAGGAGAGTTTGTGGTTCTCACCGGCCCAAGCGGTTGTGGAAAGACGACTCTTTGCCGATGCTTCAACGGTTTAGTTCCTCACTTTTACGGCGGAAAACTTGAGGGTAATGTCTTAGTTACAGGTCTCAATGTGCACGAACACTCAATTTACGAACTCGCTCGACATGTTGGGCTTGTTTTTCAAAACCCAGAAAATCAGCTTTTCGCGTTGTCTGTGGAGAAGGACGTGGCTTTTGGGCTTGAAAATTTAGGAGTACCAAGGGATGAAATGAAAAAGCGAGTGGACTGGGCTCTCCAAACAACCGACATAGAAGACCTTCGTGAAAGAGCACCTCACGAGCTTTCAGGTGGACAGCAACAACGAGTTGCCATTGCATCTGTACTTGCAATGCAGCCGAACGTGATGGTGCTTGATGAGCCTACTTCCTTCCTTGATCCTTTAGGTGCCCAAAGAATTTTTGAAGTGATTAATGAGTTGAATAAGAACTTGGGCATAACGGTTGTTCTGGTTGAACATAGACTGGACTTGGCTGCGAGATACGCTGATCACGTTATCATTATGGACGAAGGAAGAGTGATGCTGGATGGCAAGCCTCGAGAGATTTTTGGGTTGGAGAAAACCAGACTGATGGGCATCGGCATCCCCAAATCAACTAGGCTTTATCAAGTTCTTGAAAAAAGCGGAGTGCATCTAAGCAAGGTTCCAATCACCTCGGAGGAAGCAACCCAAATTCTTAAGGAAGTTTTGAATCGTGATTGAAGTTAAAGACGTTTCCTTCACCTATCCAAATGACGTTGAAGCCTTACATGGAGTCTCTCTCAAAATTCAGGACGGCGAATTCGTTGCCATAATGGGTCAGAACGGCGCGGGCAAAACAACGCTGGTGAAGCACTTTAATGGGTTGCTGAAGCCGACAAAAGGAGAGGTTGTGGTTGACGGAGTTAACACCACAAAGGCGAGTGTGGCTACTCTTTCCCGAAAGGTTGGGTTTGTGTTCCAAAATCCTGATCATCAACTCTTCTGTGAAACGGTTAAAGACGAGATTGCTTTCGCTCTTAAAAACTTCGGCTTCAAGGAAAACACAATCAAGAAACGGGTGACTTGGGCCCTTAACCTTTTAGACTTAAAAAAGTACCGCAAAACCTCGCCTTTTATGCTCAGTGGTGGAGAGAGAAAACGGGTTGCTTTGGCATCCGTTCTCGCTTGGAACCCAAAGGTGATTATTCTAGATGAACCAACGATTGGTCAAGACCAGAAACAAAAGGATAGGTTGCGACAGTTCATCAATCAGTTGATTACTCAAGGAAAAACCGTGGTCATAGTTACGCATGACGTTGAATTCGTGGCGGAATGTAACCCCAAGATTGTGTTGATGGCTAACGGAAAGATTTTGGCTGAGGGCAGTGCCAAACAGATACTTACCAACCGTTATCTTCTCACTCAAGCTTCTATTGTGCTTCCGCAGATCGCTCAAATTTTCACGGGGCTAGCTGATTTGGGGTTGCCCATCGACGTGATTAATGTCCACGAGGCGAAAAAGGTTCTGCTTGATTTCATGGAGGTTAATTCGTGAGCGTTTTTGAAGGCTTAAGATTTAGAAGAGTTTCATCACCTATCCACCGATTGGATCCGAGAGTAAAATTCTTCTACGTCTGTGTGTTGTTTGTGATAACAATTATGTTTGGGGGGACTATCAATAATCCTGAGTTATTACCTCTCATCGTATTATTTTTTATTCAGATACCGTTCGTGTTGGCGGCAGGTGTTAAACGAGAATGGGCTCGATCTATGAGGGGAGCAGCATTCCTAGTAGCCTTCATTTTTGCGTTCAACTTTATCTTCCGGTACATATATGGTAACTACGAATCCTTTGCGCTTCTTTTAGAATATTCTTTCGCCATGGCACTCCGCTTCCTTGTGTTGGTGGAATCCTTCTCCATATTCTTCCTCACCACATCGCCAGACCATCTAGGTTTAGCGTTAGAGCAAACTCACGTGCCATACGAGTTTTGCTTCGCCTTCACTACCGCCGTTCGATTTGTTCCCGTTTTAGCTGAAGAGGCACAGACAATTATGGATGCCCAAAAAGCCAGAGGACTGGAGCTAGAGCGTGGAAACTTCATAAAAAGAATAAAAAATTATATTCCCCTTCTCATTCCGCTCATCGTGAACGCCATCCGCAGAAGCCTTGAGCTCGCAGAAGCAATGGAGTCTCGAGCCTGGGGCGCCACCGAAAAGCGCACAAACCTTTATGTTCTCACGCTGAAGAACTCTGACTACATTTTAGTCGTCCTCTCAGTTCTTATGTTAATCCTTGCTGTGTATGTACGCCTCCTCCCTCCAATTCCACCGCTAACAGTGCTCCTGCATATCTAGCCATCTAGCAAATAGCCTACGATAAGCACTTACGTTTGCGCGCGCATTTCATTATGATGAAACAATGTTTTTATATAAAAATGAGCCTAATTATTGAAAAGCAGTCTACATAAGAGGTTGAGAACAAAAGTCTTGTTTTGGAGGGAAAGGATGTCTAGTGAAAATAGCGCCAAAGAAATGGTTCTTAAATATAGCTCGCCGCCGAAAGAAATCCCATTCTCTGTAAACGAGTATCGAGAGCGGTTAAATCGGGTCCGCAAGCTCATGGCCCAAGAGAAAATCGATCTTCTCTTTCTATCAGCACCAGCGAGTCTCTTTTACATAAGCGGATATCAGGCGGAATGGTATCAATCCCAAAGCCCCAAGATATGGCCGCCCGCCAGCGGAATTGCTATTCATGTGGATCATGACAACTTCATAGACTTTGATACGGAAGAGGAAGAAATCCTAGCTCGGTACACGAGCATATCTAGCGATACTCGGATATATCGAGAGACGGCTGAAACGACCGGAATGCTTTCTTGGATAGTACAAGAACTGAAGAAAGAAGAATGGCTTCCCGGAACTGCCGGGCTTGAAATGTGGAGCTACCGGCCAAATCGAGCGGTTAGTGAAATGTTCCAGTCAGCCTTGGAAAAGGAAGGCTGTAGGGTTATTGACGGAACGGATATTGTAAGGGAGGTCCGTGCCATCAAATCTCCTCAAGAAATCGCTTATGTAGAAAAAGCGGCAAAAATCGCCGAAGTTGGCCATAAGGCAGCAATAGAAACAATGAGACCAGGAATGACGGAACTTGATGTTTATGGAGAAATCGTTAATGCTATGGCAAAGGCAGGCGGCGAGAACCCTGCGATACCTGTTCTCGTTACATCCGGGCCTAAGTGTGCCTGTTTGCACGCGCTAGCAAGCCGAAAGAAGATTGAGAAAGGGGAGATTGTCAATATTGATGTCTGCGGAGTTTTTAACCGATACCACGCCAATATGGCGCGAACCTATTCGATGGGGAAACCAAATCCCGACGTAGCGAGGGTCGTTGAATTATCAGCAGGAGCTTTCGATGTAATAGCCGAATTGATCAGACCAAATCTACCCGTCGGCGAATTCAATGAAAGGATGAAGGCATATTATCAAGAGACAGATATATTGCGAGACGCATGGTGGTTCGGCGGTTACGAACTTGGAATAGCTTTCCCTCCTGACTGGGTCGGTGAGTTCGTTTATGATGTTAATATTGATGCTGGAGATCAGCTATTTGTCCCGGGAACGGTTGTCAATTACGAGAGCAATTTCTATCTTCCGCATAAAGCGGGGGCATCATATCAGATCAACACCTTGATCTTTACCGAAGAAAGGGCAAGAATTCTAGGTGAAATTCCGAATGACATAATTGTAATTGAAAGATGATGTTAATATTGTTCCATGTTTAATACTTGGCGACAAAACGAACGTTTGGGTATTCTTGCACTTCCTTGCCTTCACCCTTTTCCGGCAATATTTCGATCTTCTCCGCTTTACAGGTTCCTTCAATGTCCTCCATTGCCTGATTCAAAGTGTGCGCATCCTTTTTGTTTCCCATGTAGACCATCAGTTTCTTGACAGGCGCGTTTAACGGCATCCTTCTCTCCGCCTTTTCCCTCCGAACCGCACCTATCACCGCCATGATCATGTCACCCTGCTTCTCCACCTCATCATCAATTTTCTCCTCTTCCACAGTGGGCCAGTTGGAAACGTGAATGCTCTTGTGTTTCTTATCCGTTGCGTACATAACTTGATATATTTCTTCGGTTATGTGCGGGGAAACTGGTGCGAGAAGCTGTAGGATTCGGTAAATGGCAGTATAAAGAGTGTATTGAGCAGCAACTTTTTTTCCTTCTCCATACTTGTCGGGTCTGTACAGCCGATGCTTTATAGCTTCAATGTAATGATCGCAAAATATGTGCCACGTAAAGTTTCGAGCTTCATCAGTTGCTATGTTAAATTGACAGTTTTCAAAAGCTTCAGTTGCCGTTTTAGTAACCCTTTCCAGTTTGCTGAGTAACCATCTGTCTAAAAGTTCCAACTCCACCTTTTCCTGTGGCACGTAATCTTGTAGATGTTGACTGGCGAAACGAGCAACGTTCCACAACTTGACAAGGAATCTCCATCCATATTCTACATCTGGCTTGCGAAAAGGTATGTCCGAGCCGGTTGCTCCTCCACTCGCTGCCCATTGTCGTGTGGCGTCGGCTCCATATTTACTGAAGACGTCAGGGGTGGCTACGTAGTTGCCTAGCGATTTGCTCATCTTTCTACCATCATTTCCAAGAACCATGCCGTTGATCAAACAGCTCTTGTAAGGTTTCTCATTAAACAGTGCAAGGTGTCGAACCATGAGGTAATATGCCCAGGTGCGGATGATGTCGGCTCCTGAAGGATGTACACTGGCTGGAAAAAGCCTGTGCCAATCTTTTCGATCCGGCCAGCCAGCGTGAACTGCACAGGTGATGGAGGAGTCAAACCATGTGTCCATCACGTCTTTTTCAGGAGTAAAACTGGTGGAGCCGCATTTTGGACACTTGTCAATCTTGGGCTTCTCTATTCTAGGATCTATAGGAACCCAGTTGGGCTCTGCAAGAATAGTTTCCTCACATTTTGTGCAGTACCAGATGGGGATGGGGGTGGCGAAGACTCTTTGTCTGGAGATCACCCAGTCCCAGTCAAGTGATTTTGCCCAGTCGATTAGGCGCGTCTTCATGTAGTCTGGATACCACGTGATTTCTAGGGCGTTTTTCTCAACTTCGTTGGTTAGTGCTCTGTTTTTCATGAACCATTGTTTTCGTTCAAGGATTTCAACTGGGGTTTTACATCTCCAGCAAACTCCGACTTCTTGTTGGATGCTCTCAGTTTTTTCTAATAGGTCTTCTTTTTCTAGGTCCTTTGCCACAGCTTTCTTGGCTTCTTTAACGGTTAGTCCAGCGTATTTTCCGGCGGTTTCGTTCATTTTGCCTGTTTCAGTAATGCACATGATAGCGGGTAGATGGTGTTTTGCGACGCATTTTACGTCTGCCTTGTCGCCGTAGGTGCATATCATCACGACGCCAGTTCCGAAGGCGGGGTCCACCATGTCCTCTGGAATGATCTTCACCTTTCTTTGGGTAAGGGGTACAGTGATTTCTTTTCCAATGTATTGTTGATATCGTTCATCGTTGGGATGCACAGCCACGGTTACGCATGCGGGTAAGAGTTCTGGACGGGTGGTGGCTATGGCTAAGGATTTTTTGTCTGCCAACTTGAATTGGATGTAGTGCAAGGTTCCCTCCCTTGTTTCGTGCTCCACCTCCGCGTCAGCTATGGCTGTTTCGCAGCGGGGGCACCAGTTGATGGGGTGGGTTCCTTGGTAGATGAATCCTTTCTTGTAGAGGAGGATGAAGGAAAGTTGGGTTTTTCTCCAGTAGTCTGGATCCATGGTTTTGTATTCGGTTGTCCAGTCGATGGAGCATCCGAGGCGGATGATGGCTTTTTTCATTATGGCAATGTATTTGTTGACGAGGCTTTCACATAGCTTTCTGAACTCGTCTGGCGGAACTTCTGTCTTTTTGATGTTGTATTGAGACTCGGTTTCTACTTCTGTGGGAAGACCGTGGCAGTCCCATCCCTGCGGGAAATAAACGTTGTATCCTTTCATGCGTTTGAATCTAGCTACGATGTCGAAATAGGACCAGTTAAGGACGTTTCCCATGTGGAAGTCACCTGAAGGATAAGGTGGCGGTGTGTCGATGCTGTAGGCAGGGCTTTCAGTGTCTTTCCAGTTGAAGCGATAAATGCCCATTTCTTCCCATAGTTTTTGCCACTTCTCCTCGATCTGGAGGATATCGCATTTTTTGGGAATTGTTATCATAGGGTGAATCAGCTCTCAGCTAAAGATATGGTTATGAATAGGAAATAACCAAATAAATAATAATTATCCTTAACCATGGCAATAAGGCTAATTCCTCTTTAATATCTTTAAGGAGCAAAGTTGGTACGGTAGACCAGATTTGAATCTTATGGGTCTTTATGGGAAAGAATCTTGAGTATACCCACATGCCAGGGTGAAAAAGCTAAACTCGTTTTGTAGCAATAAAATTATATACCATAAAGCTCCTTTAATTGGTTCAATTAGGATGAACGGGAGCTGGGCTTAACCCGGCTGAGAGGACGGTTGAGTGACCGCCGACCGTTTGAACCTGATCCAGGTAATGCTGGC
>DAOVGL010000067.1 GCA_030672415.1 Candidatus Bathyarchaeota archaeon
TAAATTGCACATTCAAAATGACGCTGATGGTGCAGAGACCTTACTCCTTGATTGTTTTTATGGAAAATGTAAGGTGCTGGACTTGACCCATGTGGAGAAGGAGATTCATCGGGAGGATTTGGAGGGCTATCAGATTAAAAAAGGGGATATAGTACTTCTGAAGACTAGAAATTCCAAACGAGGCTATAGGGAGTTCAGGAGTGACTTCGTCCATGTTAAACTTGACGCTGCAGAATATTTGGTTAAGACTGGCGTCAAAACCCTTGGCTTCGATTATTTAAGCGCGAAAAAATATGGAAGAGACGATGAGGTGCACGAGGTACTTATCAACAACCTTACACTGTTTGAGGGCCTCAATCTAGCCGAAGTGTCCGGAGGAGAGTATATTTTCTTAGGTCTTCTTCTCCGTATCAACTGCGATGGAGCGCCTGCGAGGGTCATACTTGTTGAAGATTAGATCGGATGAATTCTGCTAGTCTTCCTTTCCTTAGCGATGTAATCGTCCTTGCCGTAGGGATGCCCACCAAAGCCGTGGCGCATTATAGCTATTGCCCTAGCCGTGACGCTTTCTTTCTCCCTCGATTTGAACAGCTCGATCACCGAATGGGTGATGATGGGGATGGGTATCTCTTTTTCTACAGCTTCTTGGACAAGCCAGTTCACTTCCCCAGTATCCTCTACATAGTCAGGGATTTCTCTAAAATCTTTGATCTCGCCTAGACCTTTTTCCATGAGCTCCACTAGCCAGCTCCTGATAACAGAGCCGTGAGACCAATTCCGGAAGATGTCGCGTAGGTTGAGAGCAAAATTGCTCCGCTGTAAAAGTTCAACTCCTTCGCCTATCGCTTGTAGCATGCCGAATTCGATGCCGTTGTGCACGAGTTTTACGAAATGTCCACTGCCGGGTTCGCCGGTGTGTAAGTATCCGCCTTCAACAGCGAGGGCCTTCAAGATTGGCTCGCAGAGTTTAACGGCTTCAGTTTTACCACCAACCATGAAGCAAGCTCCGTAACGAGCTCCCTCAACTCCGCCGCTGGTACCGCAATCAACGAAATAAATTCCCAGCTTCGAAAGTTCAGCTTCTCTCCTAATGGAATCCTTGTAATAAGAATTCCCACCATCTATGATGACATCCCCTTTGCCAAGATGGGGCACAAGTTCTTTCAGCACTTTGTCAATAGTGGGTCCGGCGGGAAGCGACAGGTAGATCACTCGGGGAGACTTTAAGGAACCCACAAATTCATCGTAGCCATTCACGACCTTGATGCCCTTCTCTGATAGCTTGGGTTTTGGTCCTCTTGCTTTCCCAACAACGCGAACCCCTTTATCAATGCACTGGAGAGCAAGATTCCCACCCATCTTACCAAGACCAATAATGCCAAGTTCCATGTTATGTCCTCCTAAATAATAATAAGACATGTACGAGTTTTTGATATAAAAAGACTAGACATCTTTATTGGTTTGTCAGAAACAACTAAGTTGCTGTAATACAAACAAGACTCAGGAGAACTTGAAGATGTGGCTGGCTCCTTTCGCTGTTGCAGTGGTCAATTTGCAAAAAATCGACCGAGTTTTGAAAATAATCTTTTGACCGTAATCGCCTAACGAATGGCAAGCTTAATATTCAATAGTGTTATTGATTGCGCGTCAGCAAAGGCTATTTTCCTTTAAATCCCCTTGAAGATCTCAGTTCGCCGTTCTTTATCTCTACTTCCATTTCTGCTCCGCATTTTAAACATTTAACTTTGCCCTTGAAGTTCCAGTGTTTGTGGTTTCCGAGATGAATAACCCTTCTACAGTTTTCATCTAGGCAGAAGATGTGAACCATCTTTCAAGCCCCCTCTAAATATTTTTGTGCGTCCAGAGCCACTTTGCATCCTGTCCCAGCTGCTGTAACGGCTTGACGATAACGATAATCTTCTACATCACCTGCTGCGAAAACCCCTTCTACGCTGGTTTTTGTCTCATCCTTAGCAATAATATATCCTTTTTCGTCCAGTTCTATTTGATCCTTGAAGATTTCCGTGTTTGGTTTGTGGCCGATTGCTATGAAAACAGCATCGCACGTCAGTTCAAACTCTTCATTCGAATCAACTTTCCTTAGCCTAATACCTTCGACTCTATCTTTGCCTAGGATTTCTTGGACGCTGCTGTTCCAGATGAACCCTACTTTTGGGTCCTTGAAAGCTCGTTCTTGAAGAATTTTAGATGCCCTCAACTTGTCCCTTCTATGGATAACTTTGACTTCCCTTACAAATTTGGAGAGGGCTAGAGCTTCCTCAATGGCTGAGTCTCCTCCTCCCACAACCACTGCTTTCTTATCCTTGAAGAAGGCTGCATCGCATGTAGCGCAGACCGAAACGCCTCTGCCTCTCAACCGTGTTTCACTTTCCAAGCCCAACCATCTGGCGGAAGCCCCTGGGGCAACGATAACGGATTTTCCTTCATACACTTTGCTTCCCACTGTTACTTTGAAGGGCTTAGATGAAAAATCCACAGCGGTGGCGTCATCGAAGACCAGCTCAGCGCCGAAACGTTCAGCTTGCTTCCACATGTTATCCATAAGGTCAGGTCCAAGAATGCCTTCTTTGAACCCTGGAAAGTTTTCCACTTCCGTGGTGAGCATCAGTTGTCCACCCCACATGGCTCCGGCAACAACGAGGGTCTTCAATTTGGCTCTGCTGGTATAGGTAGCAGCTGTTAAACCTGCTGGTCCAGAACCAATAATTATTACATCATACAATTTTTATCAACCTTCTAACGAACTTCTCCCAACAAGAGTTATTATCAAGCTAATATGAATTTTTCTTCGATGCTAGAAGTCGTTTAATCAATCAACATGTGCGTTTATTATCGTTTCCTTCTATTAAATAACCGAGCTACCGTGCAGCATTTTTGCCCTCTAGAAGAGTGACTCTCTCAACTAGGAGATTCTTAAATCAAGTTGGATGTAAGTAACGGAACATACATGCATTACATCACATCATTGCAGAATTGACACCGCCCTAAACTTAATTATTAAGTTGATTGGAAAACACTAATACCTAAACGATGCCAAAATAAATGTTGTTGAAAGCTAAAACGGTGATGCACAATGCCAACTGTGAAAAGAAAGAGATGGAGCAAACAATATGGCAACTGGTTTCGAAGCGTTCTGATAGACGCGAAAATAATGGACTATCGATATCCGATCAAGGGCTGCGGAGTCTGGATGCCCTACGGATTTAAGATTCGAAGAAACGTTTTTCAAATCCTGCGTGACTTGCTCGATTCAACTGGACATGATGAAACGTTGTTTCCTCTCTTGATTCCGGAAACATCGTTGGCTAAGGAGTCTGCTCACGTGGGAAGTTTTGAGGAACAGTGTTTCTGGGTCACCCGAGGCGGTTCAACGCCTCTTAAGGTAAAGTATGCCCTCAGACCAACAAGCGAAACTGTTATAGCGCCAATGCTGAAGCTGTGGATTCGATCCCACGCAGACTTGCCAATAAGACTCTATCAGGTTGTGAATATATTTCGTTATGAAACTAAGGCTACACGCCCCATCATAAGAATGCGAGAGGTAGCCACCTTTAAAGAAGCACACACTTCTCACGCCACGCTCGAGGACGCTGAGGCGCAGGTGAAGGATGCCGTTGAAATTTACAAGAGATTCTTTGATGAGTTAGGTGTTCCCTACTTCATCTCAAGGAGACCGAGCTGGGATAAGTTTCCCGGATCGCTTTATTCCTTGGCGTTTGACATAATATGCCCAGACGGTAGGACTCTGCAGATCGGAACTGTACATAACTTGGGTCAAAACTTCTCCAAAGCTTTTGACATCACCTATGAAACTGAAAAGGGAACACAAGAACACATTTGGCAAACCTGCTATGGAATATCAGGACGAGCCATAGTGGCTGTCTTGAGCGCCCACGGTGATGACCATGGAGTGGTGTTGCCACCAAATATTGCACCCATCCAAGTTGTGGTCATCCCTATCCCATACAAAGAGAAAGAGGAATACATCAACAAAGCAGGTGAAGACATTGCTGCAAAACTGAGGAAGACAGAGGTCAAAGTTGAGTTGGACCTGCGAACAGATTTGACTCCGGGATCTAAATTTTATTATTGGGAGTTGCGAGGCATCCCCATACGTATTGAAGTGGGGCCACGAGACGTAGAAAAGGGTGAAGTGACTATTGTTCGACGGGACACTTTGGAGAAACAAACGTGTAAAATGAGCGAGCTTGTACCGGTTGTTCAGAAACTTGTTGAGAAGATTAAACAGGACTTGTGGCAGAAAGCTTTGCAGTGGATGAAAGACCACGTTTACCGAGTTGAAAGTTTAGAGGAAGCGAAACAACTGTTGCGGAAAAGGGCTGGTGTCGTTGAGGTTTTGTGGTGTAACCGCGCAGAGTGTGGCCATCGACTGGAGGGAGAGGTGGACGCTAGAGTTTTAGGAGTACCCGTTGACACAGAAGAGAAAATAGATGGAAAATGTGTGGTTTGTGGACGAAAGGCAGAGCATGTGGTGAGAGCTGCGATAGCCTATTAAATTTTATAGCAGCAACTTAACGGCGTCTCTTCCTTTCATTCCAACTTTTATTCCTTTCCTTTCAGCCTTAGACGTAACCGCCTTAACCTCCGCTTCGAGAACATCGTCAAAGCTTCTAACTCTGCTTACGGTGGCGGCAGTTACGTTTAGTTTCTCTGCTGCTTCCATGTTGAGGAAGCCGCACATGATGAATCCTGTTTGTCCTATGATCATCACGAGGGGCGGCGAGTCAGGTAAATCCACTTTTAAGCCGGTTGCTGTTTTGCCGTTTATTCTTAATGGAGTTGTATGGATCATGTCAAGTCCTTCCGCATTCACATTTTACAGAGACTGTTTTTAAATAAACATTGCGACCATAAAGTTGTGGAAGGATAGAGACAAGTTGCTGACAAGGCTGAAGGAAAGGTTTCAACTCTGGATATCCTACGAAGCGAAGCTTGCTCACAGCTTAGGCTTAACTCCGAATCATGTGAGTGGCATTGGAGCGCTATCTGCGATAATCTCAGCTTTATTATATGGAAACTCGCTGTCCAATCCGTCTCTTCTAATAGCAGCTACCATCTTCCTTCTAGCCTCAGGCTTTTGCGACGCACTAGACGGCGCCCTCGCAAGAATTTACGGAGAAACCACAGTCTTCGGCGGTTTCCTCGATTCCCTGCTAGATCGATATGTTGACGCCATTATTTTAGGCGGCATAATTCTCGGCGGGCTGTGCCATCCATTCTGGGGACTCGCCGCGTTAATCGGTTCGCTACTGGTGAGTTATGTTCGCGCTAGAGCTGAGGCGGCTGGAGTGAAAATGGAAACAGTGGGTATCGCTGAGCGCGCTGAACGCTTAATCATACTGACAGTAGCAAGCCTTCTCAACGTCATTTGGCTGGAAGCTTTAGGGTGGAGCATAATCCTTCTCGCAATCCTCACAAATCTAACCGTGCTTCAACGTGTGATTTATTTCCGTAAATCTCAAGAAGTTAGCGCCTAAACTGCTTTCTCCTAGTCCGTGTTTTCCGTTCAACTCGCGCGCGCACCTTCACAACACCACGATGCACAGCGCAAGAAACACAATAGTATCTCGTCGCAACATGAGTGGGCATATAGGCACCTTGTTGACGAAGCTCCTTGTATAATCTTGAATCAACCAGGGACACTCGGCGAGACGTTTTCTTGGCTTTGTCGCGGGGAACCAGCTGCCCGCAACCGCTACACTGGACTAGAGAGCCTCTTCCCTTACTTCCCTTAGATCTTCCTCGTGACTTGCGTTTCACTGGCAATAGTGTTCACTCAACTTTAGTAGATGTTAAAACAGATTTATAACCCTACTCTCATATACCTTACGTTCTTGCCATGTTTGATTTAGTCACAGTTGGACACTTTACAATTGACCAGATATTCTCGCCGAAAATAGCCACTTCTAAGCCCACACTAGGCGGTTCTCCAACCTATGTTTCGCTTGCAGCGAGAAAACTAGGCGCAAAGGTTTCAGTGACCTCTAAGGTAGGAGGAGACTTTCCCAGCGAGTATGTCGAGTGGCTAAAAACTAATGAAGTGGATTTATCTGGACTGAAACGTGTTAGAGACGCTTCAACCACAAGATTCCTTCTAAAATATGAAAAACAAGGACGACAACTCCAACTGAAGAATCAAGCCCCACCCATCTATCCAGAAGATGTATCGAGTTTCCTGCAAGCTAAAGCCATTCACGTGGCGCCCATCGCAAACGAGTTGTCACAGAATGTTATCGACAAACTGCGAGGGTTAACGGACATTCTTTCCTTAGACCCACAAGGGTTCGTGCGAAAATTTGATGAACAAGGAAGTGTACGGTTAGGAAAATGGGAAAATCCTCAGATTCTCCAACAAATCGACATATACAAATCATCGCTTAATGAAATCAAAGCGGTAACAGGATTAACCGACTTTCGTCGGGCGGTGCAGAAAATTCATGAATATAGAGCAAAAATAATAGTGGCAACTAAGGGCATGAAAGGAGCCATATTGTTTTTCGATGAAGAACTCTATGAAATCTCAGCATGCAAATCAAAAGTAGTTCAAGACGTAACGGGCGCGGGGGATGCCTTCATCGGAGCTTTCCTAGCCGAATACATTCAAGACAAGGACCCAGTGTGGTGTGCATGCGTAGGATCAGCTGCCGCTTCCTTTATTGTGGAAGGTTTGGGACCCGCGGTGTTTGGGGAAAAAGAAGAAACCTATAAGAGGGCTATTAGAATTTATGAGAAAGGGCTTAAGCGTTTAACCGTTTAATACAAGACTACTGGAGGGGCATTAGTTGGGTCGAGTTGCTAAAGGCGTCAATTGCAGCGTAGTTGGATGCGGCAAACAGGCAGTTCGATCCCTCTCCAGCGAAAAGGTGAGTCGAGCGGGGTTAAATGTGGGTGGAAGTGGAAGGGGGAGAGTCTACATCTGTAAAGATCACTACAAAGAATTCAAGAAGCAGACAAAGAAAGAGAAGAAGTTAGAAAAGTGGAGGCATATGGGCTGAGAATACTTCAACTGCACTCTAACTTCATAGAGTACAAACCAATAGAAAAAGAGATAGCGATGGCGGAAGAATGTGAGAAAAAAGAACAACGACTCGAAGAACTAGCGGTCTTGTTCACCTGTGTTGAAAAAGGAGACAATGAAGCTGTTGCCAGAAAAGCGGTGGAAGAAGTAAAATCGTCTCTTAAACAACTAAAGGTTAACAGAGTTCTGATATACCCCTACGCCCACTTAAGCAGCAACCTAGCGAAACCAGTCAACGCCTTAAAAGTCATAAAGGCAATGGAAAAATACGCAAAAGGGGCTGGCATCGAAACCCACCGAACTCCTTTCGGTTGGTGTAAACAATTTTCAATCTCCATAAAAGGTCATCCTCTCGCTGAACAGTCCAAAGTGATTTTGCCAATCGAAGCCGAGGAGAAAGAGGTGGTCTCAAAGGCTTTGAAGGCGGAAGAGAAGTTAAAGTCTTCATGGTTCATCATGCAAACGGATGGAAAGATGATTCCAGTTGAGGAGTTCGACTTTTCTAAGCATGTTAATCTGGAAAAGTTCGTGAAATATGAAATTGAGAAGGTGAGGGCGGTTCAACAGATCCCACCCCACGTGAAGCTGATGAGAAGACTGGAAATCGCTGATTATGAGCCTGGCAGCGACCCAGGCAATTTTAGATGGTACCCCAAAGGGCATCTAATAAAATCGTTGTTGGAACAGTTTGTGACACAAGAAGTGACAGAGTACGGAGCCATGGAAGTAGAAACCCCAGTCATGTACGATTTCCAACATCCAAGCCTAGCCAACTATCTCGATCGGTTTCCAGCGAGACAGTACGTGCTGGAATCCGGTGAAAAAGAACTCTTCCTGAGATTCAGCGCTTGTTTCGGCCAGTTTCTCATGGCTCACGACGCCCAGTTTTCATATCGACAGCTCCCCTTCAGAATCTACGAGCTAACAAAGTACAGCTTCAGGAGAGAAAAAAGCGGAGAACTCGCCGGGCTAAGAAGACTAAGAGCATTCACTATGCCAGACTGTCACGCTTTATGCGCTGACCTAGATCAAGCGAAAAAAGAGTTCTTCCTTAGATTCGAGTCGTGCAGAAAAGTTTTGGACGAAGGCTTAGAGCTAGGCAAAGATGACTATGAGATGGCGATACGGTTTACCAAAGACTTTCTCGAAGAAAACAGAGACTTCATTGTTTCCTTGGCAAAGCAGATGAACAAGCCTGTGTTAGTTGAGATGTGGAAGGAACGATTCTTCTATTTCGTGCTAAAATGGGAGTTCAATTTCGTAGATAACCTAGACAAGGCTTCTGCGCTGTCAACAGATCAGATTGACATTGAAAACGCTGAAAGATATGACATAACCTACGTTGACGAGAAAGGAGAGAAACGCCATCCACTAATTTTGCACTGTTCCCCCAGCGGCGCTATCGAAAGATGTGTATATGCTATGCTGGAGAGGGCTTATAGAGAGCAGAAGAAGGGAAACGTTCCGATGTTACCGCTCTGGCTTTCACCTACCCAAGTGAGGGTGATACCGGTCTCCGACAGATTCATTGAAGATGCTGAGAAAATAGTTGATAAGATTGAGAAGCATTGTATACGAGTTGATTTAGATGACCGTCCTCTAACGATTCAAAAGAAAGTTAGAGAGGCGGAGACAGAGTGGATTAACTATGTGCTCGTGATCGGACAGAAAGAACTGGACTCAGGCACTCTATCAGTAAGGGATAGAAAGGCTAGAGAGATCAGAAAAATGCAACTTCAAAAATTCATAGATGAAGTGGAGAAGAACACTAAAAACATGCCATTTAAACCTCTAACGCTTCCTAGACGCCTATCTAAGAGACCAAGGTTTTTCAAATAAGAATGCAAAAACTATATCAAAAGTCGCTGGAATATTCTTAAAGGGTTTGGAGAGGATTAAACGTGAAAAAGGAGCTTCTCATTTACATCAACGGAAAGTTCTACCCCAAATCAGATGCTAAAATTTCTGTTTACGATCACGGCTTGCTCTACGGAGACGGAGTTTTCGAAGGGATACGCGTCTACAACGGTGTCGTGTTCAAGCTTAAGGAACACTTGGACAGACTGTACCAATCCACACATACCATAATGTTGCAGATACCATTAACAAAGAGTGAAATGACACAGGCTGTGCTGGAAACACTTAAGAAAAACAACCTTAAAAACGCCTACATCCGTTTGATTGTTACACGGGGTAAAGGAGACTTAGGACTTGACCCAAGAAAATGTCCCAAACCAACAGTTATTATCATTATTGAGCCGATGATACAGATTTACGGGGCTGAAGTTAAGGAAAAGGGTATGACAGCCACGATTTCTTGGGTGAAAAGAGACGCAGTGGACGCAACTACTCATGAGGTAAAGTCATTGAATTATATGAACAGCATCTTAGCTAAAATTGAAGCAAACACGGCTGGCGTAGACGAGGCGATATATTTAGATAAGAGAGGCTTCGTTTGCGAAGGAAGCAGTGATAACATATTCATGGTGAAGGAAAGAAAGGTTGTCACTCCCCCCGTTTCTACAGGAGCTTTGGCTGGAATAACAAGAAACAGAGTTATGAAACTGGCAGAGAATTTGGGCTACACTGTGGTGGAGAGGAACATCACGCCTAACGAGTTGTTTAACGCAGACGAAGTTTTCTTCACAGGAACTGCAGCTGAAGTTGTGCCAGTGAGAGAGATAAACAAACGAATTATAGGCGACGGCAAGCGGGGACCTGTCACAAAACGGTTGATGCAAGAATTTGAGAGAATTGTAAAGGACCCAAACGAGGGAACGCTGATTAGCTAGGGATAGTTAATGAAAATACTGGTGTTGACGGAGAAAGATGGTCAACAACTTTTGTCCATAGATGAAGTCAGCGTTCAGAGAGAAAAGTTTAGGTCACGTTGAAGTGACTGACGCTTATCGTGGAGCCAAAGACCACCTTGGCGATAGTAGGGTCTAAGGCACTGTCGTTTCCAAGTTTGTACCAGGCCCATCGGCAACGAAGACATGAACTTTTATGTCTTTGCCAGTGTAGTCTGTCAAGTTCCAAATGCACTTAAAGGTTTTAGACTCGCTTATCTGCAGTTCGTATGGAAGAAAAGGGTCTACATCCTCTACGTTATGGAGAACACCATCTTCCGTGGACACCATGATCTGTGCGACGCTGACGCTTGAGGGAGAGAAAGATGGGTTGAGTAGGGCGAGGTCGAAAAAGGTTAGGTCTTGAGAATCAAAGTTTACGTTGGTTATGGTTACGGTGGCGGTTTCGGGAATCCGGAAGCTAATAGATTGGTAATAGCCTTCAGTCCACAAGTAAGATAAGACCCCTCCAACTATGGCGGAGATCAACAATAGCAGAATTAGAATAAGCTTTGATATGCCGATTGCGTTCTGAATAAGCCTCATACCTTTTCACCATCAAGTCCTAACAAATAGTTAAAGGTGTGTAATAAGCATTAAGCGCCTTTAGATGTCGGAATGCTTAAATAACCAGAGCGCGCGGAATTGTTTCTGGCGGGTGAGTGGGCTCCTCCCAACCGTTCCGCCATATAAACCCCGGGTTTAGGGAGGTGAAAAAGAGTGGATAGTAGAGATGTAAGTCTAACAGCGATTTTCACCGGTTTGTATGCAATTCTTGTCATTGTTTTTGCTCCGATTTCCTCTGGTCCTGTTCAGCTTCGAGTGGCAGACTGCTTGATTCCATTGGCTGCACTCTTCGGTTGGCCAGTGGTTGCTGGAGTCACTATTGGTAGCTTCTTAGGCAACGCTTATTGTTGGCTTGGCCCTTACGACGTTATATTTGGACCCATCGCAAACCTCATCGCTGCAAGCGTGATACTTTTGCTTAGGAGACAACGTTTGCTAGCCTGCGTCCTTGGTGCTCTGCCTATAGGCGTCATAGTGGGTGGAGGATACCTGTGGCTATACTTCCCACCGCCAGACATCTTTGGATTAAGCTTACCAGAATGGGCTGCAATGATGGCCAGCATCACTATAAGTAGTTTGATAGCTACAGCTGTGATCGGTTACAGCTTGCTCACGCTTCTCAGTAGACCAAGCGTCGTCAAACCTCTAAAGTCTCGTGGACTAAGGGTTGTTACGGAAAGCTGAAACTAACTAGCATGCATTAATGGTTCTAGCAAAATGTAAAACACCAAACTTTAAAACCCAGACAACAATTAACAATAGCGTTAAAGGAGGTTTATTAGTTGTTCAAAGCCAAAATGGCAGACGCAAAACTTCTGAAAGACATGATCAGCGCCATCGCAACCCTCATAGACGAGGCTACCTTCGACATTAACTCTGACGGGATAAAACTCCGCGCCATGGACCCTTCACGCGTAGCCATGGTTGATTTCGAGTGGCCAAAAACCGTGTTCGACGAATACGCTTGTAGCGAACCCATGAGAATGTGCATAAACATTAGTGAAATGCTCAAGCTATTGAGACGAACTGGAAAGGACGAGTCTGTAGAACTCTCGTTGGATGAGAAAACCGGGCGACTACAATTGACGATTACTGGGAAGTATGTACGCTCTTTCGATATGCCCACCTTAGAAGCCGTTGAAGAGGAGGTTCCAACCCCGAAAGTTACCTTTAACGTGAAGTTGAAGATCACGACAGATGGACTTTCTCAAGCCATTGAAGATGCCAACCTAGTGAGTGATCATGTCCGCTTTGAGATAGATAAAGAAAAAATGGTGATGCGCGCAGCTGGAGACATCATGGGAGCCACAATTGAGATTAAGAAGGGAAGTGACGCTCTTCTAGACCTGGAAGCGAAGGAGGCGTCCAAAGCCACATTTAGTTTAAGTTATCTCTCTGACATCGTTAAGGCTGCAGCCGCAACCTCCGAGGTAGCCACTATCGAGTTCTCCACCGACATGCCAATTCACTTGGATTTCCAACAGCCAAAAGAGGGAAAGTTAACGTTTTACTTGGCTCCTCGCATAGAGGTGGAGTAACACGAAAGCCCGGAGGGGAGATAGGTATTCACTAGAAGCGACTTGGCTAAATATCCCTTCACCAACGAGGCAACCGAATATGCGAAGGAGTTAGAACTAAAAATCGAGGACATAAGCGAACCTATACTAAACAGAGCAGAGCATAGAATAGAGGAAGCACTTCTCGATGCCCCCGTAAGAGAACAGTTAGTCAAAGAAGATGTTGAAATCTCTTCGTTTCCAGTTGCAGTAATGATGGTAGCCTCCACAGCCGACAAGCTCATGAAGAGAAGATACGCTTTAACTGAAGCGAAACGAGCCTTCAACTTACTCAAAGAAGAAAAAAGAGACAAAATTTTAGAAGTCAAAAACGTCTTCAACTGGAAAATTAGACCAGTCGACGATAAACCGCCCTACAAATTTGCGTTGTTCTTTACAGACTATTTAAAAAACGCAACAAGAATTCAGGCCAAAAAATGGAAGCTTGTTAACCGGATTGTGCTTAACGGAGAAGTTTATCTACCAAAATATGACACAGTCCGCCTTTTGCAAGAAGAAGTACGTGTGCACATCGAGAAAAAACTGGACGTTAAGGAAAAAATTGCGTTGCCACAAAATGTGGCTGATCGCGTGGAACGTTTGAAACAGGCGTTTACGAAGCAGAAAGGGAAGATTGAATTGGAAGGGTTCCCTAAAGAAGTTGTTATTTCCGCTTTTCCACCTTGCATCAAACACATGTACGACGGGATAACCTCTGGACACCACCTTTCCCACATAGGTCGTTTCACGTTGACAGCTTTTCTGACAAACATAAGCATGACCACAGAAGAAGTAGTCAATCTTTACCGTTCGCTCTCTGACTTCAAAGAAAGACTAACCCGTTATCAGGTAGAGCACATAGCTGGTGCACGAGGCTCACGAACAAAGTATATTCCACCCAGATGCGACACACTGCGCACTCATGGAGTCTGCACTGGCATGGACGAAGTATGTAGAAGTATACGCCATCCACTTGCTTATTATCGAGAGAAAATGAGAACTATTAAAGTAAAGGCTCAGTAGAGTGAGCGTGAAAGAGATAGAAACGAAAAAGTTTGTTAAAAACAAATTCTCAGAATATTATCGGGAGCATTCATCTAGTATCCAACCGCCCACTCTTATTGAAAAACGCGAGTTCGGTTTTCTCATGTTCAAAGGAAGAATTATGGTTAGGCACAAGAGCTTCAAGAACGTAGACGACTTGTCAAAAAATTTGAAAACATTGGTTCCCTCAGACGCCTACTACTCAAGCGCCTACTATGAAAGACCAGAGGAGAAAATGGAGGAGAAAAGCTGGCTGGGCGCTGACCTAATTTTCGACATAGATGCAGACCACATCCCAACTCCATGCGCAAAAATCCACGACACATGGGTCTGCAACAACTGCAACATCGCTGGAAAAGGCGTGCTGCCCGAAAAGTGTCCTGCATGTGGAGAACCCAGATTTAACGAAAAAACATGGCCATGCGAAGTTTGTTTGGAATCCGCCAAAATTGAAACATTAAAACTTATGGACATGCTGAAACAGGACTTTGGCTTTTCATCTAAAGAAACAAACCTGTATTTTTCTGGACACCGAGGATACCATCTCCACGTGGAAAGCGAGGAGGTTCAATCGCTTGATTCAATGGCGCGTAAGGAAATAGTTGACTACATTATTGGAATAGGACTTGAAACCAAGCTTCACGGATTGGTGGAAGAGAGAGGTGCGAGGAAAGCCCGCGTACTAACTGGACCTAACCTAGAGGATCCAGGATGGAGCGGAAGAATCGCTCGGGGAACCTATGAATTTCTTTTAACAGCCACTCCAAGCGACCTAGAAGAGATAAGATTAAAGAGAAAAGTTATTGACACGCTTACCCAACATAAAGAGACAAATTTAGAGAAATGGAAAGAAAAGGGGCCGTGGGGAATCATAAAGGGCGTGGATACTGCAAGCTGGAGAAAAATAGCTCAACACGGTGCAGAGATGCAGTCAGCAAAAATCGACACAGTGGTGACCACAGACACTCACCGTTTAATAAGGCTCAATAACACGTTGCATGGAAAAACTGGTTTAAAAAAAATTGAGGTTCCTGTCACTGGCTTTGAGAGTTTTGATCCCTTCAAGAGCGCCATAGCCTTTAAAGAAGGCACATTAAAGATTATTGTACAGGATGCTCCTAAATTTAGGTTGGGAGATCAAACTTATGGTCCATATAAAAATCGACAAGTTGAGTTGCCAACCGCGGCAGCACTCTTACTTCTATGTAAAGGAAGGGCGAAAGTGAAGGAGGAGAAATAGGGTGTACGATGAGCTTTACGAAGCGTGGAGAACGGAAAAAGAAATGGAAAGCGTGGAAATTCAGATGCTCCCCAAGGATTTCTATGTTAGGCTGGCTGATTACGTGAGGAAGATGCGAGAAGAGAGTCGAATGTTGGATAAGAAAACAACGAGAGCCAAGCTCATGGAACGCGAGTTCAAAAATGTGAAGAACCTCATTAAAAAACTCCTTCAACTTCGCCACGAAAAAATTTTAGAGATGGTTAAAGCTGGAAAACCTGTGCCCAAAGATCACCTAACTGAAGAGGAGGAGCGGTTGTACGCGGAAATTCCGTTACTCGCAGAGTCTTCTCAAACGTTGTTTAAAGAGATTTCCAGAGGACGCTTGCCAGGTATGAAGAGTAAAAAGAAGGCAAAAGGAATGGTGGTGCGGTTTCTCAAAGAGATCCCAGCCATAGTTGGGGCTGACATGAAAACATATGGACCCTTCAAACCAGAGGACATAGCAACTTTGCCTGTTGAAAACGCTAAGGCTCTTATTAAGCAAGAGGTAGTCATGGAAGTGGAAACAAAAGCGTAGGCTCGGATAGCAAACTGCGAAAAAACAGGTTATCACCTAATTTAAATACAACAATAGCGCGCGCTTGTGAACTGAGTTCTATAAGATTTTTTCATAGGGGTTTTTATTTCACACACACGAATGATAGATTATGCAGGTGGGGCGGTTTGAATAAGCTCTATATCAGGATTCAGCTTGAAGGCGAGCTCGCTCGAATTTTCGAAGTTATCAAGGAAGCTCATAAACTTAAAACAAACAATGAACTCTTACAAACTTTGATTGATGATGACATGAGATTTTTCGGAAACACGATAGAGATTCCAATATCCAAAGAAGGCTACCAACAAATCTGGAGACTCATAAAAGAATTTGATTTAGACTACTCATCAGTTGAGGAGTTCGTTGAAGAAACTTTCATAGACATGCTAAAGCTAAGTTGGAAAGCGTTTAATCAAGCGAATACGGGAATACTTCAGAAAAAAACGCTCGCCTACATCGTGTAGACATACACGCTCATAATTATTCGCGGTCTTCGGTATTGTTTTATTTAAACTGGGTAAAGTATATAATTGAGCTACCTGTTCTATACCGAAAAGACAGTGAATAATATGAGGATGCCTAAAGAAATCGCCACATACTGTCCAAAGTGCAAGTCACATCAAACTCACACAGTTTCCTTATACAAAGCTGGAAAAAGAAGAGCCCTAGCCAAAGGTGAACGCCACCACAAACGAGAAAAAAGCGGATATGGTGGACAAAAATATTCGCTTCAAAAAAAATTCTCCAAAACAACGAAAAAACAAACGTTAAAACTTAAGTGCAAAATCTGCGGCTACACAATACAGAAGAAGGGGATGCGCCTCAAAAAGCTAACAATTGAGTAGGAGGAGAAAAAAGAAAATGAGCGAATGGGAAAAACTCATTCCAAGACCGAAAAGCAAGTTCCTTCGAGTGAAGTGTCCAGACTGTGGAAACGAACAGGTCATTTTCAGTCACGCCACAAGCGTTGTTCATTGCAACGTTTGCGAAGCGACACTTGCCGAGCCTTCGGGAGGAAAAGCTTCAATCAAAGGAGAGATCGTCACCAAACTGGATTAAAAAACTAGAGGGAGGAGAAAAGATGGTGGTTAGAAAGCCAGAGTTTCCAGAAGTAGGCGATCTCGTAATTGCCACCATCAAAAGCACAACAAGTTACGGCGCGTACGTCACGTTAGACGAGTATAGCAAAGAGGGATTGCTACACATCTCCGAGATTTCCTCAGGCTGGGTCAGAAACATTCGCAGCTTTGTACGCGAAGGACAAAAAGTTGTTTTAAAGGTTCTAAGAGTCAACGCAGAGAAAGGGCATGTGGACCTCTCGCTTAGAAGAGTTACAAAACACGACAAAAGAGAAAAAATTCTCGCTTGGAAAAGAGAAAGAAAGGCAGAAAGTTTGCTGCGGAGCGCTTCTAAGAAATCAAAAATACCCATTAAAGAAATTTATGAAAAAGCCGGCTCTATAATTGAAGAAACCTTTGGAGGCCTATATGAAGGTCTGGAAAAGACCGCGAGAGATGGAGTGGATGTTCTATTAGAGATAGGCGTACCAAAAGAAATTGCAACCACAATCGCTGAGGTTGTAAAAGAAAAGATCAAAATATCCCTAGTAAAGATAAAGGGAACGTTAGAGCTTCAGTGCACAAAGCCTAATGGCGTAGTACTCATTCAAGAAAGTTTGTTAAACGCTCAGAAAATCGAAAAGCCCACGGGAACCATAGTTCATGTCTATGCCATATCACCACCGAAATACCGCATTGAAGTATCAGCTGAAGATTACAAGGAAGCAGAAAAACTCTTAGAGAAGGCTAGCAAAACCGCCTTAGACTACATAACAAACGTCGGAGGACAAGGCGCATTTAAGAGGGAAAAATAATGGTTTGGTTGCTTAGGAAATGTACACACTGCGAAAAATACACATTAAACCAAGAGAAATGTACACACTGTGGAGGAAAGGTGCACATACCTCACCCAGCCAAATTCTCTCCCGACGATAAATACGCAAAATACCGGGTAGCGACGAGGAGTTTAGGTTAAAATGGAAAAAACAATCATTAAGAAAAAAATGGAGATTAAATTGAAGAATCCCGTTTTAATAGAGGGATTCCCTGGGTTGGGAATGGTTGGAAGAATAGCCTCACGATATCTCATAAAGCAGTTGAAAGCGAAAAAACTTGCAGATTTATTTTCTCCCCACTTTCCCTACTATGTTCTTGTCAACAAAAAAGGAAGCGTCAGGCTTCTACGCGGAGAATTTTACTTCTGGAAAAACAAGAATGGAAAAGATGACCTTTTACTCTTAACTGGAGACCAACAAGCGCAGACAATTGAGGGACAGTACGACGTGGCTAGTTGCATACTTGACTTCGCTGAAGAATGCGGTGTAAAGATGATTGTCACAATTGGCGGATACCGCAAAGAGACCGAGGATGCTCCAAAAGTGGTAACAGTATCCACCAACCCTGAACTTTTAAATAAAGCATTGCAGGCAGAGGCGATAGCAAGTCCCGCAGGAAACCCTATCGTTGGAACAGCGGGTCTGCTTTTAGGCTTAGCTAGATTCAGAGACATAGATGCTCTTTGTCTGTTGGGGGAGACCCGAGGCTATCTGCGAGACCCAAAGTCGGCGAAAAGCGTTCTCAGTGTTTTGCAAAAAATAGTGGACGTCAAACTGGATTTAACTGGACTAGAA
>DAOVGL010000049.1 GCA_030672415.1 Candidatus Bathyarchaeota archaeon
CCTGAGCCCCTCCTTCTTGAGGGCATTTATCACCTCAGTCATCTTCGGCATGGTGGTTGTCAAAAGAGCTGACATTCCAATGATGTCGGGATTGACTTCTTTCACTTTCTCTATAAACTTTGATGTTGGCACGTCACATCCGATGTCGTGAACCTCGAAGCCGTTTGCAGTAAGCATTGCGGCGACGATGCTTTTACCGATGTCGTGGATGTCTCCCTCGACGGTTCCAATGACCACTTTGCCCAAAGTCTTTCTGGACTTTCCCTCTGCTACCGCGGGCTCTAGTATGGCTAAAGCTTTCTTCGTAGCCTCTGCTGATATCATCAACATTGGGAGAAAGATTTCTCCACGTCCAAATTTGTCTCCAATAACTTGTAGACCGGCTGCTAAGCCCTCTTCAATTGCTTTAAGCGGGTCGAAACCGGTTTCGATCACTTCTTGGGCAGTTTTAACTGTTTCATCTACATCATAGTTGATAACAGCTTCTTTAAGTCTATTCAATATATCTTCTGTCATAGGTGCACTTCTCCTAGTGAATATTATCAACACACATTTTTACTATTTATATGTTTTGAGTTGAAAGCAAACGGTGGTTCCGGTACTTCAGCTAATCATTACCTATATATTCGTGTCTAAATGCTCTTGTAACATATTACTTTTCATTCTTAACAACCGAATCTAAATGCTTAATAAGAAAGCCTCTACTGCCCTAAGAGTTCCTTTTCATAATTTTTCAAAATCTGGTTGATTTCTTCTTGGATGGTCTTATCAATTGGTTCTGGCTGATGGTTTTTTAGTATTGATTTAACGCGTTCTTTTGCCACATCTACTAGATTTTTTTCTCCAGTGGATTTCCAAGTTGCATAGGGCTTTCGATCACTTATTTTAGGCATCCACAGCTCATTCTCAAAATGTTCAAGCGTATGTTTTTCTGAAAGGAAGTGTCCACCCGGTCCAACATTACGTATCGTATCCAAAGCTAACGTTTCATTATTTATATCGAATCCACGAGCGAGTCTAAGAGTTGACTCCCAAATTTCGCTGTCAATTACCATCTGCTCAAGGCAAAGGGTGTTGGATCCTTCCAACCCACCGATTCCCGCAATTAAGTCTACACCCGCCATCACTGGTGGCAAATTCGTTAATGTTTTCTCAAACGCTGCTTGAACCCCAGGAACTTTAGCGTCTGTACCAAAGCCGCCCATTTCGCATGGAAGTCCGTAGTGTTTGGCGAGTTGAATAGCAGCAACAGTGGCAGCAGCGCTTTCGGGTGTGCCACTGGCGCCTATGCCTGTTTTCATGTCTGTCGCCATTGTATCTATGCTGTATATGAATGGGGCTCCTGGATTGACTAGTTGAGTGACGATGAGGCTTCCAAGGGTTTCAGCGTTACCAACAGCTAAGCTTCCGGCTATGGTTACGGGTCCGGTGGCGCCTAAATTGGGCATAGCCATGGCAACAACAGGGATGTTTGCCTTAGCGAATTCAGCGGTTGCTTCTATTGATCCCTTCTCGTATGTAAGTGGGCTGATGGGACACTGAACCACTGAGATTATAGGTCTTTTCTCAAGTTCTTCTCGGCTTCCCACGATTGCGGAGGCTATTTCAATTTCATATTGAGCCTCTCTAGCGTTCATCGCTTCATGTTCCACATGTTTCACAGTGTTTTTGAGAGACGTGACAAACTCATGCAACTCATGAACTGGCTTCGGAACATCTGAAACTACGATGGTTGGCCAGAAAACTTGAACTGACTCTAGAGCATCGGCTAGAATTGCGAAGTTCGCTAAGTCTCTTCTGGTGCCTGCTCTTCGCTCTCCAGTTTCTGGGTCTAGCATGTAAACTCCGCAACCGTCTGTGGTAAGATAGCAGTTTGTTTCGGAAGGGACGGTGATGTCGTGTTTTGGGTTTCTAGCAGAAAGCTTCACGGTCTTTGGGGCTTTGTTTAAAGCTTCTTTGACTATGGCTTCAGGTATTCTGGCTATAGACTTTTCATGATCAACTTGAGCGCCAGCATCATCCAGTATTTTAAGAACTCGATTACTTCGAATTAGTAGTCCAACGTCTTTTAAAATTTGTAGAGTAGCGTCATGAATAGTAAGTATTTCATTCGTTGACAGAAACTGTAGAACCGCTCTTCCCAATTTTCATTCTCTTTTAACGGTTGTAGGCTTATTAGCTAAAAAGATTTTTAACTAAAAAATCGCGAGTATATAATTGCCTTTTCAAGTCAATGTTATTCAATCAATACTAACGCGTAATAGTTCGGTTTCTCACCCTTCGTTTTAAGAGGCTCTATCGGTAGCCCCTGTTTTTTCACCGTAGCATAAACATCAATACTCAGCGCCTGCATTGACGGCCTAGCTTTCTCCGGAAACCTGCAGGGATCAGGGAAGACACATGTTTCGCACAAGTAGCAGTCAAACATCGAAAATGCTAAGGGATAACCATCAAAGAATGCCTTCATTTCTACTTGGAAAGATATTTCTTGAGCGAGTTTAGGGTCTTGCGTGCGGATCAGTATCCCCCAGTTATATTTCTTCAGTATTTTTTCAGCTTCCCAAGGCATCAAAGCTTTTGGAGCAGAAGGACATGTCCAACTCTTTCCCCACTCCTCACAACCATACATACATTTGAGAAGGGTCCTAGGATCAAACACGAGGTCTTTTACGGAAATGACCTTTGAATCTTTCGCTCCCATTTCAAGAGCTATTCGCGCATATTTTTCTGCTTTTTCCATGGAATCACCCTTTGAAAGAGATACTTGATTCAAGGGAGATATATATTTGTCTAACAAGGACATTGTTCACTTATACCTCAGCTTTAGCGCCGCATAACATTCGTTGTTAGAACGGAGGAATAGTTAAATATACGCATGGGAAGTATACTCAGTCGGTTGTAAGATGATAAGAAGACTTGTCTTGGATGTCTTGAAACCGCACAAACCGGATGTAATTGAACTTTCTGAGGCACTTAGTAAGCTAGATGGCATAGAAGGTATAAACATAATCATTTATGAGATAGATCAGCAAGTGGAGAATGCGAAGGTTATCATTGTTGGAAATGGCATAGACTTTGAAAATATCAAGAAGAAAATAGAAGAAATGGGAGCTACCATTCATTCTGTCGATGAAGTTGCGGCGGGTAAAATAATTGTTGAAGAAGTAAAAACGCCTCAGGATAGATTTGCCAGAATGTGAATATTTATATTAAGCTAAACATACTACTCTAATGCAAATGAGTGACGAGGATGAAAAGCACCGTCTTCTCAGCGTGGTTAACGCATGATAAAACGCGTTAAAACTTTCTTCCGGAGAATTAGACGGTATCTACAGATTACACAAATGACTCCTATTGCCAGAAGATACTTCATCAAGAACGGTTTTGACGGTTCAATGACCATCCTTGGCATTATTGTAGGCTCTTGGATCGTGGGAGTCACAAAGCCTGAAATAATTGTCACCGCAGGGTTAGGGGCATGTCTAGCTATGGGGGTGTCCGGCCTTTTCGGCGCCTTCATGACTGAAAAGGCTGAGAGAAAGAGACATCTTAAAACGCTCGAGGCTGCCATGCTCACCGATCTCCGCAATTCCATACATAATAAAGCTTCTGAGTTTGTTTCTGTGTATGCCGCATTTATTGACGGCGCATCACCTGTGTTGACGGGTGTGATCGCTCTTATTCCCTTCATCCTCACGTTAACGGGAACGTTTGTCATCTGGGACGCCTACGTTGTCTCATTCACTCTCATCTTAGCCACATTGTTTTCTTTAGGCCTTTATCTTGGAAGAATCGCGAAGGAGAACATTTGGTTATACGGTGTCCAGACGGTTGCCGCTGGAATACTCATAGTAGCCATAGTCCTACTTTTAGGTGCCATTTAACCTTTCGACCGACTAAATCGCCTTTAAGTCACCCAAATTTGACCCACGAATGTGGAGGCAACATGCATTGTTTAACTTGTTGCTAACATTCATTTTTCTAGCGCTTAAAATAACCAGATAAAAACATTTGCCTTTTTCCTAATTGGCTAATAAATGAGAAAGGGGTGTGACACAATAGAAAGAACAGTTATTAGGAACTTTTATGAGGCTGTTCTAAAAACATAAGAACCCAAGGGTTAATTGTTACGGAAAAATATAGTGAAGGTGTAAAAGAAAAGGAGATTAGACAGAAGTTGGTTGTCTATGAGGTATTGAAGGTTTTATATTCTCCAGTTAAGGCGTTTGAGGAAATCGTTAAGAAACCAAGTGTTAAAGGACCTCTCTTAGTTTTAGCGCTCACCTTATTAGCTACAGTAGTTTTGCAAAGTGTTGTAGCTTCAAAATATTTTCGTTTGACTGCGACGCCTGATAATGATGACTGGACCGAATCAGTATCCCTTTGGAATTCTAACGGAGAACGATCAGTTGATGGTACAGAAGGTGTGGTTGGCAACTATAGTGTCAAATCTTCCGTTACCAATAACACACACATTTGGATGAACATAACAGATATAGGACAGTTTAATTGCTCAGGAGAAACAGGTTACAAGGCACTGTCTTTCCGAATTAAATGGATACACCAAAATGAGACATTCCCGAGTTCTAATGCAACATTACGACTATTTTCTAACAATCAAAACGGTTACTTTGAATTGAATTTAGTCGATTTAATGAACTCAAGCGATACATGGGCTAACGTAACAGTTGAGGTTGGTCAGGATAACCTGAATTGGACTTCACTTAATTCTCCAGATTGGAGAAACATAACTGGATTGGAATTTAGATTAGCTTGGTCCGATGCTGCAGATCTAACATTGAAAATTGATGATTTGCATTTTGGAAAGTATGTTTCCTGGCTTACGGCAGCTGCGTCCGACATCATTATCATTTCCTCCCTAAATGGTTCTATCGCTTTCTTTTTTAATTGGGCCATATATGGAGTTTTTCTGTTGATGTTTATGAGGATATTTCACGGAAAAACAGGCTCGTTGACGAAGTTTTTCGTTGTTATAGGACACGTTTTTATTGTAACCACTGTTTACATTCTGGTTAACGCGCTACTTTTCTCGACGCTTCCACAGGTAACAGCTGAGACTTTCCAGGAAAAGTGGGTCTCCAACTGGGCGTTCCAACTTGGATATTATCTCGACTTCGCATTTAAGGCATGGATGGCGGTGCTCTTTGCAATCGCAATGCATTTCTTTAGTCAGCTTACATGGACAAAAGCAGCTTTGATATCCGCAATTACTTTAATCCTTAGCTACTTTTTCACTTTAGCTGTTTTATGATGTTTAAATAGGGAAGATGTTGTCCTATTTTTTGTTGCGCGCGTTAGTGGAAGCGATGCGAATGGATAAATGGTCAAACTTTGCCTGTAAGGTTCCATTCATCCGCCGTGAATTTTTCTCTTCGAAGTTTTTCAGCGAGGCTTCGCTCGTAACTCGTCAATTCTCCTTCTACGAGTTGGATGCGTAACGCTTTTTGAAAGCCCGTAACTAGGGCTTGATACGCATCGTCTGTTGATACTGTTGAGCCGAGTTCGTGTTTAATAGAAGTCAACCTTTCCTGGGCTATGTTCAATACGTCTTCTAGGGATTTTGCCCATGGGACCTTGAGAAACGTGAACATTTTCTCCAAGTCTATGTCTAAAAGGAATGATCCGTGTTGAAGCAGTACGCCTTTCTTGTGAGATTGGGCGCTTCCAGAGATTTTTCTCCCACCTATTGCAATGTTTGGACAGTGTTTCGGGTCTCCAAGATTGAAATCTGCTTTGACACCTAGGGTTTTGGCTGCCTCAATTAGACCGTTACATACAAGATTGTAGGCAACAATCACATCTGTTGATCCTAAATCTTTTTCATTCACAACCACGCTGTAAGTTATCTCGCCATCGAAGTCGTGATATATGGCTCCTCCGCCCGTAATTCTTCTCACCACGTCTACTCGTTGTTTCTTGCAGTTTTCTATGTGGACTTCTTGGAAAGGGTTTTGAAAGCGACCGATGGTGACGGCGGAGGGTTTCCACTGATAAAAGCGTAGGGTGTTGGGCACGGTTCCCTTTATTCTAGTTTTCATGATGGCCTCGTCGATAGCCATGTTTGTGAATGCGTCATTAACCTCAAGTTTCAGCAGTCTCCAAGCGCTCATTTCAACTCACTTGACATACTGAGGTAACTCGTTAATTTCGGTTTCGAGTTTAGAAATTATGCGCGTGTAGTACAATAATTATTTCTTTTTTCGTGCAAGCATTCTCTCAAACGTTGGTCGCAGTTTCTCGTTTTCCGCTTTAATCTTCTCCTTCCCCAACGCTTTCATCTGCTCAGTCATCTCCTCGATGAGCCCAGCAAACTTCACTC
>DAOVGL010000052.1 GCA_030672415.1 Candidatus Bathyarchaeota archaeon
GGTTAACGTATACTTAAAAATATGGGTTAAAACCTTGGATTTAGAAAAAAATAAAGAAGGAATGATGGAGCTTGTTAAGTTGCTAACGTCTATTATTTTCCTAGCGTTATTTCAATGGTGCTGACGTTAGTGGGCGTGCTTCTCTCTTCATTGGGTGGCATCTGTTCTGTACCGACATCTATGTTCTTAACCTTTACGTCTGGTAGGAACCGACGTCGAACGATCTCGACAACATCAACAGCATGGCTGATGGCTCTTCCCCGTGCTTTAACGTTTATCTCATCTGCTCCGCCGTGGAAGAGGGTTATACAAGCCAACACATAGTTCATAGCTGGCTTTCGCCCGATCAACACATCATTTTTCTCTGGCATTTCACTGTCTCACTCCTTGTTTTTGCGTAAATATTTATGGTTTAACTTAGGAATAAATACGTTGCGGTTTTGTAGCTAGAATGTAACGTCGTAATGGTATAACTTTTATATTATGTACATCATTTAATTTACGTATGTAAAAATTTAGTTTAACTAGAAATAAGTGATTTTATGAGCAAACACATCCCAACCGGACGCGCGTTTCATCTGCTTTACATGTTGTACGAGCAAGGCAGGCCCGTAACAACTTACACTCTAGACGTGAAACAAAGCGAACTGGCAAAACAACTCAACATCAGTCGACAAGCATTAAACGTGCATCTACGCAAGCTTCGGAATGAAGGATGCATTAGAACAGGTAGAGGATTTATCGACGTAACTGAAAAGGGACTGAACATGCTAGGAATTTCAGTGAATCCTGCTTTCATCTTTGTCAAAATCTCGCCTCTTAAAAGAGTGGGCGTGTACCAAACAATTGTAACGCTTCCTATTCAACGAGTTTTCAGGGTAGTCGGCGACATGGACGCTATCCTTGTAGTGGAACGAGAAAAGCTGGATGAGACTCTCAAAAACCTAGCTTCAGTGGATGGGATTCAAGACACAAGGTCTTACGTTACTATCCAAACTCTCAAATAAGCTCTGAGGAGATCTTCCATTGAAACTCTTTGAGTATGAAGCAAAGGAAATCCTCTCTAAATATGGAATACCCACTCCCACAGGAGGGTTGATAACTTCTCCCAAACAGGCTCGAGAGACAGCTGAACGAATCAAGAGCCCAGTTGTCGTCAAGGCACAAGTTCTGGTGGCGGGAAGAGGAAAAGCTGGTGGCATCCTTTTCGCGAGTTCACCTGCAGAGGCCGAGCTTTCGTCGAGTAAACTGCTGAGTTCAAAGATAAAGGGCATTAAGGTTCAAAGCGTTTTGGTGGAAGAACAACTCTCCATAAGTAAAGAGCTCTATTTCAGTATAACCGTGGACCGCTCTAATCGCAGTTACGTAGCAATAGCCTCATCTGAGGGCGGGGTGGAGATAGAGGAAATCGCCGCTGCAACTCCAGAAAAAATCATAAAGGTTTTAGTTGATCCCTTGTATGGGTTTCGTTCCTACCACGCTCGTCAGATTGCCAAAAAACTGGGCTACGTGGGCAGTCAAATGCGGGAGCTCGCTGCTATTTTTCTAAAACTCTACAGAGTGGCGATGGACTGTGACGCTGAACTGTGCGAAATGAATCCTATAGTTGAAACGTCTGAGGGAAAGTTTGTTGCAGCGGATGCTCGTCTCATAATTGACGACAACGCGCTTTATCGCCAGTCCAATTTTCATGGGAGGTTAACAAAAATTGACGGAGACAAGCTAACCTCACAAGAGTTGGAGGCTCAAAAGAGCGGGTTGGCGTACGTTAAACTCGATGGAAACATCGGTGTGATTGGAAACGGCGCGGGCTTAGTTATGGCTACGCTAGACGCAATTAAGCTGTATGGTGGAAACCCAGCGAACTTTCTTGATGTGGGTGGCGGAGCCTCTTCTGACAAAATGGCTGCTGCTCTCAACCTCGTTTTGTCCGACCATCGGGTTGACGTTGTTTTTATCAATATTTTAGGCGGCATCACCAGATGTGACGAAGTTGCTAAAGGCATTTTGGAAGCAAAGAACCGGATCGGTTTTGTCAAGCCCCTGGTTATAAGATTAGTGGGAACAAACGAGAGGGAGGGAAGACGTATCCTCACAGAGGCAGGTATCCCCATCTTAGACAGCATGGAAGAAGCGGCTGAAAAGGCAGTTGGAATCGCAAAGGTTGGAGGATAACTGTTCTTTGGGAATCTTTGTTAACGCCAGCACAAAAGCCATTGTTCAGGGTATAACAGGAACTCAAGGAAGCTTCCACACGAGGTTGATGCTTGACTATGGGACTCAAATTGTTGCGGGTGTGACGCCTGGGAAGGGCGGGAAAAAAGTTCATAACGTTCCGGTTTATGATGCAGTGGAAGAGGCATTGCAAAAACATGAGGCCGACACTTCCATAATCTTTGTTCCCGCTCCCTTCGCCGCTGACGCTGCGTTTGAAGCACTTGAAAGCGGATTGAAAACAATTGTGATTATAACTGAACATGTTCCAGTGAAGGATGCAGTGCAAGTTATGGCGCGTGCAAAACATCAAGGCGCAGTTGTTATTGGTCCTAACACTCCCGGCATTATTACGTTGGGCGGGTGTAAGCTTGGGATTATGCCTGTCCACATTTTCAAGCGGGGGAGCGTGGGGATTGCTTCGAGAAGTGGAACTCTAACCTACGAGATTGCGACAGGACTTTCCACGATGGGTTTAGGGCAATCTACCTGTCTGGGGTTAGGTGGAGACCCTGTTGTCGGCTTAAGCTTTGTTGAAGTTCTCAAGGAATTTGAGAAGGACGAACAAACCAAGGCGGTTGTTTTGATCGGTGAGATTGGAGGAGATGCGGAGGAACGGGCGGCGAGCTTCATCTCTAACAAAGGATACGCTAAACCCGTGGTTGCATTTGTGGCTGGCAGAACTGCGCCAAAAGGGAAGAGGATGGGACACGCTGGAGCCATCATTATGGGTAAAGCTGGAACTGCTCAGAGCAAGATTGACGCTTTTAGGGAGGCGAATGTTAGTGTGGCTGAGAAACCCAGTGATGTAGCAAAAATATTGGCTGAGAAGCTGAAGAGAAGGAAAAATATATTTGGTGGCGCTGAATCTGAAAGGTAGCCAATTGAGGAGGAACTTGCGTGCCAATCATGGATCCATTTAAGAAAGCCCTTGCTCAGCGGCATAGATTGTATATGAAGATTTGTCGGGAGTGCGGTGCGCGAAATGCTCCTACCGCCACTAAATGTAGGAAATGTAGAAGCAAAAATCTGCGGTGGAAAAAGCGAGAAGTAAGTAAATAATGGACTGAACTGTTTCTGTATAGTTATAGACCTCTCTATTTTTTTAACATAGGTTGCAACACTGCTTCAGCATATTAATGGCTAATGGCTGAGAAGACGTGTCAAGATGCTACGAAAGATATTAAAGGAATTTGTTTACCGTTAAACTTTGATATAGGGCCGGTAGTCCAGCTCGGCTAAGACGTCGCCTTCACGTGGCGAAGATCGCCGGTTCAAATCCGGCCCGGCCCACTTTTGACGAGTTTCGCTGAGGTTCAAGTCTTCATATGCACTAGTTTTAAACACATGACAGAAATGGGATGGATAAAAGAATATTTTTAAGAGGTGTAAACAATCTATTTTTGTCTGCGAAAAAAGGAGATGTTCTCATGGGCGGAAGTGCGAAGGGTGGAATGAAGGGAGAGGTTAGAGGAAGAAAACCTAAACCCCTAAAGAAGAAGGAACGAAAAGAGAAGAAAAAGAAGAAAAAACTTGCTAGACTGGAGAAGCAATTGGCTAGATAAGCTATACTAGATTTTTGGCGTTCACAAAGTTGTAAGCTGTCGTAGGTTCCTCTTCCATACATATGTGGCTACGTATCCAGCTATAAGCCCGTTTACCAACCCTGCGATAAGAATAGCTGTCTCCACCACGTTGATTGCGAGTCCCGCGATGTCTATGACGATGGAGATTCGTGGAATAATCGGTATCACAAAAACAGTGACGTAATAACTTGTTAACCCAACGATTCCAGTGCTGACAGTTACGGCAGCGACCATCCTAGAGGTCTTAACGTCTCCCTTTGAGCTTTTAGCCTTAAACCCTAAGATTAAGGCGTCAACTAACAATCCATACATCAAAGCGAATGTAAAAGTGAAA
>DAOVGL010000027.1 GCA_030672415.1 Candidatus Bathyarchaeota archaeon
AAGAACTGTCCTCTTGAAAAGACGAACAACAACAAAACCCTAACGATTCTAAAGCATGCATGCATACGCTAGACCGTTTTTTTTATTATTAAAATTCAGCAGTTGAGAACTAATGTTAGTAGAGTCATTTCTTTCTGATTAATCCCTCTTCAATGCATTTTTGCTTGAGTTGTTCAAGAATCTGGAGGCCAGAGTTTTGGAGTCTCGTTCAACGCATGGACATAAAGTTTATAGTATATTATGAGACAATATACAGTGAAAGTGAAGATATGGCTAAACACGACAACGCTAGGAACACTAGGGTACAGATCGTTAAAGCCATGCTGGACGAGTTCCCTGACCTTCGCCAGTGGGTGAAAGAGTACCTGAAAGAATACCTCAAGTCCGTGGAAGGAGTATCGTAGGAGGTCTCCTGTTCCTGTCTTGCATGCATTCCGAAATGTTACAGTATGATGTTAAAACAACATTACAAAAGGTTGCACAGGTGTAACAAAAATAAAAAAGAGTGGGTGTAGAGGTAGCCTAAGTATTCTACCTGACCCGTTTTATAGGATTGCGCACGTCATTCCTGCTTCGGTTTTCTGTTAGAGAAAGCGGGTACCGTGTACACATCGACTACGCCCGGAACTTGACTTAGCTTTTCGTTTATGAACTCCAGCGCTTGACTGGAGTTTTCGGCGTCAAACCACACGGCTACGTCCCAAGTTCCGAAAACGTTCATGACGTATTCCAAGTCTACTCCTGGGCTGGGCTTATCTGGAAGTTTCCTTAGATTGTTTATTGTATCAATTACTTTCGTTGGGCTCAGTTTCAGTAGGACCAAATATTCATTCACACCAAATTACCTCCAATTCCTATTGACACCAACTCTTCATGAGAAACCATTTAACCCTTATGAACAGCGGATAATGATTGATAAAACACATGCGAGCGCGGTTTTATCTAATATCTCTCCTCCACATCTTTTTTAAGACCGGTGAAATTCTCGAATTGCAGTCCGTTTTAGTTTTTAACTTTCTGAAAGAATTTTTTTGATTTCGTTTCGTCTGAAGCGCTCTTTTTCGGAGGGCTGTTCCGCGGAAGTTTCAAACGCCCTCTGAAGATTATCCAATTCTTGGTATATCTTTTTGAAAAAGTTTGTTCTAAGGCTGATTTTTTCTCCATATAACTTAACTAGTTTTCCCAGTTTAGGGATGATGTACTGAAACACTATCAAAATGATGCTAGGCGGATAGTCCTCTAGAAGTTTGGAATCCGCATCGCCGTTTTCATATATGATGATTAAGTGTCCTTCCTCATTTAGGATGATTCGTCTAGTTTTTCTTAGCCACGGAAGTGTTTCTGAAGGTATCATGAAAGAAAAGTTCAAACGTTTTAGAATTTGTCTTAGAATTCTACAAACCTCATAAGAAAACTTACCTTCTTCTATCAAGGACTCACTTAGTCGCACAGTCTCCTCGTTTATGATTTTAAGAAAATCGAAGAGTTTCTGTTCAACCCCTGCTCTCGTTTTCTCAATTTCTATATCAGCGTAAGTAAAATACATATTATCGGCTATAATCTTTGAATTTTTAGCCGCTTGGATGAAGCCCAGTTTTTCTGCAGACTCTATCAGACTTGTTTTTTCTTCTTCGGCTTTTTTGAGGCTAACCTTAATTTGGTCTTTATTTAAACCTATTTGTTTGAGCTCTTCTATTTCAAGTTTTCTTTTTTTGGAAGACCTCTTTTTAGCCTTGCCTTTCTTTCGTTTCAAGGAGACTTTTTTCCGTTTAGATGAAACAAACGATATGCCATACTGTTTTGCGTATTCCTTAACATCTTTCAATTCAACGTTGAGTTTGTCTGCCGCCTGCTCCATAGTAAGGCCTTTTTTAGACAATTGCCTTAGGAAATAAAGAAATTCGTCTTCGGTGATTCCCAAGAGCGGATGCCTCCTTAAAAAGGAGATGAAAGACGTATATTTTATGCTTCTGAATTTAGAATAAATATTAACTTGTTTTTGAAAAACTCTAGGGATTCAGTGAAGTTTTGATTCTTGCTTTTTGGTGCATGCATGCCCCCGCCGGCAAACTCATGAATGCCACCAAGCCGCCCTCCAACCTCTTAAATGAAGGAACCCCCGCTCTTGCTAAGAACCTCACATTATACTACAATAATTCGAGCGTATGGACTCTCCCACGCTCTCAGAATAACTACACTTTCGTAGACTACGGTAATGGGGCATATTTCATGTCTTTTGTTGCAGACATTCCTTCCAAAAACGTACGGGCATCTGTGGGCGTGCATAAAGAAGAGAAAAAAATCCTAGAAAAGTCTATCACTTGACGTAGAATATGTCTGTTCTGTCTTTTGGTTTTTTCGTTGATTCGCCTAATGTTTCAGGCTCTCTTATTGTCAAGTCCTTTTCGGCAATCGAAGTTATTTCACAGTCATATTCTACGAAGGATTGCGTTAGTTTAGCAAGATTTTCGCTTATTTCTTTCAGTTCTTCAAGAGAGAAATTTGCCATAACGTCTGGGTTGTTAATCCATCCAGTCCAGCCTGATACGCTGCGTTGAAGCGCATGTAGAATAAACCTGACTCTTCGCACCATGTCTAAACGGTCTTGTCCTTCAATATCTTCAAGCTTCTTTATTTGATCTAAGATTCTTTTGCAGTCTTGAACCCAACGTCCACTCATGCGATCATCTCTAACATGACGTGTGGAATGTCTGACCTAAAAATCTTTCCTAAACAAGAGACCATTTATTTCATCGCCCTTTATGGTTTTTAATAAAGTAGATATTTAAGTGCTGTGAGTGTAACTATAAAGCCCAAAACATTTAAAGACTTGACGAAGACAGCATTTTTAGATAAGAGAGGCGAATTAACGCTGTCTACTCAAATAAAACCTCATCGAAAACTAGACTGCTTAGGTTTGTATTGCCCTGAGCCAGTTTTCAGAACTAGAATAGAGATTGACAAGTTGGATGTTGGTCAAGTCTTAGAGGTAACCGCTGATGACCTAGCGGCTGAAGAAGACATAAAACGCTTGGTTAAGCGACTTGGTCATCAACTTATCGAAATACACAAAGATGGAGACCAGCTTCAATTTTTGATTAAGAAACTGAAATAGGAGGATCAATTTGACGAGAAAAGTTTACATGGATCATACGGCTTCAAGACCCATAGACCCCGAAGTCTTCGAGGCAATAACGCCCTACTTCAAAGAGATTTATGGAAATCCTTCATCATTGCACTCATTTGGGCTGGATGCTAAGAAAGCCTTAGAGGAGTCACGAATAAAGGTTACTCGACTGATAGGAGCGGAAAAACCCGAGGAAATTAGATTCACTTCAGGAGGCACTGAGTCCAACAATCTGGCGATAAAAGGAGTTGCTTATAGAAACAAGAAAAGAGGTAACCACATAATCACCACCACTATTGAGCATATGTCTGTGATGAATACCTGCAAATACCTCGCGAGACAAGGCTTCGAAATCACGTATGTACCCGTGAACAATCAAGGCGTTGTTGACATTGAAAAACTTGAGAACGAGATAAACGAAAAGACAATTCTCATATCTGTTACGTACGCAAGTGGTGAGATAGGAACAATTGAGCCGATAAGAGAGATAGGAAAACTCGCCAGCGACAATGAAATCTACTTACACGTCGACGCTGTAGCAGCCGCAGGAAAGATACCCATCAACGTTGAAGATGAACACATAAACCTGCTGTCAATCTCTTCGAACGACATGTATGGACCTAAAGGTGTAGGCGCCCTCTATGTTAAGAAAGGAACAAAAATCCACCCCTTCATACATGGAGGTGGTCAAGAGAAAGGGCTGCGATCTGGCACAGAAAACCTACCAGGCATAGTCGGCATGGCTAAAGCTGCGGAAATCGCGGAAGGTGAAATGGAAGCTGAAAGCAAGCGACTGCGTTTGCTGAGGGATAAACTAATAAAAGGTGTATTGGGCAGCATTGAGCGTTCTTATTTGAATGGGCATCCAACTGAAAGATTACCGAACAATGCTGGTCTGCGATTCAGTTACATCGAAGGAGAATCTTTGATATTAAGCCTCGACATGTTTGGTATCCAAGTGTCCTCGGGCTCTGCTTGCACTACAAAAACTTTAGAACCTTCGCATGTGTTACTTGCTATAGGATTAGCTCATGAGGAGGCGCATGGATCTTTACTGTTCACTTTGGGCAAACAAAACCAAGAGGAGGATGTAGACTACGTGCTTGAAGTGTTGCCAGGCGTGGTGAAGAAGTTGAGGGCAATGTCCCCCTTAACTCCAAAAGAAATGATGAAGTGATAAAGGGTGTATAGCGAAAAAGTTATGGACCATTTCAGAAATCCACGAAACGTAGGAGAAATTCCAGACGCCGATGGAGTAGGAACAGTCGGTAATCCTGTTTGCGGCGACCTTATGGCTATGTACATTAAAGTTAAAGACAATAGGATCATAGACATTAAATTTAAAACCTTCGGTTGCGGCGCTGCTATAGCCACAAGCAGTATGACCACTGAACTCGCCAAAGGAAAAACCTTGGAAGAAGCATCAAAAATCACTCGGGCTGACGTGGCAGAAAGCCTTGACGGACTACCAACACAGAAGATGCATTGTTCAAATTTGGCTGCAGACGCGTTGAAGGCAGCCATAAACGACTATTTAGAGAAAAAGAAGGTGAAAAAATGAGTTGCTTCGTAAAATGTGGAACATGTGAAGCAGAAATTTCAGTTGAAAAATGTGTGTTCGCAACTTACACAAAAGTTATCGATGGAAAGGAACGTGTCTTCTGTTGTCTTAGGTGTCAGCAGAAGTTTTTGGAAGAGCAAGAGAAGGAAAAATCTAAAAGCCGCTGACCTTAAACCACTAAAAAAGTCCTCTTAAAATTGTATCCGTTTTATGCAACGTAATAAGCGTTTTCCTCACGCTGTGGTCTTTTAGGTCGCCTAGATTCACTGCACTTTCCACAGCTCTGCTCACAAAGTTCAAGGTATTTCTCTTCACTGGTGAGAACGGCTTTAGCGGCTTTACTGCACAACGCGCTGGGCTCCTCGCAACCCGCCTCTCGACACAACTTAGCGACGAAAGCGCAAGAATTGTTGACGTCCTTTATGTCAAACGTCACCCGGTTAGCGCGCACAAGCAGACACAACTCTCTAGCCAATACACAGGTTCTGAGGTATTTGAATTGATTAAGCGCTTGCTCCCGCATCTTTTGACGGCTTAATTCCAACGTCATTTCTCTTACCTCACCTTAGTCATCTTTCAGTTTCATATATAATTTGTCTGTATTATGCACGTTTTCAATGAATTATGCATGTTTTGTTTATTTGCGTTTTCTGAACAGTTTCTTACCGTTGATGTCGGTGACGTATTCAAATCCTACTTCCAACAGTTTACATGCTTCTTCTAAGGTGTTAACTGCTCTTACCGTGAATTCATCGTTTGACGTTTTGAAGACTGCTCTTTCCAAGTTGATGTAAATCAACGTGTTGTTAATGTTTTTGTGTCCAAGGAGTTCTTTGACGTGTAGAATGTCTTTGGTCTTGTGGTATTCCATTGTTCCCTTCCAATGTCGGATCGTATGGAAAGATATCTGGTTCAGTCTCGGATTGTTGAGTTTCCAACTGCAACGTTTACGTACATTCGCCAATCGTGAACTATAACCTGAGGAAGTGGCAATGCCATTCGGTGTTCCAAACACGTATCCATACTTCTTAGGCAATGTCATTATCATTCCGAGCAGTGTGGAACTAATGTTTATGATTCGTGAGTTACTGCCTTTTTCAGGAGAGTTGAATATCACAGTTTTGTTTTCATCGTTGATGTCGGTCCATTTAAGTCGAAGAATTTCTCCTATGCGAGCACCTGTTTCTTTCGCTATTGCTAATGCCACAGACAATTTTTTCCCTGCATGTGCAACAAGGTCATTGATTTCTTTTTCAGTTGGAATGAAAGGGATTCTACTTGTCCTTTTGTATCGAGGTTCTTCCCATGTTAATCCGAGAAACTTCAGGAAACTTGCGTAATTCAGAACTCTTGTGGACTTTGTGTTTTCATTCCATTCATCTGCGTATGCTATGGTTTCTTTCACACTTTCAGGATCGAGGATGTTTGCACCTCTTCGCATCAAGTTATGCAGGATATATCCGCGAAATTTAATGGTGGATTCGCTATATCCCTGTTTCTTCATCCAGAAGGTATATTCAATGATTTTACCTATTCTATTCTTTCCCTAAACGTGTTAAATGCTTCTGCAAGTTTGACCTAATTTCTTCGGCACTAGCTGAGATAAGAGTGGGCTCCTTGGATATTCTTCTTGCCAATTCAGGCTCTTTCAACCCACTTCCCGTTATTATGCATACGATCTCTTCTCCCTTGTCCACCATTCCTGTCTCAACCATCTTCGAAACACCTGAGACGCAAGCAACACCTGAGGGTTCCGCAAAAACCCCTTCAAGTTGCGCTAACCATTCCATTGCTTTCAAAATTTCCAAGTCCGAAACATGCTCTGCGTATCCGGTTGATTCCCTTAAAGCTTTAAGAGCTAAAGGCATGTCATAACTCCATCTACCCACCAAACCATCAGCAATTGATTCCTCACTTCTGGTTAACGGTAGATCGGTCTTTTCCTTGAATCCCGTAACTATTGGCGAGCCTGCTTTTGGCCCGATCGCCACCATTTTAGGTACATTTTCTACCAGATCTAGATTTCTTAACTCTTTGAAACCTTTCCACATCCCATACAAGTGAGTGCCGGCACCAACGTTGTCTATAACCCATGCGGGTGCTCTCCATCCCAATTGTTCACATATTTCATAGGCAATGGTTTTGCCACCTTCTACCTTGAATCTATTGTACCCTCCACTCGACTCAAGAATGTCTAGCTCCTTGATTGCTTCGATGTAAAGCTCAAAAATTTCTTCATAGATTCCATCCATTAACAACGTTACGGCACCATATAACGTACATTGAGCGATCTTTCCCTTAGGTGTAGTAGCTGGCATCAAGACAAAACATCCTAAACTAGCTCGAGCTGCATATGCGGCTAGGGACGCTGCGGCATTACCTGAAGACACGCATGAAACATATTTCTTTCCAAACTCCAATGCTTTGTTTACGACCAAAACGCTTTCCCGGTCTTTAAATGAGTGTGTAGGATTTGAAGTTTCATTTTTTAACCATAAATTGTTAAGACCAATTTTCTTGGCAAGATTTTTACATTTTATTAAGGAAGTTCCGCCTTCGCTTAAGGTGATGATATTTTCTTCACCAAGGTCTAACAGCTCTCTATATCTTAGAAGGTTGAATGGCCTCTTTGCAAATAGTTCTTTACTGACAGATTTTTTAAGCGCCTCATAATCATATTGCACCTCCGTGGTGCCTCGAAATACCGAAACTCCTCTAACTTTTTCTAAGCCACATTTTGGGCAAACAAAAAATTCTGGTTGTAAGGGGTAGAGAGCTCCACAGTTCACACATTTCAGACCAGTTGCGTACATTTCTCTCACATCTTCTGTAATTAGCTAACGTCTTCACAAATTATAGTTATTGTCGGTACTGGCCGTATGCATGCATGAAAAAGATGAAACAAGATGAAGCAGAACACCTAACCTCTATTCCTTTTTTTTCTATCGTCTAAAAGTTATGGAACGTTAGAAAAGAAGTAGGGTTTTGTGGTAGAATTCGGGAGATATCTCCACTTGAGGCAGGGTTCAAATCCCACCCCGCCCGCCAAAACTAGAAAGAAAACACAATAAATAAAAACCATCCATTCTATATAACTGAAGAAAATCAGATATGAAGTGATGAGAAATGGTGGGGTTTGAAAAACATGGTTTAATGCCGTCGTTTCGCGTTTTCTCTGAAGACGCGCTTGACGCGATTCATTCAGCTTCCCTTGAAGTCCTAGAAAAAACCGGTATCAGAATCCATCACGGTGAAAGTATTCTGAAAATGTTGAAGGATAATGGTTGCACCGTTGATTTTGAAAAAGGTTTAGTCCATTTTCCATCCTATGTTGTTGAAGAAGCGGTGAAGAAAACTCCGAAAACACATCCCTCGTATGGAAGAAACCCAAAATACGACTACAAACTGGATGGAAGA
>DAOVGL010000007.1 GCA_030672415.1 Candidatus Bathyarchaeota archaeon
AAGAGTTCTCTCTCCTAACTCTCCTTTTCTCAGCATTATGGGATAGCGGTAATAACTGAAAAAGCCTCTAACGGGAGCCAATACAGCCCTAGCACTTGAGCTTGATAATGGTTTTCCCGTGTTTCGACTTATGTACTCCGTTTGCAACCAAGTATGAAATTCAACGACAACTTTTTCGAATCTATGTTTCAATTCTTCGTCGTCGAGTTTGTAGTCTGTCTTTCGTTCCTCTAAAATCTGATCGCAACTTTTGCCCGTAAACCGTTCAAACTTATCGATAGCAAGCCTAGCGTTTTTCCTATATCTACCGTTTTGTGCTTTTAGCCACTCTAGCTTTTTTCCCGTTGTATCTTCGAGCCAAGTTCTCTTACTCATACTTTATCACCTCCTTATTCGTAGTCTCCTATATATAGAATTCCTCCCAAACTCCCATGAAATGCTTTCTGCAGCTGAGAAACAATCTCTCCCCGTAATCATCCATTCAAGAGGAACAACTTCTCAGATCGTTAAGCTTCTCCCTTCATATGGCGTGAAAAAAATTCTTTTACACTGGTTCAGCCAGCCCATGAAGTTGCTGTCTCAGATCGTTGACCGCGGCTATTATATTTCAGAGGGGCTCCCCTCCGTATATTCCAGTCATACCCAAGAGGTCATTAGGCGAGCCCCTTTGACGAACTTATTGACTGAGACTGATGGGCCAGTTAGTTTTCGAGGCCCATATGAAGGTAAGATGACCACGCCTGTCTTCCTTTCTCATGTCATAAAGGCGGTAGCCAAAATAAAAAAGATGGAGGACCCCGAAGTGGCTGACCAGATTCTTCAGAATTTCACTAATTTTTTCGGAATAAGATTTGCTGAGGATACAAACAATAATGGGCGGTAAAAAGCGTAACACGCCTAGTTAAACATCAAGCGGCCAAATTCTTCCTCCTCAACAAAAGCGCCCATGAACCCCAAGTGGTTTCTCGAATAAGAGGACTATTCCACAACCAATTAACCTACGACAAAGACGGATTAAAAGTCGTAAAGGTTACCTAGGTTTCAAGAGAATTTCATAAGTCTAACTTCATAAAAAGTTAAGATAAAATCATCACATGACTTTGGATTCTGTAACTTGGTACGTTCAATGTGACTAATACTATAAATCTCAATAAAGCTTATACTAGTCAACAATCAGTATGAGGGCGAAGGAAAGTAAGTCTAAGGATGGAGAGGGTAGGTGAAGAATTGGGTAAAGTGCGACCGCAGCGGGTGAAGAGAATAGCCAAAGAACTGGTAGGAAGGTATCCAGACAAATTCACTACCAACTTTGAAGACAACAAAAAACTCATAGAAACTCTCATAGAAACGTCTTCAATTAAATTAAGAAACCGAATAGCAGGCTACATAACCTCATTAATAGTCGCTATGCAACCCGCTCAAACAGAAGAATTAGAATGATCTCCATCATACCTTTATGAATTCTCTTGGGTAGTGGGTTAAGACCTCTGATTTCGTCTTTGTGACCAAAGCCATGTCTTCTATTCGAACTCCTCCAGCACTCGGCATAAACACTGAGCTCTGAAAAAGCGAAACAACAGTGTTGGATTTGAACTCGATGTCCGCGTTTTTAGGCATGATCATAGGTTCTTCCTCGAGTTGTAAGCCTATAAAGTGACCAAGGAGGTATGGGAAGTATTTTGCATAGCCGGTTTTTTGGAATATCCCGAGAACAACTTTGTTAACCGTTCCAATAGTCGTGCCTTCTTTGAGTATGCTGAAGGCTGCTGACTGAGCTTCCAGTACAGCTTTGAACAAGTCTTCTTGCGTCTGATTGGAGGCTCCTACTACGCCTGTTCGGCAGATGTCGGAACAATAGCCTCCACATACGGCTCCGAGGTCTATAACTACTAGATCGTTTTTTTCTATCCTTTTTTCGCTCGCATAGGGGTGGACTAATAACGTTCGTTTGCCAGATGCGATTATTGTTGGATGTCTTAACTCCCAAGATCCTCTTTTCTTCATCGCGTACTCTGCCTCAGCAGCGACCTCAATTTCCGTTGCTCCAACTCTTAACGCCCTAACTGCCGCTTCCATTCCGTAATCTGAGATTTTAGCGGCTTTCCGAATAAGCTTAATTTCTTCGTCTGACTTGATAAAACGTAGCATGCTTAACATGTCTGACGCGTCTACGAACTTTGCGTTTGGAGATGTGTTTTGAAAGCTGGTTTTCAGCTCTTCGAATTCGCTGAAATCGAGATAATCGACGCCAACTGTGATCCCTGGAGTACTGAACTCTCTCAAAACCTCCGCCACTTTACGCTCTTTTGCGTCGATGGGGAGGCAGCTCACATAATTGATGTTCTGAATCTGAGATTGTTTTCTAGCTACTTCGATGTCCAGCCAAAGTACAATCATTACTGGTTTCCCGTCGATTGGGAGGACGATCGTTACACAAGTGTGTAAGGTGGGATCGGTAACTCCGCTCAGGTATTGAAGGTTTTCAGCGCTAGAGAGAACTAGAACATCGATACCGTTTTTCTCCATCAGTTTTCGGGCATTGCTTAATCTTTCTTTCCAAATGCTCATATTGAACTCAACGTGTTTAGAGCACATTTAAAACTTGCCTTGAATCCTCGCCGCGCGCTCACTACTTATTCCCTTCAATATTCTATGCAACGTTACTAAGAATACTAAAATTCAAGGGTTATTCAATAGCTATCTCGACAGGCCTTCTACGATTTTCCGGCCAAACTCTCTAGCCGCCTCTGGCCCGCTTCCAGTTATTATTTCACCGTCAACCACAACTGGCGCATCTGAAATTAATGCTCCGCCCTTTTTCAACTCATTTATGGAGTCAGCTGTCCGAAACACTGTTGCTTTCTTTCCTTTGAGGAGCCCCGCTTTAGCCAAGACAACCGGGGATAGGCATATGGCTGAGACTAAACCTCCTTTTTGATGTAAAGTTTGAACTATTTTTTGGACCTGTGCATTGTTCCAGAGATAGGTTGGGGAGCCGGATCCGCCGATAACTACCACAGCGTCAAACTCCGTTGGGTTAACCTCGTCTACTGTGGTGTCTGGAGTCACTTTCATACCAAACATTCCTTCAGCTGTTCCAGCTACAGTGCTGGCCACTACAACTTTGAAGCCTTCTCTCTCCAGAATGACTTTTGGCTCTTGAAATTCTTCGTCTCTGAAACCTCTTGGAGCAATTATCATCAAAACTTTCTTTTCCACAGTTATTCCTCCTTTACAGTTCTGTTTGATTTTATTGGGGATTGAGTGTTAAAGGGCTTGTGTTATCCGTTAGGTTTAAATTAAACCCGCTAGAAGTGTGTAAGAAGGGAGTTTTAATGGTTGATGTGTGGCTTCCTTACGGGAAAACCGAGGTTTGTGCAAGAATTCCCGCTAGAAACTTTTTGGGCAATATAGAACCGAAGGAAAAAACGGGGGTAGCAGACCCTCGAGCTGAAGTTGAAAAAGCTCTAAGAGAGCCCATAGGAACTGGGCCGTTAAGTAAAATTGTAAAACCTGGCGATACTGTAGCCATAGTAGTGAATGATGCAACTCGAACAACTCCAAGCTACCTTATGGTTCCTCCGTTGCTAGATGAACTAAACCAGGCAGGTGTGAAAGACGAAAGCATAACTATCATCTTTGGGTGTGGTACTCATCGTGCTGTGAGACTAGACGAGATGAAGAAACTTGTAGGCGAAGAGGTTCTAGAGAGAGTGAAAGTCGTAAATCACGACCACAAATCTGATGATTTGGTTTACATCGGTAAAACGGCTAAGTTTGGAACGAAAGTTTATGTGAACAAGATTTTCGCTGAAACTGATCGGAGAATTCTAACAGGAAATGTGGAATTGCACTATTACGCGGGGTATGGTGGAGGTAGAAAAAGCGTTTTGCCCGCTGTTTCAGGCGCAGAAACTATTCAAAGCAATCACGCTATGCTTTTGAATCCTAAGGCTAGGACAGGTGTGTTGGAGGGCAACCCTATTCATGAAGATATGATGGAGGCAGCGGAACTCGCTAAAGTTGATTTCATCTTGAACATAGTTACCAATGGCAAGAACGAATTGGTAAAGGCGTTTGCGGGAGATTTAGAGCAGGCTTTCTATGAGGGAGTTAAGCTTGTAGATGAAATGTACAAGGTGCCTATTGAACGGAGGGGAGATATTGTCCTTGTGAGTCCAGGTGGTCACCCCCTTGACATTGATCTTTACCAAGCTTACAAAGGAGTTGACAATGCACTTGACGCGGTGAAGAGGGGAGGAGTCATGATTTTGTTAGCGGAATGTCCTGAAGGGCATGGACAGGATGTCTTCTACGAGTGGATGACGAAGATGGATGGCGTGAAGGAAATGGAGAAGAACATTAAAAGACGTTTCCGCCTTGGAGGACATAAAGCCTACTATTTGATGAAAGCTTTGCAGAAGACTCAGATAATTCTTGCTTCCACTATGCCTGACTATCTAGCTCAAAACACGTTTAAGTTGAAGACGGCTAGGGCAATTAACGATGCCTTGCGCGATGCATTCGACATTGCTGGCAAAAACGCTAGAGTTTGGGCTATGTCTCATGGAAACATGACGTTGCCCATCTTTAAGGCTGCAGAATAATAAAAAAGGAACGACTGGACTAAGTATGCAAATGACGTTTACGCTGCGACAGTTTGAGCCATCCGATTTGGAGCAAGTGTTGCACATAAATCGTATGTGCCTCCCAGAAAATTACACTGGCTTCTTTTTTCTGGATTTGCATAAGCGATTTCCAGGGACTTTCTTGGTTGCAGAAGATAACGGAACGGTTATAGGCTACATTATGTGTCGAATCGAAACTGGATTACCCAACTTTAGGATAATAGGCATCACGAAAAAAGGACATGTGATTTCAATTGCGGTTTTGCCGCAGCATCAGCGTCAGGGTGTTGGACGTGCATTGGTACAGGAAGTCAGGGAGGCTATGCTGCGTTATAAGGCGAAAGAATGTTTTTTGGAGGTTCGGGCGAGTAACACGTCGGCTGTGAATCTTTACAAGAAGTTGGGGTTTGATATTATACGGACGTTGCATAGGTACTACGCGGACGGTGAAGACGCTTACCTGATGGCAATAAAACTTCCTTTCAAACCTTAATTTTGCTCTTTCACGCCCGTTTCGTCAATCTTTTCTGTTGCTTTTACACTCACTCTTTTTACATCTGCATGACTCTGCATTGCTGTTCCTCGTTTTCATTTAAGGTGTGCCCTTTTTTAAGTCCTGTTGTTTGCCACCACTGATCATGTCGCGATTGTAAATTGTCGTGGGTCATTCGTTTAAATTATCAAGGATAGGAAATCCTATATTAATAAACTAAGGAGCGCGCGCATTTCCTCCCAATTTTTTCAGCTTGATGGTGGTCGGGTGCCAAGAACCAAAGAAATAGTTGTTTCAGAGCCATCTCTTTCTATTTTTATAATAATTGTTTGATTTGGTGAGGTATACTTTTCGAGGTAGCTGGATATGTCGTCGCCGCTTATTATTTGGGTGTCGTTTAAGGCAATAATGATGTCTTCGACTTTTAGACCGTCTCTTTTGGCTGGACTGCTGGGGAACACATCTACTATTAACCATCCGTAAGTGATAGAGGCGCCCATTTCTTGAGCTACCTCGTAGGTCATGTCGGTCCCTGTCACTCCTATCCAAGAATGCGGATAAGCGTCGCCATTTACGAGCCAAGCGATTTCGCGAAGGATTGCATCCGATGGTATGGCGAAGCCCACCCCTGTTGAGTTTTCGATTATAGCGAATGTCACGCCTACCACCTGGCCCCTAGAGTTCAGCAATGGACCGCCTGAATTGCCGGGGTTGATTGGCGCGCTAATTTGTATGACATTGGCGATTGAATATCCGCCCGCCAGTCTTTCAGGAATTGCTCTTCCGAGCTGGCTGACTATGCCTGTTGTCATGGAGCCGACTAGCTCGTAGGGATTACCTAGAGCTATTACTAAATCACCCACCTTGAGCAACGTGGAGCTGACGATGGGGAGAGGTTTAAACTCTTCAGGGAGGGCATTATCAACAGAGAGAACGGCAAGGTCTACGTAAACATCTGAACCGAGAATTTGAGCGGCGTACGCATGACCATTCGTGAATGTAACAGAGAGACTTGTTGTCCCCTCAACCACATGATAGTTTGTGATTACAATCGGACCAGAAAGAGCGTCACCTGAATAGTTATAGGCGAATCCTGAGCCTGCCACCGCTCCATCAGCTCTCTGTCCGCGAATCAGCACTACAGAATCCTTGACGTTATTGTAGAGTTCGGAAAGTGATAAATTACCTATGCTCGTTTGGTTATAGTTGCCCAAAGCCTTTGTCAATGCGGAGATTTCGTTTTGAAGCGACGTAACCTTGTTTTCTAAGTTCTTGAGAGTTCTCGAAAATAGTTGGTATGAGTTAATGTTTACAACAATGCTAGCGACCACTATGATGACAATTACTGCCACTGTTATAAATGAAAGATTATTTGGGCGGTGATCATATTCATTA
>DAOVGL010000059.1 GCA_030672415.1 Candidatus Bathyarchaeota archaeon
TTTCAAAAGCTTTTCCATTATTTCTTCTTCTTTTCTCGGTTCCACTTTTAGAAAGACAAATGCCCGTACTTTTCTCTGCATCTTTTTGATCTTCATGAACAAGAACTTCCTAAAAACCAAGCTATCTGTACTGGTTCTTAAACTTTGCGTGCTCAAGCATGCATGCATTGAATGCACGTACTTGTTTATTTAATGGGTTTGGGCTGGAGTGCGTAGCCGTTGAGGTTTTGGAATATCGAAGGTTTTGTTGTTTTTCGTCTTTTCAAGAGGACAGGTATTGTGTTGCGTTTTTTACAGGAACGGCATACATGCTTGAGTTCTATGTGACTATTTCTGCTTCTGCGTTCATGCGGTACGTCTTTGTAATCTTTACCTTTACGTGGTCTCCAACCTTTGTGTCGTCAACTAAAATTAAGAAACCTTTGATTATAGCTATGCCTGCCCCGTTGGGGGTTATTTCTGTTATATCCACTTCATATTCATTTCCTATCTCAACGGAGCGTTTCTTAACGCGTCTGCCACTTCTATTCTTGGCATTTCTCGGGCTTCTTTTTCTTCCCATGGACTTATCAACCATTTTCCTCTTTCTGCATCTATGATAATTATTAGCGTCCATTTAAGGTTTAAGTGTTCTGAATATTGTGCCGCCTTCTTTTAGCAACTTGATTTTTTCGACTCTGTATGCATGCATGCTTTAGAATCTTTAGGTTTTTGTTGTACTCTGTATTTTGGCATTCGCCATTGTATCTTGTAGTGTTTACAGTATTTGTTATAGGCTACGCAGAAGGCTTTTTTGTAGCCGTCTGAAACTTGCATGTTTGCTATGTACTGTTTGACTTGTTCAGGGTTGTTTAGGTCTGTGTCTCTGTCTAGTCGTCTCAATGCTTTAGCGGTGTTTTTTATTGTGTTGTCGGCTTTGGCGTTGTTTCCCATTTTTATGAGTATGTTGATTATGTCTGGGTTTCCGTAAAATGGTGGGTTTTCATCCAGTTTTGGTGGATATCCGTACAAATTTCTTCTTTTTCCGTCGAGTTGGGTATGGGTATGGGTTTCGAGGAGTAGCATGTGGCTCCCGCCGAAACCCGCCCATATACTTCTTGAAGATTACTACGAACCCTTTTGCCTTTAAGTTAGCCACCGCTCCCACCATTCTTCGGTCGGGCAAGTTCTTAGGCTGAATCTCACCAACCTTTTGAATAAACTCGTAGGTTTTCCTTTCAACTTCAGTCAGGTCTTCGAGTTTCATCAGGTTCTTTCCTCCCCGAAAAACACGCTCGTTAAGTCTATTGCATCCATTTCTTCTTCAGCTTTTCCTTGGGTACAACAGAAATTTGCTGTTGAATGAGAAAAACGGTGTTTTTTTTGCCTAGATGCGTTTTGCTGCATTTAACGGCAATAGTTTTTCCATCTTCACTTATCCAAGCAACCTTTCCTTTTCCTTTACATTCAGGACATGAATGTGAATCCCCAACCTTCATCTTCTTCACCTATAACTATTCGTAGATGCAATATTCAGAAGACCGCAGAGAAGCCGCAAAAATACTCTACGGCTTGGTCTTCTACAACACTTTACCCAACAAGATATTTAAGTGTTCAAGATCAGCGCAACACGTTTACAAAAGATGTGTGGCTGCCAACAAAAAGAGAAGTTCTGTATCAACTCTAAAATATTGGTAGCGGGGGGTAGATTTGAACTACCGATTTCTGGGTCTATCAGCCTTAGCTTATGAGCCCAGCGGGTTAACCTGGCTACCCCACCCGTATAGGAGGAGTTTTCCTCTCGCTACGGTTTATCCCCGCCACCTTCAATTCTGAAGCAATCGGTTTCTTAAATCTTTCCACAATAGTTAAAGTTAAAGTCTTAGGCGCTCATGAAATATGACATCTCTAAATAAGGAACTTGCGTTAAATTAGTAGCCGGAGCAAATCTCCAATCAAAAAAGAAATTACTGCTCCCACAATAGCCAAAACAGCATATTTTAATCCTGTTTTATATGGGTTCTCTCCGCTCAGTTTGCCCACGTAATTGCCAAGAATGAACGATAAAATAGTTCCAAATGAAAAAGTGGTAAGTACGGCGTCGGTCATGTTGAGAAATGCGAACGGGGAGAGCAGGATGATTAAGGCTACAATTGTGGCCATAAATGAAAGCACGCTGCTAGTCAAGACTTCCATCTTTGAATGTATCCTAGTTGATACTCCATGTTCTACGGTTTCATGAATTTGCAGTCCTCTTTCTGCTGATTGAGACATGAACAAACCAATGGAATTTCCAAACGCGTTTGCTATTCCTCCAATTATGCCAGAAATTATGACCAGATTCGTGTTAGAAGTTGCCTTTGCAACACCTATTGTTAACCCTAGACAAAGGATTGTGCCATCTGCAAGCCCGAAAGCTATTCCTTCCATTCGGTAACTAGTTTCCTCTTTTTCCTTTTCAGCCATGTTCAATTACCCTTTGTCATCCGATATCATTGTTATTGCTTCTTAAAGGACTTTCTAACATCCCGCAAACTAGAACCAGAACCCAAACAACTTTTAAGGTCAATGTTTATTGTTTGAACCATAAAGATGTTGTATAAGTTGTGAGTAAATATTTACGCTGGAGCATGGAAAGGTTAGGAGGGAAGATGATAAATCATGTCCTTCGTGTCCATCCAAGTCATTCTGGACAAAAATTACGAAGGTAAACATGTAGACATAAGAGGGTGGGTCTACAGAAAACGAGAGAGCAAAGACACAGTTTTTCTCATAATACGCGACGCCACAGGCACCATTCAATGCACCGTGAAGAGAGGAAGTTCCGCTTGGGCTGACGCTAAAAAAGCCACAATAGAATCATCCCTAACCTTGAGCGGAACTGTGAGAAGCGATAAGCGTGCTCCCGGAGAATTTGAAATGTCCACGGACCAGTTGAACATCATTGGGCTGGCTGAAGTTTTTCCAATAACAAAAGACCAGAGCAAAGAGTTTCTGCGAGACGTTCGACACTTGTGGTTGCGAAGCCAAAAGATGGGCACCATCATGAAGATACGAAGCGAAGTGTTAAAGTTTATACATGAGTTTTTCAGAAAACAAAGCTTCATCGAAGTTTCGCCGCCCATGTTTATCTCCAGCGCTTGCGAAGGCGGTTCTACTCTTTTTGGACTAAAGTATTTTGACAAAGAGCTGTACCTCACTCAGAGCGCCCAGTTGCATCTTGAAGCGCTGATATACTCGTTAGAGAAAGTTTATTGTGTAGCGCCTTCGTTCAGGGCTGAGAAGAGCAGAACCATACGACACCTCACCGAGTACTGGCACGTAGAGGCTGAACAAGCGTTTGCCACTATAGATGACATGATGCGGCTAGAGGAAAACCTCGTAAGCCATGTGTGTCATAGCGTGGCCAAACAGTGCAGAGGAGAGCTTGAAAGTTTAGGTGTGGATGCTGAAAAATTGGCGAAAATAAACGTGCCGTTCAAAAGGATAACCTACGATGAAGCTATAAAGATACTTCAAAAGAAAGGACTTGAAACCAATTGGGGAAAAGACTTCGGATTCGACGAGGAAAGAGTATTAGCAAAAGAGTTCGGTGACCCAGTTTTCGTGTATGCTTACCCCAAGCAGATAAAGGCATTCTACTGCAAAACATACAAGGAGAATCCAGAACTCGCTATGTCAGTGGACCTAATTGTTCCAAGGATAGGTGAGCTCACCACGGGTGGAGCAAGGGTCGACGACAAAGATGAGTTGATTGAGAGGCTGAAAGAAATTGGCTTGAAACAGGAAGATTACAAATGGTACATTGACATAAGAAGGTATGGAACTGTTCCCCACGCTGGTTTTGGGTTGGGAGTTGAGCGGTTGCTTGCGTGGATGCTTGAACTGGAAAGCGTGATGGACACTATTCCTTTCCCACGTACTATTCGAAGATACTATCCTTAAATGATTTCAACGCTTTGTCGAAAAGCTACTTCCAGCGAAGTATCTTTCTTCCATAGAAAATCTCGGGCAATATCAGTAAGCCTGAAAGAGAGGCTACTATGACAATTACCCAATCGAAGGGATTTATCATGGGAACCGTGTCGAACAGCCCTATGTAAGGTATGAAAACCGTCAATAAGGCGGACGCAATCACAGCAACTAACAGAAACTTGTTGGAAAAGAAACTTATCCTAAAGGCGTTTTTTCTTTCGGATCGGCAATTCCATACGACGACCAATTCCTGCAACGTTGCCCGCATGAAAGCCATAGTTCTTGCAACCTCCAAAGGTTGCCCTAAGATGTAGTATTGCCAGTAGAATAGGCCTCCCGTTAAGATGAACTGGGCTGTAAAAGTGGCGATTATTGAAGCAAACCTTCCGTGCAGTACGCCCTCGTTTGGGTTGCGTGGAGGACGCTGCATCACGTCTGGTTCGGGAGGTTCCATCGTCAAAGCAAGTGCAGGCCCCCCATCTGTAACCAAGTTTAACCAAAGAATCATTCCAGTTGTAAGCGGCAATGCCGTGTCAGGTAAGATACCTAAGCCGCCTAGTAGAGCGAAAGTAGCTATGATACCTAATTCGTCAAAATTGGAACGCAATAGGAAGAAGGAGAATTTTCTTACGTTATCGTAAATGCTTCGCCCTCCCTCAACGGCCTTAACTATCGTGGCGAAGTTGTCGTCTGCCAGCACCATGTCTGCAGCTTCTCTTGTTACGTCTGTGCCAGTGATGCCCATGGCTACACCGATATCCGCCTGCTTGAGAGCTGGCGCATCGTTAACTCCGTCTCCGGTCATGGCAACAATTTGTCCTTTCTTTTGCAGCGCCTTAACTATTCGAAGTTTATGCTCTGGAGAAACTCTAGCGTAGACTGTCACGTCTTCCACTATTTCCTCAAATTTTTCGTCACTCATTTTGTCCAGTTCGGCGCCAATCAGAACCACATTGCTTTTTAGCATGCCCAGCTCTTTGGCTATGGCCACTGCTGTAAGTTTGTGATCTCCAGTAATCATGACGGTCTTTATGCCCGCTTGCTGGCATAGACTGTTAGCTTCCTTTGCTTCCTCTCTTGGTGGATCAATCATTCCTGTCAAGCCTAGAAAGACCAAGTCTTTCTCCAAGTTTTCGGCATCAAATTTTTCTGAGGGGGTGCTTGGCAACTCTTTATAGGCCACGGCGAGCACACGTAAAGCTTCTCTTGCCATTTCCTCATTTGTTCCTAAGATGTGTTTTCTTTCTTTTTCAGTCAGCTTGGTTGTTTTGCCACCTTTAAGGATACGATTGCAGCGCTCTAAGATGGTTTCAGGGGCTCCTTTAACGTAGGCAAATACCTTTCCTTCAGGTGACTTGTTGACGGTTGTCATACGTTTTCTCTCGGAGGTAAAGGGCACCTCTTGAACACGAGGATACGTGTTCGCCAAGTTTTCTTTTGTCATCCCCGCCTTGGCTGCGGCTACAATCAATGCCCCTTCCGTAGTGTCTCCAATCACGCTTTTTCCATCGTAGTTTGCATTGGAGCATAAGGTGCTAGCTCTTAAAAGCAAAGTGAGGTGAGCATCCTCATTCGGATCTAAGCGAACGCCGTTTAGGAGAAAATCGCCTTTAGATTCGTATCCGACTCCTGTTACATCGACAATCTTGTCATTGGTGTAGATTTTGCGTACAGTCATTTCGCCCTTTGTTAGTGTGCCCGTTTTGTCGGAACAGATGACGGTTGTAGCTCCTAAAGTTTCCGCTGAAGCAAGTTTTCTGATGATAGCGTTGCGTCTTGCAAGCTCACGAGCGCCGAGGGCAAGCGATATGGTCACTACGGCAGGCAAGCCTTCTGGAACAGCTGAAACAGCGAGCGAAACCGCAATCATAAACGCGTCTGTGATGTTCCCTATGACCTCGCCTACCCCACCTACTCCAATGACAAAGATTTCGTACAATTCAAGAACAAATATGATAGCACATATAACCACAATTATTATTCCCAATTTTTTCGCGAAACTTGCCAGTTTCTGTTTGAGAGGAGTATCCACCGTCCCCACAGCTTGAACCATCTCAGCAACTTTTCCAAACTCTGTACTCATGCCTGTAGAGGTTATTACAGCTCTCCCTCTACCGTATGTAATGTGGGTGGCCATGAAAACCGAATTTTTTCTATCGGCTACAGGCGCTTTCTCATCCAAGACCCCGGTTATTTTTCCCACAGGCGTTGATTCACCCGTTAAAACCGCCTCATCAGTCTTCAAATCCACTACCTCAAGGAGTCGGGCATCAGCTGGGATGCGGTCTCCAGCCTCCAAAATGACAATGTCACCAGGCACAATCTCCCTAGCGGGTATAAGCATCTCTTTCCCATCCCGCAATACCCGAGCCTTTGGAGCCGTCAATTTTTTCATGGCTTCCATTGCTTTTTCTGACCGATACTCCTGAACAAAACCAACAACGGAGTTAAGAGCTATAATAGCGCCTATTGTTATTGCATCTACATATTCGCCAATTGAACCTTCTGCACCTGGAGCAATGCTCGTTTTGTACCATGCCACTATGAGAGAAATTACGATGGCAACCAAAAGCATAATTACAAAGACGTCCTTAAACTGACCGAGAAATATTTGAAGAGGGGTTATTCCCTTCCGCTCCACCAGCTCGTTGGGCCCGAATTCTTGCAGTCGGCGTTCAGCCTCTTCCTCATTCAAGCCTTTCTGGCTGGCTTTTAAAGTAGCCATGAATTCCTCAGTTTCCATCGCATGCCATTTTTGGCTCACATCAACCGCCTACTTTCTATTAACTGTTATTACGTTACATTAGCTTTTTAAGACCGTCTTACTCCTAAAAAAAGCTTTCTTTCAACTACCCAACCTATTTTTCCCATAGCCCTATGAGGGCGATAGTAACTCTTTCATCCCAGCGCTACGACGTTGTTCCAGACTTTGGTTTGCGAAAGTTTATAAATTAGATGCTCTAACACTTCGGGCAATAAAACTTGAACTCACTGTTATTAGAACCTCATGTTTGAGTGTTTGGCTATGGAGTAGATAAAAATGGAATTGTGGACAATCGCACCGATAGCGGCTATAGCTTCGATCGTATCTGCAATCTATTTGTTCATTTACGTGAACAAACAAAACAGCGGAACCGCTAAAATGCGAGAAATTGCCGAAGCAATAAAAGAAGGTGCAAACGCGTTTCTGAAAAGAGAATATATGTACCTTGCAGTTTTCGTTGCAGTCATAGCCACGGTCTTAGCGATTTCCCTTCCTAACGGCCCCATTATGGGGATAGCCTACATTTTTGGTTCAATCTGTTCAGGCTTAGCTGGATTCTTTGGGATGGCAGTTGCTCTCAAAGCAAACGTCAGATCAGCCCAAGCAGCAAAAGAAGGATTAAACAAAGCATTTCCAATAGCATTCCGCGGTGGAGCAGTCATGGGCTTATCTGTTGTTGGACTTGCTCTGCTCGGGGTAAGCGTTGTCTACTATCTCACGGGCGATCCACAAATTGTCCTTGGCTTCAGCTTCGGTGCAAGTGCCATGGCCCTATTTGCAAAGGCGGGGGGAGGCATATACACAAAAACCGCTGACGTAAGCGCTGACCTCGTGGGCAAAGTGGAAATAGGCATTCCCGAAGACGATCCTAGAAATCCAGCAGTAATAGCAGATAACGTTGGCGATAACGTTGGTGATGTGGCGGGCATGGGCGCCGACTTATTTGACTCTTACGTTGCCAGCATCGTAGCAGTGATGATACTAGCGGTAGGTCTCGCACCAGGAATTTCATCCTTTGAAAATCCTTTTGTCAATTTGCCACTAATATTTGCTGGGCTAGGAATCTTTGCCTCAATCCTAGGAGTTGCCATCGTAAGAGTTGGTAAAAAAGGCAATCCTGGAAAAGCACTTAACTGGGGAACATATCTAACATGTGTAATTTTTGCTGTCTTGACATTTTTGGCGACCTATTATCTAGAATTTAATTTGAATCTAGAAAGTAAATTGGCCATCTGGGGAACAGCGGTTATTGGATTACTGGCAGGAGTTATCATCGGCATCACGACAGACTACTTCACTTCCATAGACAGACCTCCCGCAATAAAAACCGCAGAAGCAGCTCAAACAGGAGCAGCCATCAACATAATAACCGGTTTTTCCTACGGTTTGATAAGCATAGTTCCGCCACTCCTTGGAATCGCTGTCGCAGCTACAGGAGCATACTTTTTAGCTGAAGCATCCGGAATCTCCGGAGTGTACGGAGTCGGCATGAGCGCTATTGGAATGTTATCCATCGTTGGAATGATTGTTGCTAGCGACGCATACGGTCCAATAGTTGACAATGCAAAGGGAATCGCAGAGCAGTCAGGACTAGAAGATGAAGTAATAGACATAGCTGATAGACTAGATGCAGCTGGCAACACTGCCAAGGCCATAACAAAAGGTTTTGCAATAGGAGCTGCAGGACTAACAGTGCTTGCGTTGCTTGCTGCCTACCAAGAAATAGTTCAAAACTTAACTGGTCAAACCATCAGCTTTGACCTGATGAACCCACTGGTTTTGACTGGCGCCCTCATAGGTATTGCTATGCCACCCTTATTTTCAGCACTGGTGATGCTTGGCGTGGGCAAAAATGCCTTTAGAATGATCGAGGAAATTAGAAGACAATTCAGAGAGATTCCAGGCTTAAAAGAAGGAAAGGAGGGAGCAAAACCAGACTACGCAACATGCGTAGACATTGCTACAAAAGGAGCTTTGAAGGAACTGATTCTTCCAAGCGTACTATCGATCGTTGTCACTATGGTCGTGGGTTTAGTTGGCGGCATAGAAGCGCTCGGCGGATACTTAGGTGGCAGTATATTCTCTGGTTTGATCTTTGCTCTGTTGATGGCTAATGCAGGTGGACTGTGGGATAACGCCAAAAAATACATTGAAGCTGGAGCATTCGGCGGCAAAGGTTCAAATGCACATAAGGCTGCGGTTGTAGGCGACACTGTGGGCGACCCCTTCAAGGATACAGCGGGTCCATCGTTAAACACGATGATAACCGTAATGTCTCTAGTTGCTTCAGTGTTTGCACCCATCATCGTCATGTATGCCCTATTTTAGTAGCGGATCATCAGGAAAGAAAACATTTTAATGGTACTGTTTAGTTGTAATTTCGTTACGTTAAATGATGTTGGCGTGGATTACTAGTGATTCAGGTTTATTACACTGTAG
>DAOVGL010000064.1 GCA_030672415.1 Candidatus Bathyarchaeota archaeon
AAGGGAGCTGGAAGAGCGGGGGCATGTCTTTAGATCTAAAACTGACAGCGAAGTGATTCCTCACCTTATTGAGGAAAAGTTGAAGGATGGCTTAACAATGCTTGAAGCGGTGCGTGAGGCCGTAAGTCGGTTGGAGGGTTCATATGCAATCGCTGTTATTTCGGTTGAGGAGCCTGACAAAGTGTTTTGTGCCCGAAGAGATAGTCCACTCGTGGTTGGTGTAGCTGAGAACGCTACTTACTGCGCTTCTGACATTCCTGCTTTTCTTCCGTTAACAAATAAGGCGTTGATAATTGAAAACGGAGAATTGGTTGTTCTCAATGACAACGGATACGAGATCCGAAAGGTCGCTGACTCGACTCTTGTGTCTCGGAAACCCGAGGTTATCAGCTGGGCCCCCAACATGGCTGAGAAACAGGGTTATCCTCACTTTATGCTTAAAGAGATTCATGAGCAGCCTCTTTGTCTCAGAAACACGCTTAGGTTGCAAGAGCAATATCTGGAGCTTATGACAACCTTCCTCGACCGCGCTGGGGAAGTCTTCTTGGTGGCGTGTGGAACCTCTTATCACGCTTGCTTAGCCGCCTCCTACATGTTTTCTAAGCTGGCGTTTTTGGCAACCCATCCCATCATTGCCTCAGAGTTTATTGAACAACATGGAAGAGCCGTTAACATCGACAGCACTATCCTCGTTGTCAGTCAATCCGGCGAGACCGCTGACGCACTTGCTGCCGTAGAACACGCGAGACTTCGAGCTGCCACTGTTATGGGGCTAACAAACGTTATCGGGTCCACTTTGACTCGTATTGCTCGTGTATATGCCTGTCAACAGTCGGGGCCAGAGATAGGAGTTGCGGCCACAAAAACTTTCACCTCTCAGTTATGTGTGCTCGCTCAACTCGCGTTACGGCTTGCCAAGAAGAGGGGAAAAGTGTCTCATGTGGAAATTGAGCATCTTGAGGAAAAACTGGAGCAGATTCCGGAGGTTGCTGAGAAGATTATTCAAACTCAGGAGGAGAAGATAAAGCAGCTTGCTAAAAAATATAGAGACGCTAAGTGCTTCTTCTTTTTGGGGCGGGGAATCAGTTCAGCCACAGCTTTTGAGGGCAGACTGAAGCTCTTGGAAATCGCTTATATTCCTTCGCTAGCTTATCCGGCTGGAGAGAGCAAACATGGACCCATAAGCTTGGTTGAGAAAGGGTTTCCAATAGTATTCATTTGCCCTAAGGACGATACTCACAAGACGGTTATTGGAAACATAATGGAGATGAAGGCTCGAGGAGCATCTATCATAGTGATCACTGAGGAGGGGGACGAAGAAATCAAAAGTTTAGCCGATGACTACATCGAGATCGTGAAGGGAGTGCCCGAGGTTCTTTCACCCATCCTATACGCCATTCCGTTACAACTTTTCGCGTATTATATGGCAATCGAAAGGGGATTAGACCCGGATATGCCAAGAAACTTAGCTAAATCGGTCACAGTCACGTAATGTGTTACCTCTAAAATCTTAAGGCAGGCATCCTCAGTATTCTTTGAGGATAAAAATGGAAAACAATACTTGGGAGAAACTGATCCAGAAGCTAATTGCTCAGAGAATCCTTCAGTCTCCTGCGGTCATGCGATCTTTGCGGCGAGTGCCTCGGGAACCCTTTCTCCCCGAAAACGTGAAGTCGCATGGAGCAGTGGATTCCCCGCTTCCAATAGGGTTTGGGCAAACCGCCTCAGCGCCTCTCAGCTGACCTATAAGGGTCGACTGGGCGAAACATGGTATCTATAATGGATGAAGCTCTAGAACTGGAAGTGGGACATCGAGTCTTAGAAATAGGTGCTGGCTCAGGGTGGCACGCCTCCACAATAGCTGAGATAGTGGCACCTACTAATACGTCGAAGAAAAAGTGGGGGCACGTTTATACTGTTGAGTTTGTTTCACAACTAGCTGAGTCTGCGAGGAAAAACGTTGAGAAGGCTGGATACATAAACCGAATTACCGTGATCTGTGGAGACGGTTCAGAGGGATATGCGGAAAAGGCTCCTTACGACCGCATATTGGTTACGGCAGCGGCTCCAGATGTTCCTAAGCCTTTGGTGGAACAGTTGAAAACTGGAGGAGTCTTAGTTATTCCAGTTGGAAGTCTCTACATGTACCAAACGCTTATGCGCATCAAAAAGGAGGATAACCAAATCACAGAAGAGAACTTGGGTGGAGTCGCGTTTGTGCCGTTAGTTGGAAAGCATGGACATAAATTACGGCGCTAGGTTGAACTTTCAAACCACGTTTCAAGAGTTACTTTTCCCTTGATTTCTCTCATTCCCTCCGTCATCTTTGTGAGGGCTTTTCGCACACGTTCTTCGGAGAAGTCTCTTTCGCGGCACAGAAAGCCTATGGCTCCTTCAACATCAGGAGCTTTCCATGCAATTGTGTAGTTGTCGGTAACCTTAGGGTGGAGAAAGATTTCTCGTATTCGTTGAGGTTCAACGGGAAACTGTGTTTCTTTTAGCGTTGGCATTACGTTTTCGATGGTTCCGTGTTGTTGTATTAGCTTAAGCGCTGTTTTTGGACCTACTCCTTTCACGCCGTCAGGGTTAAAGTCTGTGCCGACGAGAATGCCCACATCTACCAACTGCTCATACGTGATGTTTAACTCCTTGAGAAGCATGTTCAGTTCCACAGTTTCAGGACGCACCTCAATGTAGACTTTTTTTCTTGGAAGCTTTCTTCGTCCTGAAATGGTGACGTTGCGGAGGAGGTGTGGTGCTCCGAAGAGGAGGCTGTCGTAATCTTGGCTGGCACAATAGTTGGCATCTCTCTGTTTTACTAAGTAAGCTGCTTGTGCTTCTCCTTCTGAAGGCGCCTGTATCCATGGTACACCCATCTCAGTGAGGAGTCGTTTACTGTCTTCTGTCATGTAGTCTTTGAGGCGGCTGGTGGCTTGGGCGTAAATTCTGGCTTTTTCAATCTTTCCTTCCGCTAGCGCCTTCTCATATTTGATTGTGGCTTCTTCTTTAACTCGCATGCGACGTTTGATTTCTACCTCCTTGAGGGCTGGCGGCACTCCATCAAAAACGTAAATGGGTTTAATTCCCATCCCCACTAAATTGGCGGTTCGATACAATAATCCGCTTAGGTGGCTGGTGATTTTTCCAGTGTGGTCTTTAAGTGGTGTTCCGTCTGGTTGGCGGATGATAGCGAGAAACTGGTATAACGCATTGTAGGCGTCTATAGCAATAGACTTGCCGCTTAAGCTGTTGAGTCTAACAGTGGTTTTCGGAACCAAATTACGCAGATTTACGCCCAAAAACGTCACGCACTCTAAACTATAAAACGTGGGTGTTCTTCTTTCTTTTGAGTTTTATTGTATTAATGTCATGTCTTGTCCGCAGCAAACTAAGGTTCCAACACCTTCTTCTAGCACTTGCACTTTGTTTCCGCATATTTCACACAGGTATATTTCGCCTTTTTTAGTCATGTTTTCACCTCTTTTCGTCTGTCTAGTAGTTTTCACAAAGCAGTTCATAAAAGCTCTGAGCGTATCCGCAGGCAGGGCATTCTTTAGGCGCTTCTGTTCCTTCATGTACGTAGCCGCAGTTTCGACATTTCCATTTAATCACTTTGTCTTTTTTGAAAATTTTTCCTCCTTCTAGGTTTTTGAGTAGCTTTCTGTATCTTTTTTCATGTTCCTCCTCCACCTCAGCTATCTCCTTTAAGACGTCAGCGATTTCTGTGAATCCTTCTTCGCGTGCTACTTTCTCGAATGTTGGATACATTTCTGTCCATTCGTAATGTTCCCCATCAATAGCTGTCTTCAAGTTTTGTTTGGTGTCGCCAATGCCCTTCAGAAAATTAAATAGTCGTTCTGCGTGGGCTTTTTCGTTGGCTGCGGTTTCTTCAAAGATAGCCGCTATCTGTTCAAACCCCTCTTTTCTAGCCACTTCTGCAAAAAAGGTGTATTTGTTTCTCGCCTTACTCTCACCTGCAAATGCGAATTTAAGATTCTCTTCAGTCTTGCTCATATTACAATTTCACCTCAGAATAAGATTTCATTGCAAAACTTATAAAACTGATGATTTGAACCGAATTACATCCAACGAACTGGCAACATTCTCAATTCAAATTTATGTTTCACAATGTTTTCAAGTGAGAAGCAAAAAACCGCAACACAACTAAAATAAACTTCACCTATCTTTCTTACCACTCATGCAACTCCTCCTTACCTGCGCCGAATTAGGTCTAGGGCACGTAAACAGAATCATACCGCTTGGAAAAAAACTGCAAAAAAGAGGACGTAAGTTACACTTCATCTCTGGAGGAATTGCGTACCAGTTGCTAAAAAAAGAGTTTGAAAACGTTTACCCGTGCGCCCCAATAAGCTGGTATGAAAGCCCGCGCGGGATAATGCCCTCCATTTCACTCCTAAACATCCTGCTTCCCCTGCCTTGGTATGATTATAAACATGGAAAGCTCAAACTAAAAGCATCCAATTCAACGGAGACGGTTCGTCGCTACTACGACGTAAGAAAGCATGTTTCGAAAATTAGACCAGACTTGATCATTTCTGACGGCGACATTATTTCATTGAGGCTGGGGAAAAAGTGGAAAATTCCTTCGATTTACATTACAAATATCATACGACCAACTTACCGCTTCCCTGCTCTACTCACTCCAGGAGAGAGATTCACAGAAAGATATGTTAAAAGATGCGTCAAGATAATAGTTCCCGATATCCCAAAGTATACCCTATGTGAATACAATTTAGGAAACTTAGACGAACTTGGAATCAGAGAAAAAGTTGAATTCGTTGGCACATTTTCTGACATGAAATACGAAAGAGGATCAGAAAAACACATATTTGCACCCATAAGCGGACCAACGGGTACAAAAGCCAAACTAGCCAGAACAATAATTCCCGTCCTATCTTCTCTAGAATCAAAAAGCATAGTAAGCTTAGGGGAACCCGACAACAAAAGCACAAAAAGATTCGGCAACTGCGAGGTTTACGGCTGGCTAAACAAAGATCAGCGAAAAGAGTACATGAAAAACGCAAAGATCGTTATTTTCAGCGGTGGCCATGGAACTTGTTTTGAAGTGATAAAACATAGAAAACCCAGCATATGCATACCAACTCAACCTGAGCAGATGGGAAACGCTAGAAAACTGGACGAACTTAAATGCTCCATTTACGTTGAAAACAAGAGGCAACTAAAATCAACTATCGAAGAAATTGAGGAAAAAATAGAGTTTTATAAGCGCAATGTTGAGAGGCTAAGTGAATATTCAAGCAGATTTAAGGGTTTAGACAGCGCTGTCACAGTTGTCGAGAATACTCTGCAATCTTAGGTAAACTTATGGTCTATACGCCTCGGCCTTCTTCTCTACCAATTCTACTCTTCTTTTTTTTCTGCCAAACGTTGAAACGTAGATCTTGCCCTTAATTTCCATGTTCATCAACGTCTTGTTTACGGCTCCAAACGCCAAGTCTCCGTGGCTTTCCTTCAATAGGTCACAGAGTTCTGTGTCCGTCAAAGAACCTTTCTTCTTCAGGATCTCCACTATGGTTACGTAAAGCGGATGGGGCTTCCATGTTTTCATAGGCATCTCTTCAATCCTCTAATCACTACGCGACAGGCGTAGCAGGTTTCTGTACTCGCCTAATCTGTCTAAAGAAGTTTTTATACCAAGTATCCATGTCAGACGATACACTTGGGCCAATTTTTTTCATTGCTTCTTGGAAATCAGCGAAAGTGACCTGTTTGGATTTGAAATCACTACGTAAAGCGTGTAAAGCTGCTTCTCTACAAAGAGCCTCGATATCCGCTCCAGAATAGCTCTTCGTCATTCCAGCTAAACGAGGCAAGTCTACATCCTTTGTCAACGGCATCCCTTTCGTGTAGAGCTTTAAGATTTCTAGCCTAGCCTTCTGCTGTGGTTCTGGAACATAAATTAACCGATCAAATCTTCCTGGTCGAAGAATCGCGGGGTCCACAATGTCCGGTCTGTTCGTAGCAGCGATAACCACAATATCCTCTAGAGAGATGATTCCATCAATCTCCGTGAGAAGCTGACTGATGACACGCCCTGTTACCCCGCTGTCGCCGTAGCCCATTCCTCTTCTAGGTACTATCGAGTCAATTTCATCAAAGAAAATCACCGATGGAGATGCCATTCTTCCCTTCCTAAACACCTCTCGAATAGCCTTCTCTGACTCTCCGACCCATTTAGAAAAGACTTCTGGACCTTTTATGGTAATGAAGTTTGCTTCGCTCTCGGTGGCAACGGCTCTTGCCAGCAGTGTTTTTCCGCATCCCGGTGGCCCAAAAAGTAGAATGCCTTTTGGTGGACGTATTCCCATTCTCGAGAAGACCTCTGGGTTTTTCAACGGCCATTCCACGGCCTCTTTGAGATCCTCTTTCACGTCCTCTAAACCGCCTACTTGGTCCCAGTGAACCGTAGGCACTTCTATGTATACTTCTCTCATGGCGGTCGGTGTGATTTCCTTGTATGCGTGTGCGAAGTCTTCCATTCGAATCTCCATTTTTTCCAATACGTTGGGTGGGACTCGCTCCTCTTCAAGGTTTATTTCTGGCAGATATCGACGCAGAGCTTTCATGGCTGTTTCACGGCCCAGTGCAGCTAAGTCTGCTCCGGTGTAGCCATGTGTCATCGCAGCAAGCTTTTTCAAATCAACGCCCTCAGTCAGCGGCATTCCCCTTGTGTGAATTTGCAATATTTCATATCGTGCATCCTTGACCGGAACCCCAATTTCTACTTCTCGATCGAACCTTCCAGGTCTTCGGAGAGCTGGATCTAAAGCGTTCGGTCTATTGGTTGCGCCGATAACGATGAGGTTTCCTCTCCCAGCTAATCCATCCATCAACGCGAGAAGCTGGGCGACCACCCTCCTCTCCACTTCACCGGTAACTTCCTCCCGTTTCGGCGCGATGGCGTCTAGCTCGTCGATGAAAATTATGCTAGGCGAGTTTTTCTGAGCCTGCTGGAACATCTCGCGGAGGCGGGCCTCTGACTCACCGTAAAACTTGCTCATAATTTCTGGCCCGTTTATGGAGAAGAAGTTAGCTTCCGACTCGTTTGCCACTGCCCTTGCCAGCAGTGTTTTTCCGCATCCTGGCGGTCCATGTAGGAGCACTCCTTTTGGCGGTTCTATTCCTAGTCTCTGGAAGAGTTCGGGGTGTCGCAGTGGGAGTTCCACCATTTCTCGTATTCTTTGAATTTCTTCATGGAGTCCTCCTATGTCTTCGTAGGTGGTACGTGGCACGCCTTTAGCTTCAGGTGTAGGTTCAGTTAGAATTTGGAGGTTTGTTTCGTACGTCATCCTTATAATTCCATGTGGACGGGCTTTGGTTACTGTGAAAGGTATAGCCTGACCCAACATCATGACAAGGGTGACGTCTCCTTCTACAAATGTTCTTTCCATGAGTCTGGTTTTGACGAAATTGGTGAAGTCTTCGTCCACGTTTAGTCTCATGCCGACGGGAGATAAAGCAATGCTTATCGCGTTCTTTACGGTTCCTCGGCGAGTTACCACGTATTCGTTTATGGCTGCACCTGCGTTTTTTCGGGTGAAGCCGTCGATTCGTAGGATTGTTCTGCCTTGGTCTTCGGAGTAGGCTGGCCAAGCTATTGCCGATGTGGTTTTTTTTCCCACGATTTCAATGACGTCTCCCGCTGAGATACCTAATTTTTGCATGGTTTTCTGGTCGATTCTAGCGATTCCTCTGCCTACATCGCGTTGCCGGGCGTCTCCAACTCTTAGTTGAGCTTCACTCACGTCTCAACCTTCCTCATATAAGTTTTGAAAGTCCTATCTCTCGAAAGAATCAATTTCCTATATAAACTTTAACTGAATTGGACTCTTCGAACCATCAACGTTTCCATCTGGCTGATTTCGTCAATTTTTTGTAATTGTTTCTCCACCTTATCTAAGCTACCGGGTTTTTCTTCAGGAATAATAATGTGAGCGATCAGTGCAGTGAGACCGAAAGCTATGGGTTCTTCATTAAATTTATAGACTGAAGCGTATTTTGGCAGTTCTTTCTCTATTTTCTTTTGCAACAGGTTAAGATCTGTGGTAACGTCGGATGGAAGTATTTTTATGGAAATTAATACTTTTGCCATGCTCTTTTCCTCTTTATGGTCCTGTGAACCCACACTTTGGGCAACGATAAGGTCTCCCGAACTTTCGACATTTAGGACAACGCCAAATAACTATTTCTCCGCAGTTAGGACATGAAAACTTAGTTGCTTCGGTTCCCGGCGATATAATTCGGTGACATGAAGTACACGTGGGGATGGCTACGGTGACGCTTGTTCTTTCGCTCATGACTGCACCTCAAAGGTGATTCGGTATACGTGTACTTCCTTATATTTGCTATGTTTGATTTCTTCTTTACCCTTTTGTGCAGGTGATGGAAAGAGAGAGAAGAAATAGAAAGCGGAATTGTTTAAAGGCATTTTCAAAAGATTAGATGTTAATGTAGAGAGGAAGAAACGTGAACAAAAAAGTCGACGTCATCGTGGTTGGAGGCGGCGTGTGCGGCTCCCTCTCAGCTATGACAGCTGCAAAACTGGGCGCGGAAGTGATAGTGTGTGAAGAGCATAAGGAGATAGGCGTCCCAGAACACTGTGCGGGTCACATCAGCGTCAGCGGTTTAAAACGTTTAGAACTGAGTTTGCCGAAGAAAATTGTGGAGAACGAGATTAAAGGCGCTGTTTTCTATTCTCCGTCTGGGAAAGAGTTCACGGTTAGATGCGCCTCGCCAGTGACTTATGTCGTTAACAGGCAACTTTTGGATAAACACCTTGCAGGTCTTGCCGAAAAGGCTGGGGCGCGGTACCTTTTAGAATCAAGAGCAGAATCATTTATTGTAGACTCAGATTTTGTTAAAGGCGCCACAATTAAGAGGAGAGGAGTTAAAGAAACCTTAGCGTCCAGCCTCGTAATCGAGGCTGAGGGATGCTCGTCAGTTCTATTGAAGAAGGCTGGGTTGCAAACGCTGGATAGGTCCATGGTTGTCCATGCGATTGAGGCGGAGGTGGACCGGGTGAAAGATGTAGAAGTGGACATGGTAGAGGTATATCTCGGCAGAAGATACGCTCCAGACTTTTTTGTGTGGCTCATTCCAAAGAGAGACGGCTCAGCCAAGATAGGTCTAGCCGCAAAAACTGGCGATCCCCGAGAATATTTACATCGATTTATGCACAATCATCCCGTGGCATCCAAAAAACTAAGAAACAGCAAAATCACCAGCCTTTCTCTTCACCCAATTCCACTTGGAGGATCAATTCCCAAAACTTATGGAAACGGATTTCTCGTTGTTGGAGACGCTGCCTCACAGGTTAAGCCTACAACCGGTGGCGGCATAATCTTTGGGTCGTTGTGCTCTAAGATTGCGGGGGAAGTTGCCTACGAAGCCTTGAAAAGCAACGACTTTTCCAAGGACTTTCTGTCACGGTATCAGTCGCGATGGAGGGAATTAATAGGCTTTGACTTGGCGGCGATGCGTCGAATAAGGAAGCTGCTTAACCGTCTGCCCGATGACAAGGTTGACAAGTTCATTGGGTTATGCTCGAAGTTTGAAGTGAACAAGATTCTTGAAGAAGTTGGGGACTTGGATTTTCAGGGAAAATCGCTGGTTCATGTGGTTCAGCATCCCTCAGCGCTCATTGTGGCACTTTACTTCGTTTTTTCCTCACTCATCTCCGCAAGCAGCCAGAGAAATGTCTTGCGATAACGAATCAACATTTAAATCCTCTTTAAAACAATTGAGATGCGGAATCAGCATGTCCGAGTTTAAATACAAGCAGGTCATTGTTCTGCGGGTTGATTTGAGGATGAGTAAGGGAAAGATCGCTGCTCAGGCTGGGCATGCTGCGGTTTCCGCAGCTGAACAAGCTAGAAAACATTATTCTGACTGGTGGAAAGCTTGGATAGAGGAAGGACAATGCAAAATAGCTGTGAAAGCAGGGTCTGAGCAAGAGTTGTTGGAGCTGGAGTTGAAAGCTAAAAAGTTGAAGCTGCCTACTGCCCTAATTTCAGACAGAGGCTTAACTGAGCTTCCACCGGGCACACTCACCTGCTTGGGAATCGGACCCGCACCTTCTGATCAAATGGATAAAATAACTGGCGAGCTGAATCTTTTCTGAGGCGAAAACCGTTTGATGATTCCTAGGCTGGAGAGGATGCTTGGCATAGAAGCCTACGTCTCTCAATCCTTGGGGATTGGTGGAAGAATCCGCCAGTTTACTGGGGACTTCGTGGTTGAGGAAGTTTTCGTGGACGGATCGAAAGCCCAAGTTTCGTCAACTGAGACTCTTCAGCCTGTTGGAGGAGGGCGCTATCTCATTTGTGTGTTGGTTAAACAAGACTGGGACACCTTTCTAGCGATCAAGAAGGTTGCGAGGCGGTTGGGCATTAGCCCTAAGCGTATCCAAATAGCGGGCATAAAGGACGCTAAGGCATTCACAGCCCAGCACATCAGTATCCGAGGCGGCACGTCGGAACGAGTTTCAAGGGTCAAAATCAAGGACATAACACTTCATCCGCTAAGGTTTTCTGATGAAAGAGTTTACTCCCAACTCCTCTTGGGAAACCAATTCCACATCACGATTAGAACAATCTCCCATTCTTCTTCCGTGATTGAAAAGCGAGTTAAAAACATACAAAACGAGTTGTTCAGCTTAGGCGGAGTTCCCAATTTCTTTGGGCATCAACGCTTCGGCACTATTCGCCCCAACACCCACCTAATAGGCAAGCTTCTGGTACGTGGCGACTTGGAAAGGGCGGCATTAACCTTTCTCGCTAAGCCAAGCCTTTATGAACATCCTGAATCCAGAGAGGCTCGACAGCAACTTCAAGACACGCAAGACTTCGTGGAGGCACTTCACTGTTTTCCAACACGCCTCAGATATGAACGTCTTATGCTTGTTCACCTAGCAAAACAGTCGAAGGATTTCATAGGGGCGTTCAGAAAGTTGCCTTCAAAACTGCGTAGACTCTTTGTCCAAGCCTATCAGTCTTTCCTCTTCAACAAGTTCCTCAGTCAAAGAATGAAGCGGGAGGTTGATTTCAACGATGTACAGGTTGGAGACTATGTGGTGCATCTTGACAGATACGGACTTCCAACAATGGAATTTGAACAAGCAACCGCTCAATCGCTTCCAAGTGTTAAAAAAGCGTTAAAAAAAGGTAAGATGCAGGTTGCTGTTCCGCTTATAGGCTTTAAGCAAGGTCCTTCTGAAGGGGTGCAAGGTGAAGTTGAAAGAGGAATCCTTGAAGATGAAAATGTTGTTCCCAGAAATTTTTATATTCCATCCATGCCTGAGACAAGTGCGCCTGGAAGGCTACGAACGGTCCTCGCTCCCATCACTGATCTTTCTGTAGAAGAAGCATCCAGAGATTCAGCGAGTCCTCCAAAGCGAAAGATTAGGTTAAGCTTCACGTTGCATCGAGGTTCTTACGCAACCGTTCTTCTACGAGAGTTCATGAAGCCGCGAAACCTGATAAAAGCAGGTTTTTAAGGATCGGCATGTCAAGGGGTGAGTCGGAACCGGTCTCTCGGAAACAACACGACCTCCCGTATGTTCTGCTTTCCAGTGAGCATCATCATCACCCTTTCAAGACCAACAGCCCACCCAGCGTGAGGCGGCATACCATAATCAAAAGCCCGCAAGTGGTACCTGAAGGATTCGGGGTTCAGTCCCTGCTCCTTCAGCCTCTTAATCAAAAGGTCTTTTAAGTGAACCCGGGTTCCTCCAGAGGCAAGCTCTATCCATCGCCACATCAAGTCAAATGCTTCAGATATTTCTGGGTTGTCGTCTCGAGGCTTTATGTAAAACGGCTTTGACTTGGTCGGCCAGTCAGTTATATAATAAAAGTAGGGGTGAAGTTTGCCTAGTGTCCTGAACGCTTGGGTGTGGATGTCTTCTCCCCACGAAATTTCTGTTCCTTCTTTCTTCAACTTTTCGATGATTTTATCGTAGGTGAAGCGTTTAAAGGGTGTTTCAGGCACCTCAATTTTATGTTTCAGAATTTTCAGTTCCCTTTGGCAATGTTTCTTCACTGCCTCGCAAACGTGGTGTACTGTTTCTTCGAGCATTCTCATTACGTCATCCGCTGTTGCGAACCCTTGTTCAATGTCGATGGAAACGAACTCGCTTAAATGACGTCTAGTATGCGATTCCTCAGCCCTAAAAAAAGAGCCTATCTCAAAAACCCGATCAAAAGCCACAACCAGCTGCTCCTTATACAGCTGAGGACTTTGCGCAAGAAATGCCTTATGTTCAAAGTAATCCACATGGAAGAGGGCGGCTCCTCCCTCAGTGGCAGAGGCAATAATTCTAGGTGTATGCACCTCCGTGAAGCCCTGCTCAGACAAGAATTCGCGTATGGCTGCTAGCGCAATATGTTGAATCTTGAAGACAGCTCTGTTCCTATCTTGACATAGATCGAGGACACGTGCGTCCAGTCGCACATCGATTTTCGCAGGAGTTCGTCCTGTCACGTCGAGGGGCAAGGGATATTGAGCTATTCCTAGTATTCGAATCTCGCTGGGAACGATTTCCACTCCTCTTGGAGTTTGCTTCGTTTTTTTAACTGTTCCCTTTACGCCGATGCTGTATTGGCGTTGCAGCGAATCAGCTTTTCTAGCCACTTCTTTGCCAATTTTGCTGCGTAGAATGGTTATTTGAATGGTTCCCTCTTTGTCCTGCAGAATTATGAATCGTATTCCGCCAAGGTCTCGTATGTCTTGAACCCAGCCTAAAACGATAACTTCTTTCCCGTCTAAATCTGGCTTTACATCTGTTGAATAATGAGTTCTACGCCAATCTCCCATCTGATCGATTTCCATACAATGTCCTCTATTTATCTCGCAAATTCCACTCTAATGGTTGTTCCACGAACCTTTTTAGCGATTTCCTTCAATGCTTCTGTGTTGATGGGTGGCGGTCTATTCCCTCGTTTTCTTAGGATAACCCGGGTTTCAGTGGTTCCGTCTGGTAACCAAATCGTGTTTATTGTGATGATGCTCAACGGCGCGAACAAGTCTTCCAAAAATTTTCTGTCATCTACTCCATATTCTAGGACGCGCACCCTCTTCCCGGTTTTTTCTCCCAAAGCCCTTATAATCTTTCCACCGTAACTCAGCAAACGGGCTATGTCTCCGTGTCCCACGACTACTGCTAAAACGTTGTTTTCCTCTACCGCTTTGTGAAAATATACTTCTTGCAGTGGAGGGTATGTGCTTTCCAGCGACATAAGTAGGCGGCCAATTTTCAGGTCTACATCTGTTACCTTGCCTGATTTGAGTTTTGCTTGGCATTTGGGACACAGTATTCCGCTTTTTAAGCAGAAGTCACAGATGTTTGCCATTTTCGGCATTTATCTACCATCATCCTCATTGATTTGAAGTGGCATCATACAGAGAGAGTATTGAGGTCATATAAATTTACCTAGGGGAGAAATTATTTTCTTCTCTAGCCTAACGTCAAATATCCATAATTTATTTAGAAAAAAATAAAGAAGGAATGATGGAGCTTGTTAAGTTGCTAACGTCTATTATTTTCCTAGCGTTATTTCAATGGTGCTGACGTTAGTGGGCGTGCTTCTCTCTTCATTGGGTGGCATCTGTTCTGTACCGACGTCTATGTTCTTAACCTTTACGTCTGGTAGGAACCGACGTCGAACGATCTCGACGACATCAACAGCATGGCTGATGGCTCTTCCCCGTGCTTTAACGTTTATCTCATTTGCTCCGCCGTGGAAGAGGGTTATACAAGCCAACACATAGTTCATAGCTGGCTTTCGCCCGATCAACACATCATTTTTCTCTGGCATTTCACTGTCTCACTCCTTGTTTTTGCGTA
>DAOVGL010000056.1 GCA_030672415.1 Candidatus Bathyarchaeota archaeon
TTAGCGTCACAGACAGCGCGTTATACTGTAAAAAGGATGAAACAAACGTAAAACAACGCAAAGGACGATGTCCTTACTGTGATAGTAAACTACTATCGGCGTACTTTAAATCGGGTTTATGCGTATGGGTGTGTCCGCACACAAAGATCAAAACGTTAGACGTTGTGAATAAAGCAATATATTGTAAACCGACAATGATTGTCAAACAAACACAAACCATGTCGATGACGTATCTAAAGGCGCGTTATCCGAAAGCCATAAATCAAGCCGTCAACGTTCGAGCGCTCCGCGTCGCCTTTAAAGCGCTAACGAAAGATACCGATCTGAATTTTAAGCAACTATCGAAAGCCGTCAAAAAAACGGCAAGCGAAGAATCGATACTCGAATCCGCAAACATAGCGATAATGTTAGATTTGCCAGCCGAAAAGCTTCCAGAGCTTTTCAACGCGGCGATGCGGCTCGGTTTTGCAACGAACATAGACACAAAAGCGGCGATTCAAGCGCTGTCTATCGGAGTCGGACGGCAAAGTCGCATGGTGCTCGACAATATCGGAATAATGTTTAAAGCCAAAGATGCTTATGCGAAGTTCCCGAACGCAGACAAGATAGACGCATGGAAACGCTACGCGCTACAGCTAATAACCGACAAGTCCACGAAGCTATCGACCGACCCAAAGAAAATCGAGAAACTGCAACATGACGCGCATGTTTACGACATGCACACGAAACTAGGCGAAAATTTGCTAACGCAACAATTATAAACAACCGCATGAACGTTATACTTGGAATTCCTCACAGTTTCTCATGGAAAACTTTGAGTTGCAAATCTCGAAGTTTCTCATTTGAATATTGAAAGTCTAAACCGATCTCCCCAACGGCGACCACTTTTCCACCGTGCGTTTCATGTTGGAGAATTAGCTCTATAGTTTCTTTCACTTCGTTAGGAGATAAGCGCCTAACGTTCCAAGGGTGGATGCCTAAAGCGGCGTAGACAAGGTTGGGATGTTCTTTAGATAGTTGAAGACTTAGAAGACTGGAATGGAGGTTCATTGAGTTTGATACTAAGGCGACGACGTTGGATTGCTTCGAGTCCTCTATGATGCCGTCTACTTTCTGATCGTATTTTGAATCTGAGAGATGAATGTGAGCATCCACAAGTTTCATGTCATCCCCTGCCACAATATACGCTTAGCCTCCGTTTTATAATTCTCCGCAATTTATCTTTTTTCTAACACTCTTCATCCGAGAGTGCGTCTGATGGATAGGCTCTTTCAAAGCTTGTCAATTAACTAACAAACTCAATTTTTCTCTCTTTTTTTATGGTGCGGTTTATTTAGGCTCTTACGGCTTACAAAAAGATTAAATACTGGCTTAAAGAAAAAAAGAGGCTACGGAGTAGGTTGTATGGTTGGTCCTGAGTTGGCTGTGGCGCCTATGCACAGAATCTGTAAAAAGGCTGGAGCAGATAGAGTAAGTGAGTCAGCCGCAAGGGAGTTAGCTAAAGTTCTTGATGATCTCGGCGTTGAAATCGCTAAAGAAGCGATTGATTACGCCTTGCATGCTGGAAGAAAAACGATTAAGAAAAAAGATATAGAGATAGCCGCGACAAAGGTCTTGCGCAAATAACCCCATCTTCATATCTCTTCTTATTTTTCAAAATGTTGGGCTAGTGAAAGATTTATATTGTAGAGGAAAATTGCTGTAGGTAGAACAAAATATTTGATAGAGGGATTGTATATGGCATATTTAACTACACAACGAGGACAGCCAGTGCTCATTCTAAAGGAAGGAACCGCTCGCAGACGAGGCAGAGGTGCTCAAAGAAACAATATCATGGCAGCTAGAATCATCTCTGAAGTGTTAAGATCAACATTGGGTCCTCGCGGCATGGATAAGATGTTAATTGACGGCCTAGGAGATATCACCATAACCAATGATGGAGCAACAATTCTAGACGAAGTAGATGTTGAACATCCAGCTGCGAAGATGATGGTGGAAGTTGCCAAAACACAGGACGACATGGTTGGCGACGGAACCACAACCGCAGTGATATTGGCTGGAGAACTGCTGCGGAAAGCAGAGGAACTGCTGGAACAAAACATCCATCCAACAGTAATTGTGAGCGGATACAAAAAAGCTTCCCAACGGGCAATTGATATTCTTGATAAAATTGGAACACCAGTAAACGTTAAAGATCGTGAAACCTTGAAAAGTGTCGCTGTCACTTCAATGGCTAGCAAGGCAGTGGGTAGTGCGCGAACTCACCTAGCTGATATTGCTATTGACGCTGTGAAACAAATTGCTGAACAGAGAGGCGAGAGGAAAGTCGCAGACATCGATAACATTCAAATCACTAAGAAGGTGGGAGAAAGCCTTTCCGACACTCAACTAATCAAAGGCATCATCATCGACAAAGAAGTCGTGCACCCGGGAATGCCAAAACGGATCGAAAATGTGAAAATAGCTCTGCTTGACTGCCCCTTAGAGGTGGAGAAGGGAGAAATTAACGCGGAGATCAGAATAAAGGATCCGACGCAAATAAAGGCGTTTCTGGATAAAGAAACCAGTATGCTCAAAGAAATGGTTAAAAAAATCAAGACTTCGGGGGCCAAGGTGTTGTTCTGCCAGAAGGGCATTGACGATATGTCTCAACATTTTTTGGCAAAGGAGGGAATCATAGCTGCTCGAAGAGTTAAAAAGTCTGACATGGAGAAGCTTGCTAAAGCTACTGGAGGAAGAATTATCACAAAACTCGACGATTTAAAACGTCAAGACCTAGGAAAAGCAGGGCTAGTGGAAGAACGAAAAGTTGGCGAAGACAAAATGATCTTTGTAGAAGGATGCGAAAACCCACGGGCAGTCGCAATTTTAATTCGAGCTGGCCTCGACAGAATGATAGACGAAGCGGAGAGAGCCTTGCATGATGCACTTTCGGTTGTCGCTGACGTAATTGAACATAACAAGATCGTTGCAGGCGGAGGAGCCGTTGAATCAGAAATGGCTAGAGGACTTCGCAATTACGCGAAAAAGATTGGTGGAAGAGAGCAACTTGCCATCGAGGCATTCGCTGATTCCATAGAGATTGTGCCAAAAACATTGGCTGAAAACGCGGGTCTTGAACCCATTGATATACTTGTGGCTCTTAGGGCAGCTCATGAAAAAACAAAGGGATATTTGATGGGAGTCGACGTTTTCACGGGAAAAATCGTTGATATGCAAGGAAAAGGAATAATTGAGCCCTCACGTGTGAAGGAGCAGGCAGTGAAGTCGGCGGCTGAAGCAGCGTCCATGATTATTAGAATCGATGATGTGATCGCGTCGACAAAGCCTAAAGCAGGGAACTATGGAGCAGGACCCGAAGGCATGGGATGAGAGTACTAAAAAACATTTTTCCCCTCTTTTTTGTTTTCCAACTTTCTAGCTAAAACTTTATAGCGCAAATAAACATGAAAACTACCTAGCCATACGGCTCCGGTAGTATAGTCCGGTTAAGTATAGCGGCCTCTCGTCATTAAATAATAGTGGAAGAAAGTCGCCGACCCGGGTTCAAATCCCGGCCGGAGCACTATTTTACAAGTTTATTTTGAACTTTTCTATTCCGTGTTTTTTTCCTTGGCATTCAAAAGTTTTTCAAGTGCCTTCACTTCTTTCCTAAGCGTAGTCACTTCACTTTCTAACTCGCGAGCCTTCGCTTCACCCTTTTCTTTGAGGCCCTCTATCTCTGCTAAAAGACCTGTTTTTTCCTTCTCTAACGTTTCGATTTTTTCCCGCAAATTTCTTAATAGTTCCATAAACATCTTCTCTATATTCTTGAGCGCATGCAAGTTATGCGAGGTCATGACATTTTACTCTACCCAGTAGCCGTCGCCTTCATGGTATACTATGCAAGGATTATTACAGTGTGGACAATTGAAACTTAATGTCTCTGTAAGAAAGCCCTTCTTCTCTAAGAGACTTTCTTTCTCTTTTTCCAACGTCTCAATTCTCCCCCGCAAACTCTCTACGGTCTGCATTGATAATTCCTCAACTGTTTCTTCAAGTCGTCCCGCCATCTCCTTAATCTCTTCAGGGGTTATGGCTCCTTCGCGCATCTCCTCTGCTTTTTCCTTAAGAACTTCAGCAGCCTTCTCGAATTCTTCTGGAGTCTCCAGCTTAGGAACCTTAGGTGCGATTGCAGGCAACACCTTCTCAGCTGCCTTAATGCGCATCTCATCAACTCTTGCCTTAAGCTCCCGTCTGCGCTTTTCAGTAATCTTTCTAGTTTCAGATGCGGTTAGTTTCCTCTCAAGAATTTCATTGACGGTAAGCACGGCTTCTTTGATGTTTCTGTCTATCACGCTTTCAAGTGCTGCTATATGCGAGATGCTAACCTGTTTGGCCCACACCGCCTTCTGAATTTCTTCAGGAAACTTGAATACGTTGAGGCATGCTAAGACCCAGCGAGAATCCACATTTAGCTGTTTGCTTATCCCCCACGGTGTCATGCCTTCATCTGTAAGTTTCTTGAAGTATCTCGCCTCTTCTTCAATTGTATAGTTTTTTCGGACCCTGTTCAACTTGTACACTGAGAGCCTTGCCATTGTATCATCTGCATCGACCACTCGGACGGGTACGGTTTCCCATCCAAGTTCCTTAAGGATTCTCCATCTTCTTTCACCATCAATTAACTCGTAAAACTCGCCCTGTTTACGAACAATCAGATCGCTGAGAAGTCCGTCTTCCTTTATTTCCTGCTTTAGATCCTCCTGATCGAAGATTAGCCTAGGCTGAAACGGGCTTGGCTGGATTGAATCTATGTCTACTTCCACCGCTTATCTCACCTTCTTATTTACGAAACGCATGAACCAACCTTTCACTTAGACGCCATTTCGTCTCTAAACATCACTTTTTATCCTAGTTCGAAATATATTCAGTATTTTGTTGTATTTAGGCTTTCTTTTGATTCAGACTAATGATTCGATTCAACCTCTGCATTGTCTCTCACGGGTCCTTGGAGTCTATTGGCGCACGCATGGAATTTCAGTATAAATTACAACTTTAAAACGTAACCACCGAGCTATCATTAAATAAACTTTTTCGGTAGAATGATTAAAATGTCAAAAAACGAGATTCAAATCGTTAGTTCAAATGGTATCCGAAGTACAATATGAAAATTCTTATCACCAACAAATAAGTAAAACAAGATGGGTGAAACAAGTTTAAGCGAGTAATCTTGATCACAGGCACGCCCGGAGTGGGAAAAACTGCTGTCTCTCAATTCTTAGCCTCTAAACTAAAGGCTATCCACATTGATTTAACGAAGCTCGTTAAACAAGAAAAGCTGACCAGCGGAGTAGACAAAACTAGAAAAACCTTAATCGCTGACATGAAGAAGGTTTCAGAACGAGTGCAAGACATCATAAAAAGTTATGAACAAGACATTATAATCGATGGCCATTACTCAATGAACGTTTTACCCGCCAAAAACGTTTACCTAGCTTTCGTTTTAAGACGAGACCCTGAAGAGCTGAAAAAGACAATGGAAACCCGCGAATTCAAAAACAGAAAACTCTGGGAAAACCTAGCCGCCGAAATCTTAGACGTTTGTCTATGGGACGCTGTACGAGCCTGCGGCGCCGACAAAATGTGTGAAATCAACGTCACTAGTAAAACAATAGAAGGGGTGGTGGAGGAAATAGTCGCGGTTTTGGAAGAGAAAAGAAAATGTAGAGTAGGCATAGTGGACTGGTTGGGAAAACTGGAAAAAGATGGACGATTAAACGAATTTCTAAAAGACTTTTAGTTTATCCGAGTCTTCGTAATATCTGACGTCTTGTGAGCAATGTAACACCTCGACGATTGGCGTATGCCTTGGCGTGTCCACTAAACTTTTCAGAAACCATTATGGGATTTGTAAAGCCAACGTCCTCTGAAGCCTTATCCATGTTTATCACCATGTTAACGCCAACCGTTCGTTTCCAATCCCTAACCCAAACCAAGTGTCTTTTCTCACCCTTGCGAATAACAAGGTCAAAACTGTGGGGGAGTCCGGAAAATCCCTCTAAAACTGCATTCTTCTCTATCTTGTAGCCATTTCGTCTAAAAAACTTGATTGTAAGATCGATGAGAGAGACACGACTCATTTATTAGCATCCTCTTACAGCAGTTAAACGGTACCTAGGAAAAACTTTTCGCTTAAGCGAGGCACTATCAAATGTACGTGGTGATCGTTTGCTACAGGTGTGGACGATTACTGCTGGCCAAAACTACCCAGAAAACTAGAAGATGCCCCCACTGTGAAGCCCGATTGGTTTTGGAGAAAGTGAAGAAGGTTGCCCATGCAAAATCTGCCTCGGAAGCGTCAAGTTTGATTCGTGCCTTAAAAAGGAGAGAAGCTTTTTCTATTAATCCTTAACCGCCATTTTCAACAACCGTTGGCCCTCGTTCAACAATCGCTGCACCATTTTGTCATTGGCTGCCTCTGCGTAGATTCTCATGAGGGGCTCTGTCTCTGAAGCCCTTATCAAGAGCCAACTTCTCTTGTCAGCAAAATGGAACTTAATTCCATTAACAACCTTAACTCCTCGATATGTACTAATCTTCTCCACGTTCAAACCACACACCTGCTGTGGCGGTTGGGACTGCAGACTAGGGACTAGATCCATACGATCAGGCTTTTCATATTGCAGGTCAATTCGATCATAGCGCACCTTACCAAACTCGTTAGTTAACTCCATTAGAAGTTCATCAAAGCTTTTTTTCTTCATCGCCATCATTTCCAAGATAAAGAGAGCCGCTAAGATTCCATCTCTCTCTGGCACATGATTTTTGAAACCTACCCCACCGCTTTCTTCGATGCCAATTAGGATGTCCTCCTTAAGTATGAGCTCGCATATGTTTTTGAAACCCACCGCTGTTTCGTAAACTGGTAAACCCAGCTTATCCGCTACATTGGACACGATGTTGCACACGGACGCGGTTTTCACTACTCCACCATTCCAGCCTTTATTCTGGTGTAGATGCAAAATGAGCAACGCAAAAACTTCGTGAGACGAAATAAATTGTCCCTCCGAGTTGACAACTCCAACTCTATCTGCATCTCCATCTGTGGCTAGTCCGATGTCTGCGCCCTGTCTAACTATCGTATCAATTAGGGATTGCAGGTTTTGAAGAATGGGCTCGGGTTTTACTCCACCAAACGTTGGGTTCGGTTTAAAACGAATAGTTTCCACCTGACATTTTGTGCCTGACAGCAACCTTTCAATAATTCTGTCTCCAGCACCATGCATAGCATCAATTACAATTTTGAAACCTGCCTCTCTAATGAGCCTCATGTCTACTAAGCTTTTTATTTTGTCGAAGTATCCAGTTTCAAAATCCACTTCTTTAATGTATCTTTTTGCTTTTTTCTCGTCCTGCTTAACTGGACTTTGATACAGAAGGGTTTCAATTTCTTTTGTAATGTGAGTGAGAGCTGATCCGCCATATTCTGGTTTAAATTTAATTCCATTGTATTCTGGTGGGTTGTGGCTGGCTGTGATGACCACTCCTCCACCTGCATTGCGGTTCTTTACGGTGAAGGATACCATAGGTGTGGGGGCTGGTTTAGAGGCTAAAAGAACAGGGATGTCGTTGCTGGCTACTACTTCAGCGAGACTTCTGGCAAACTTGTCTGACAAAAATCGGGTGTCGTAGCCAACAACAAGACCTCTTTGGCTTAAACCTTTGGTTTTCAGGTAGTCGGCTAGGGCTTGGGCAACCACCTTAACGTTGTCGAATGTGAAATCTTGGGCGATTACTCCGCGCCAACCGTCCGTTCCAAAGGTTATTCTTTTCATTTTGTTTGCCTCTTCACGATTTCGATGGGCACATTTAGTTTCTAGCTCAATAAATGATTTTACATATTTAAAAGAAACTCTGCTAATTTAGTTGCTGAGCAGAGATAGTTAGAGTGAATATAGTTTAGTGAGACATAAATTTTAATATGTCTATCCATCCTTCCCTATTTTACACATGGAGGTTTCGTTCTATGATAAGTAAGTTTGAAGTTCCAAAGTACGCTGTTCTACTCGTAGGAGTAATTCTGTTAGCCTTCACATTCCTTAACGCTTACTGGTTCCTCCAAGAAGACTTCAGCATCATAACTACATCTGGACTTGTAGACCTTTTCGGCGAGGCATTGGGCCCACTAATCGAAGCATGCATTCGAGCGATATATCTCGGCATAATGGGATGGATAGGCTCCATAATAACAATAAGGGGAGTGCAACTTCTAACCTCACCCAAATGGAAAGCCACACCAGAAGCCAAGGCAGAACGTGTGCCAGAGGCTAAATCAGTGACTAAAAAATCCAGTGTTGCTAGGCAGCCTTCTACAAGGGTGAAAGGAAAGAAGAACAAATGAAACAGGCCATAAGGGCACTGACCATAGCGACACTCATACTCTGGATACTC
>DAOVGL010000070.1 GCA_030672415.1 Candidatus Bathyarchaeota archaeon
TACCAAAAGGCCTTGATAAATTATTTCAATCACCAATTTCCGAAAAAAGGCAGAACATACGCCTACCTAACCCCTGCAATACTCCGCCTAATCCAGAGCTGTGGACGCGTCCACCGATCAGCTACTGACAAAGGATGTATAACAATATTAGACGAACGCGTCACCCGCCCAAGCATCAAAGAACAACTCCCAAGCTACTACCAGAAGGAGATGAAAATTATACGAAACCCGATTGACTGCGCTGAACAAATAAAAAAGTTCTGGGAAAAATATCGCAAAATCTTATAGTAAGGTTACGTGTGCGTCCTTTCTTCATTCATCACTGTGCGCACGCGGTGTTTAAGGGAGGTTTATCTAATCCGTTTTCCAGTTTTCTGTAAATGTGGTTCAGTGATACCCTAGTTAAGTTAAGCATTTCCATGCCTTGAGAAGTGAGGCTGTAAACTTTTCTTGGTCTGTCGTTTTTTATGTCCCAATGGCTCTTTATATACCCCTTTTTTTCGAGAAGGGATAGAAGGGGGTAGATGGTGCTTGGCCCAAAATAAACTCCGAAGTTCTTGCGGAGGCTAGAGATGACCTGATATCCGTGCATGGGCTGGTCCTTCAAAAATTGGAGGATAACGAAGTCGAGGAGGCCCCTCATTAGTTTTGTTTGGATTTCTTTTTTGTTTGGTCTCATACTCCTTTCCTCATGTGGCTGTGTTGAACGGGTCTTAAATTTACGGGGGGCTATGCACGTGCATAAACCTGTTTTTCTTCTTCAAAAAACTTTGCCGAGCCGCCGCTACGTATTCAGCGAATACTAAGTTCTCATGTTTTGGATATTGAACAGCTCCTCCAACTTTTTCATTAAGGCGCTTTATTATCAGAATCTCAATAGGTTTAGCTCCGAATCCAAAGATTTTTTCAAGTGCGTCGGCAAACTCTTCAATTTTAGGAGGGATGTCCCGCCTGCTGATATTAAAAGTATTTTCCAGGAGGAAATAGATCGCTTGCTTCGAAGAACTACACAGCGAAGACAGCCCATCATCTACTGCTTCCAGCAGAAGCTTTTCGAAATTGAACGTGCGTACATACAAGAGGGGTATGCCGTCACTCCGCATGGTTGCAGTTGCATACCATCCAGCCTTAATGAGTGCTTTGGCAACCCTATTCGCCTTCTCCATCTTGTGCTCGGCAACCAACTGAAAATCCTCGCTAAAACTTTTCTATAACCTTCATCTATAACATAGAACATCAAAACCTAAAAGCAGTACTTCCTATGACGAAATATTCCAAGACATGAAATATGTCCGCGCGCAGAATCATATTATTCGATAGGAAATAACCAAATTTCCTGTCTACGAAGTAGAGAAGTTTTAGTTATCAGTCACGAATCAGTTTTCATCTTTTCGTACATTTTTTCCAGCGTCCAGCGTATGGTTGACTTTAGTTCCCGTAATCTGTCAGGTTCGATGTTTCGTATTGTGATCTCACGTATTGTGTCTCCATCACGAGCAATGTTGTATGAAATTATCCTGTCTGGAGCATTTTCTCCCGTGCCCGCTGCCTCTCGATCCTTCTCCTGCATCTTAGCCAACACTCTCTCTACGAGGAAGGACATGAATGGTGGAGTGTTGATGTTAAACTCTTTATCCTCTGCGAGAACAACTTGCATAGAATCCTTTGCCACATGCAAATTAGCCAGAAGGTCGCCAGCTACTGTTTTCAAAGGAATACTTTTCTCATACTCCACAGCTGGTGGAGGAGTCTCTGGTACAATAGGTGTGGCGGCAGGCTTCCTGATTTCGGCTTTTTTAAATCCTTTTTCTAATAATGTGGCGTTAATGAATTCGAGTAAAGCTTGCATTCCTTCTAGTTCGGTTTTCATTTCTTGTATGCGCTTTTCTAGTAGCGTTCTAAACTCAGCTATCTTCTTTACTTTCTCTCCTTCCATCGCTTCCTTAACCATCTGCTTTCCCTTCTAAATACATTGTTTATTTTCCTTATCAAGTCTTCTCAAGCGTCAAACCGAAATGACTAGAAAAGCTTTCGGCAATAAAGATAAACTCCAACTAACAGAATAAAGGAAAGATAGGGAAATGTACGAATTCAATCTTCTCGTTTCCTGTTTATGGGGCGCGCATATGAGGGCGAAGGAGGAGATTCTGCGCGTTTTGAGGACGCTTGACGACGAAAACCCTCTCGTAAAGCGCACAGTTGCTAAGGGAATAATAGGTGTAAAAACGAGTCTAGACCCTCGAGAGGTCGTCCATAGGCTTAGAAGGATGTTTAACAAAGACCCATTTATCCTCCAGCAAACCACGAAATGGATGCCTGTAGACTTGTGGACGCACTCAGACATCAACTCTATGAGGGATGCTGTTAAAGTGCTGAGGAGCAAGATTCGAGTTGGGGAGAAATGGCGCATGATAGTGGAAAAACGTCGCTACACCCAATACCCCAAGATCGAAATCATAACAGCGCTTGCTGAGCTTATAGATGAAAAAGTTGACCTTGAAAACCCCGATAAGATACTCCGCGTTGATATAATAGGTAGATATGCTGGATTTTCCGTTTTAACACCGCAAGACTTTTTTTCAGTGTCAAAGCACTATTTGAAGGTGATGAAGTTGAATAGAGGAACCACGCGCATCTATAATAGAATCTGAAACTTCTCTACTAGTAACTCTTGACTGTTTGAACTTTAACTCCACACTTCTCTTCCAAAAACTTCTCAAACTCTTGAAACACTGGGCTGTTCGTCTCGTTAAACTTCAAACAGACAGGCTTACCCGCATACGCCCAGCTGAGGTCGTAAATCGCGATTCTTTTCGAGAGCTCAGAGTTCTCCGAGACCATTCGCATCAGCTTTTTGGGCGGGGTCTTTGGAAACACCCAAGCTGTATATGAAATGTCCACGATTTGGTAGGAGACGCCCTTACGAACAGCAAATCTACGACCAGTGGCGACCTTTTCAAATGTTGATGGGTGAATCGTTCGGGTCCAGAGAAAGTTGTGATACTTTTCTCCTTTCTTAACCCAATCGCCGTATTCAGAGATTTTCCAACCTTTTGATTTACATTTGTTTTTAAAACGGTCGAGTAGTTCCCATACTTTCGGAACAGTTAGAATACTGGTCATTGGTGCACCGACGTATTAAATTATTTTCTAGAGTCTTATTCTATTTCTACAAATTTAAGGTTTTTTAACAAGTTTTTTGTAAAAATGGCATATATAAATTATTTTTTTAGAAAAATGACGAAAATTATAGTTATATGACACAAATTTCCGAAGAGTTACGTTCGCACTTTCGTGTTTAGATTTAGAAAAATGACGAAAAAATCATGAAAATTCTACATTTTTCCGACAACAAAGAATAAATAAAAAACTAACTACTTCGAATTTGGACATGAGTGCATGAAGATAAAAAAGCGAAGGATTGCCTTAGACGACTTGGATTGGAAGATCCTGTACGCTCTTCAAGAAAACGCTAGGCAGACTTATTCGGAAACTGGACGCCTCCTCAACGTAGCGCACTCAACTATTTATGAAAGAATTAAAAAAATGGAGAAGCACGGCGTTATCAAAAAATACACAACAGTTGTCGACCTTGAGAAAATTGGGATAAAATATCTCACTGCAGTTATGACTATAATTACGGATCCTAAAGAAAGCGAAAACGTGGCGGAGAAGTTATCTGAGTTCGATGAGGTTTTAGAGGTTTACACATCACTTTCCGAGGAGTTGTTGATAATCGCTAAGGTGGTGGCTAAAGACCAAGGTAAGCTTCATTCGCTCATCGCCCAGTCAGTTGCTCCCCTTCCAGGGGTGTTGAGGATTCGAACTTCAATTATCACAAAAAAACACAAGGAGGGATTATGGGTTGGTCCAAACTTTAACGCCCCAAAGGAAAAAGGGGACAAACAAATAGCGGTGGAGCGATAAGCGGTTGAACATGTCTAAATTGGAATTGTATGGAAAATCTATAAAAGCGAGTTTTAGGCTAAAATCAACTGGGGAGGCTTTTCACGGTTATGCCTACGCACAAGATTCTTAGAAAGGTCTTAAGAGAAAAAGCCTTCTACTTCTTTTCCTCTATAGGAAATTATATAGGTGAGAACGCGGCGTCCCTCGAAGAGTTTGTGGGAAAAATCAGAGAGGTTAACCCCAAATCATTGGAGTTTCATCTTTATCGAGGGGATTTTGAAAAATGGGTGGATGAAGTTCTTGGAGACGCGGGACTTGCTGAGAAAATTAAAGAGTTGCGAAACCAAAAACTCATTGGAGAAAACCTGCAAGGTCAACTTTATCAAACTATTTTGAAACGATATAACGAACTAAAAACGGGTTTCACGTAATCAGCGTAGGTCAAAGGTTATTCTGCGAGCGTCTTCAGTTGATTCCGGTACATCTGGGCAATCTCGTTAACGGTTGTCGCATCCTCAGCAGACTTGTCTAACCGATAGTTTCCCGTGAAGCGTGGAAACCGTATGGCTAGTCCGGCTCCCTTCCGGATAACGTTCACTGCACATGTGTGGATGGGACTCAGCGTTATCTCGGCACCCATTGTTTCGACAACCACAGCTGGTTCAAACCACACATCCGCCTTAAGAGTGGATTTGACTCTGGCGTGTCGGTGAGGTATTCGATGTTTTTTCATCATTTCAGGAAGTTTATTGAGTTCTTCGTCGGTGAACCCGGTTCCACACTTGGTGACGGTTTTGAAGGAGTCTTCATCTGGGTCATACGTGGCGAGAAGAAGGGCACCGTACGTTCCAGCTCTCTTCCCCCTTCCGTGGAACGCCCCCACTACCACAAGGTCAACGGTGTCGGTCATTTCGCTCTTGTAATCGCGTTTATACTTTATCCACAGCCACCCTCTCGCTCCAGCCTGATAAGCTGCGTCTTCTGCTATCGATTTACAGATTAGCCCCTCACACCCACTTTCTACAGCTTTCTCAAAGAATCGTTCCAGTTCATCCACGTTATCGGTGATAAGGTATTCAGCTACTTTAACATGGTCGTTTTGTTTAATGATTTTTTCGAGTTGTTTATGTCTAACTGGATACGCCTTTAAAGTCAAGTCTTCCCCATCGATGTAGAGAGCGTCAAAAATGAATAATGAAACGGGATACTCTTCCATGGCTTTTTTGATGCCATACTTGCGTCTTCGATGCATTAACTCTTGGAAAGGCCGCATTTCACCCGTGTCAGGGTCAACGGCAACGCACTCTGCCTCAACGATGGCGTCCTTCGCCTTCACATAATTCTTGAACAAATCAACCGCATCTGGATATTGATCGGTGATGTTTTCGAGTCGCCGAGAAAATAGAGTGACCTGGTCTCCTTGTTTATGGGCTTGTATCCTCTCTCCATCATACTTAAACTCAGCTATGCACTTTCCTCCGAGTTTTTCAAGAATTTCTTGAGGTGAACCCAACCGCTCAGCCAACATCGGTCTAATGGGGTCTCCAAGTGAAACCTCAAATCTTCTGAGGCCCTCAATTCCTCTTTCCACAACAGTCTTTGCCACCATACCCAAATCAGATGAAATGTTATACGCCCTCTCCACGTCCTTTCGAGCTTCTTTGCCGCCACCATACGCGATAGCCAACGCATCAAGAACTGTCATGTCAGCGATGCCCAACCTTAATTGACCCGTGACCGCTCGAACAATAAACTTAGCCTCATTTGGAGTTGCGTTGGCCAGTAACCCCGCCAAAAGGTTGATTTTTTGATCTACAGAGCCCGCGCCCGTAGACTTCGCCATCTTGTCAAGATCTCCATACACCTTCTGAACGGTTAACAGCTCTCGAAAGAGTTGTGCTTGAGCCTTTTCTTTCGAAAAGTTTTGTGCTGTCTTACCGAGGTCTCCGGTTTTTGTTAAATCTTCTTCGATTTCTTTTTCACTGTGACCAGTTGCTTTGGCAACCGCGCGTATGGCTAGTTTTTCTGCGATGCCGATTTCGATTCCAATGAAGTCTGGATATAACTTTCCTTGAGTGAGGTAAACAACCTTGTCGATTAGGTCTTTTGGGGTTTGTTTAAGAAGTTCCACCAGATAGTCTGTCATCTCCAATCTCTTAGTGGTGGCTTCTATTTTTTTGTAGGCATCTGCGATGCGGGAATATTTCAAAGAAGGCTTCCTCATATTAATGGAGGCTTGTGGTGATATTAAAGGTTAAATGTGAAGAGCGTTTCAGTGAAGAGTAGACTTATTTTTTCGCCAATAACATCAGCCCGCAAAAAATGTTTATCGCTCCTAGAAAGCCTATAGTGCCGACGAAAAGGGGGTTGGAAAATGTAAACTCTATGGAGGTTAGGATGCTGTACACGGAGAGAAGGGAAAGTAAGGCGCCAACAGTGATCATTAAGCCTGATAAACGTCCACCTATTTTCTCAGACACCTCAAAGACGCTTAGCGCCTCAACCCCTGTGGTATCTTTTAGAAGCGCGGGTTTTTTGGCCTTAAAGGGGGCGGGAACTACAATCTCGTTTATGTTCTTTCTTTTCCTCTTCTTTTTTGGCATTTCGCCCACAAACAAATGTTGAAACGGAATAGGTTAAAAAATCTTGCGTGCATGTGTAATAATATTTAAAACGCCTGCTAGGATGGAAACTGCGCTAGCGAAAATTAAGATGTACAAGGGAAAACGGGGTATTATAAGTGGCTCAAAACCTGTTTCGGACAAATATGCCAGTAACGCCAACAATGCCCCCATGCCCAAACTAACTCCTCCCATAGCAACCCGCAAACGTTGACGACCCATCATCCGAAGATAATACGTTGTTAGAACCAAACCCATCAACCCGAGACCAGACATAAGCGCGCTTTCAGCGTTAACGTCTCTTAAGAACAGGGGAAACATGAGAAGCAATAAAGACATGACGATTCCAGCGATGGGAGTAATGGGATACAAGGGAGCCTTGAAAGGTCTCTTTAAGTGTGGCTTCTTTTCCCTAAGTTTCATGAGGGAGAGGTTAACTAGTGCAAACACTAAGAGGGACCCGAAACTCGCTGCATATCCAAGGAACTCCATAGCTCCAGTGACGCTGAACATTACTACGAAAAGCGAGCTTGCAATAACCGCTATGTAGCGAGTTCTAAAACGCTTGTGAACTCTTAGCAAAATTTTGGGCATATATCCATCTCTGCTCATCCCACCAAGAATGCTTGATTGAACAGTCATGGCTGTACTTACAGATGATATACTTGCGATCATACCAGCGATCGCAAACAGAATGCCTCCAATCTGGACGCCTCCAATCTCACCCATGATTTCTGCAGCCGCAAGGTTGAGGAGGGGGGCATCGTAGTCTCCTAACGGGACAACTCCAACGGCCACATAGGCAACGCCACCATAAACAGCTACCAACAAAACTGTCGACAGAAGCAAAGCCTTAGGAACATTTTTCCCCGGATCTTTTATTTGAGGTGCACTAGCAACCAAAGCCCGCATCCCTACAAACATAGTAAAAGTATAGGCGGTTGCCGCAAAGAACCCAGATAAACCTTCAGGCGAAGGCCTAGGCAACACTTCGGGAGGCATCACAGCAGACCATAGTCCGCTCGCGAGAAAAACGGCGAATATAGCTAAGAATGTAACTACCATGAGAGTTGTGGCTTCCTCTGCCCCTCTAATGCTAAGTGCGACTAGGATGATGACCACGATTGCGGCGATCAGAGGCGTGTTAACCAGTATAAAACTTTGGGCCGTAGGAACGAATATTGAGAAGAAATATGCGAGCTGTTGAGAGAAAACTATAGCGGCAAGTGCTCCACCGAAGACGCTGGCGAGCCACCTAAGACAGCCAGCTATGAAGGCAATGAGACCTCCGAAGGCGGCTTTGGTATATGTATATTCGCCTCCCATCTTTGGAATGGCTGCGCTAAGTTCGCTATAACTGAGCATGGTTAGTAGGTTTATGGCACCGCACAGAAAAAGAGCTGAAACGATGCTGGGGCCAGCCAAATGGAAATAGGCGTAATCCAGTAGCACGAAGACCTCGAATCCTATGGCGCCCCCTAACCCCATAATTATCGAACGAGAAAGCCCAAATTTTTTTTCTGTTGCCAACTAAATATTGTCCTCCCATTGGTTAGTCTAGCTCTTCATGAATGAGAAAGAAACCACTTATGACTGAAAAAAAGCCGAATACACTAAGAATCAACAGATAGAGAGGGAGGAGTTCTGCAGACACGTTTAGCGTGGTTTGAACATCGAGAAAATTGAAATAGAGGATACAGGCCAAGATACCTGCTAACACGCCTATCGCCCCCTGTGCTATACCAACAATAGCTACAAGGATTCTCTTAACCCTCATCACAGGTCACCTACGTCTAATTATAATCCCTGACACCAAATCAAGAACACCGATTGCTAACAATGCCCCTAAAGATAGCATTCGAAATTTTTCACTTTCAAGTATGCTGACGTTTGCAAAGCCGAAAAAAGTCAAGACAAATATGCCTATCATCATGATTCCTACAAATATGAGGAAGCCACCCAAGGCCACGGCAAATCTACTCAGCCACTGCGTGCTCCACATCAGTGCTTCATCAACCATCATGCTTCTCCTCTTAAAATGTCTCGTGGTGAACAAAATCCCTCATGGACCTTTTTGGTGGAGCGCTTGGTTTCCTAGCCGGATGCCCAACTGGAATGATGGCGACGGGTCTAACACCTGTAGGTGCATTCACTACCTTTGCAGCTTCATCCTCATGAAATGCTCCCACCCAGCAGGTTCCAAGCCCTAAGGCGCAAGCAGCTAAAAGCATGTTCTGTATCGCCGCAGCGGTGTCTTGTAGACAATAGAGAGATGCACCTCGATTGCCATAACCTCGACTGGATCGTGCTTCATCTGCGCAAATAATGATCACAACTGGCGCTTCCTTAATGAAAGTTTGATTTAGTGCAGCTGTTGACAGTTTATGTTTTATCTTGGCGCCTCTCACAATGACAAACTCCCAGGGTTGAATGTTTCCAGCTGATGGAGCTCGTCTAGCAGCATCTATCAATTTCTGCACTTCTTCTTCTGAAACTTCCTCGTTCGTGAAGACCCTGACACTTCTTCTGGTTTCGATTGCTTTAAACACGTCCAAGGTCTTCGCCTCCATGCTTAAGCTACTTAAATTGCTGTTTTAATGGTTATGTCATCTTAGGGATATATTATATTTTTACTGAATAAAAGTTCGGCATTTAATGGTTGATATGGAACAATGTTGTCCCTAATCTTATCTAACTGTACGTACAGTCGCGCGCTCGTAGCTTATTGACCGTTAGATACGGAGTTCTATTTGTATCTCTCTATGGTAAGCGTTTTTCCTCCCATCTCGAAGGACACTTTAACTTTCATTGATGTTTCCGTTTTGAAAGGAAACATCGAGTCTTCAGCCAAATCTTTGGGGAGGTATATTAGGTATTTGCCATCTTTTCTTCTGAACACCCTGCCTTTTCCTGAACTCGTCAAGTTTTACTTTCCTCCTTCTAATTTTTTTATCTTCCCATTATAAGGGAAACCTATCGTTGGATTTCTGGCGCAACGCATGCGCAGTATAAATGGTGTGCACCAAAACATATAAGCACTATTTATCTCTCGGATTCTGAACATATTTTTCTTACACGTGAGAACCTTTTCCAAACATACAAGAAATGAATAAAACAAAAGTCTACCTATTCTCGGAAAGACAGAAGCGGTTCTGTTACAAGATACATAATAGCATTGTTACCTTCAACATATGCGCGCGGAGAGAGTTCAAAATGAATAGGGTTTTTGGATTCATAAGATTTTTAACTGTTAATAATCGTTATCGTGTCTTGCTCTCACCGAAATGGAAGACCTGCTCTGCACGCATAAATCCCATACTTCCTCATCTCATAAAGATGATACCCAAAATTGAATTGTCCTGGGTGGCGTGGTACAGGCCACGGTGAGAGCACTACCATACAACGCGTGCGCGTTTATTGTTCGTTGCCGTCGGTGTAACTCTGATATTTCATTCTAGTATGTCAAACAAATGCCTTCTCGTCATCCGGCAAAATAAGATAGTACAAACGAAAATAAAAACTAACGCATGCATAATATCTTTCATTCTTTCCTCGTTTTCTCCTCATATCTACACTTAAGGCATTTCCACGTTCCAGCACAAACTCTCAATAACTTATGTTCTTTGCATTTGGGGCAACGCCTAAAAAGGCCCATTCTCATTCCGCCAGGTTATTATGTATGCATAGTGTTTACTTTATCTTGCTTGATATTCGTATTCTATCCAAGCGCCTTTGAAGCCTAATTCGTTGCTGTGCGCGGCAAAGTAGACTTTGAGAGAGTATATGCAGTTTTTGTTATCAATTCTAGCATCATTTATCGTATCATCATAGAGCATTGTGTTGCTTGGCGTCCCTATTGTCTCAACCTCTGCCATAGGATAGTACAGATGTTGTCCCAGCGTGAAATTAAATCCCAGAAGCCATACTGATATGCTATAACCCGCAAGGTTATCGTGTAAGTAAGCAGTCAGATTTGTTATAATAGCTCCATGTGGAACTCGAACATTAACATAAAAAGGTCCCCCGCCACGGAAGACAGGATCATTCGGGATAACCCGTGCAGTACCGTAGCCCTGACCTTGGCTATCAGGTCCAAATGCTGTAGGTGGAATGAAAACGAAACCTTTTTTTGATATTTTTGTTTCCAAAGCTTCCACCTTTGATTGAAGTTCTGAAATAGCTGTCAATTGATTTTCCTTCTTTCCACTCGTTGCTGTGGCTATAAAGAGTGTTGTAACTAGACAGAAAGCTAGGAAAGATATGCCCCCGTATCTTTTCCCAATCATATTATCATCTCCTTTGCATGCATTTTCTATACTTTCTACAAGCATGATTCCTGGAGACTTCTGGATACTAGAAATGCTTTTTATGTTCCGTTCCGTGAGTTTCAGAAACGCAAGCCCGCGGATACATACTCGCCAAGTGGTAGATGTATTTTCCTTCGGTGTCGGAAAGAATCTCCAGTTCTTTCAAGATTTCCAAGGTTGGTAGTTCTACTTGCATTTACTTCACCCGAGTTCGCAGATGTTATGAGTGTTACGCGCTTGAGCTCGGATCCACAGTGGGACAAGGAAAACAATAATGAAGAGTAATATGCCAAATATGATAAGCAGCAGTTGAGTACCCGAGGTCGCCATTTCTTCAAACAAGTCGCATCCACATTGGAAGGAAGGGGCAACGCATGCTAAAAAGAAGATTTCGACAACAGAAATGATGGGCAATCTGAAATATGCAAAAAGCGAGTACGTTGTAACTGGCATGCACACGCAGACAAAGTTAGTAAACGTTATCGTGTGAGATAGAATTTGAGGTCATATGCATGCATGCAATTGGGTGATAAATGAGGCTTGACTTGTGGTAGGCTCAGCCTACTTGTTGCCAAATCCCACTAAATTCTGCAAATCTGGCCTACGATTTCTGTGAGGTTAACTATTTTTGCACCAGATTTTCTGAGATCCCACGCTAAAGAGTGCTCAAAACTCATGATCTCAACTTGTTTGCCTCTTTGTAATAGATATTCAATTGCAGGCAGGATATCTTTGTCTCCGCTTCCAAAAACTGCTACATCAAATTTATTATCCAATAGACCATCAACCAACGAGTCTGCGACAATTTGGCTGTCAATCTTCTTTTCTTGGGCAGGCTGAGCACCGTATCCACGAAGGCGAAAAGTTTTCAGGTTATAACCAAAACCTTGAATCTTGCTGAAGAAACTTCTATTTGAAGGTGAATTATCGGTCATATCGTAAAAATTCAAATCCACGAGAACTCTGTTCTGCATAATCAACGATTTCAGTTTAAGGTAATCTATTGTTGCTCCTATACTCTCTCCTGCATGAAAGAGATTTGCAGCATCAATATAGGCATTCACCCTTACTGGGATATGGATACCCCCATTACCCGGTTCTTGTAGGCATGCATAGTGTTTTTTTGAACTAAAAAACAGTAGACAAGTAATTCATTTTCTCTCGCCTGAAAATCTTTGATCATAATCTTCTAGTTGCTGGAGAAAAGTAAAAAACTTTCCGCCTACACTCAAAGTCCTTTAACGTTGAAATACTATCTCGCGCGTATGTATTCTTTGACTTCTCTTTTCTCGTGTGTGTGGGGTTAAAATTTAAGCCCCAAAACCCACTTCTATACGTCGCTTGCACACACGAAAGCTGATCTTGAAAAAACTTTCGAAGCGATTAAAGAAGCAACAAAGACTATGACAAAATAGCTTGAGCTTTTACGACCAGGTTTTGGAAGAAGAGGGGAAAGAAAAGACGTTTGACAGCTTTGATTTTAGGTCACCTGCATCTCAAGCATTTTGTCAGGAGACCAAAGGCAAAGTCGATATCTTGTGTCGCTTCATAATATTTTTCATTACTTTGTCTAGGTCCTTTTCAACGTCGGATGCTAGTGGTTCCGGCTTATGCTCCTTCAGTGTTTTCTTCACGATCTCTCTTGCCCTTTGAACGACGTCTTTGGATCCTGCGGCTTTCCATGCTTCAAATCCTTGTCGATCAACCAGTTCGGATGGCATGATTTGTTCTTTCATGAACCATTCCATCGTGTGTTTTTCAGCTAAAAAGTGTCCACCGGGACCAACTTTTCTTATCAAGTCGACAGCCATTGTCTCGTCGTCAACTCTAACGCCGTCCAACAATCGTAGGGCCATTCTGCAAATTGAATTGTCAATAACCAGCTTTTCTAAGCTTTGACAGTTCTCAAAATTTAGCATTCCTGGCCCCGATATTACATTGCCTCCAGCAAGCGCTCCAAGAACTATTGCAATTCCAGATTCAAAACCGCACTGCGCATCAACAACCTTCGTGTCACTGAGTCCAAGGTACATGTGAGTTGGCAATCCATAGTATTTTCCAATTTGAGCGTAGGAACAGCCAAGCATCATGGTTTCTATTGCACCGAGACGAGCTGTAAGGTATCTCATATCAAACACTGCTGGCGAACCGCCATAAATCACTGGGGCTCCCGGACTGGTTATTTGAGCCATCACGAGACCGCTGAGAAACTCTGCGTTGTGCTGAACCAGAGATCCTGCCAGCGTCGCCGGTCCTGTAGCACCCAGTTGTGGCATTGGAAGAATTTCAGCCGGTATACGAAACTTGGCGCAATCAATCAAGTTTTGGGAAAGTAGTTCACTCCACTTCAGCGGTGCTGAAGGACACATGTCGAAAATTGCCATGGGTTTTCGAGCTAGCTCTTTTTCTCCGCCCGCTACGGCTTCAAGCATCCGTTTCATGTCGTAGAGACCGTCGATGCTGAATGTCCCGGTAATGATTGCTTTAGGAGAATTCTTTAAGACTATGTACAATCGGTATCGGTCGACGATGGCCTCAGGAGCGTCTGAAACCACCAGCGCTGTGCTTTGGGCTTGGATGTATTCTAGGGAGTCAGTTAATTTGACCAAGTCAGCTAGGTCTTTAGATAAAGGGCGTCTGACGTCGCCTGTTTTAGAATCTAGAATAAACAATGCCCCTGAGCCAGGGTTGTAGGTAACCCTGTTTCCTTCAAGAACTCGATCGTTTTTTCCGTCGCGACTGTAAAGCTTGATGGTTGACGGTGCCTTAACCAGGGATTCCTTCACGAGCTGCTGTGGAACCCGCGCAAGCTTCTTTTTGAAGTCAACTTCAACACCTGCATCGGCGAGCGTCTTCAACGCTCTCTCATTGTAGACAATCACACCGACTTCTTCCAAAAGTTTCATAGAAGATAGATGAATAGATTCAATCTCGTCTCTGGAGAGAAGTTGAAGCGCTGGATTGCTGGAAAAAGAAAACTTAACCATTTCGCATCATCATGTTTGCTTACGTCCCCCTTGGCACGTTGAATACTTAAGATTTTCTTTGCTCTTCAGTCATAATCGCGGCAAGAAGATCCATGAGACTTAAGAGTTCACCTTTTTCCTTAATCCCTATGGGGCCACAGAAAATCGCCGGCATGCATTCCGAAATGTTACAGTATGATGTTGTTTTAACATACACAAAAGTTTCGCAAGTGTAACATTGCTAAAAAAAAGTGTGTGTG
>DAOVGL010000002.1 GCA_030672415.1 Candidatus Bathyarchaeota archaeon
TCCCTTCACACTGTTATGAGGACACTTATCGATTGGGCACAATCAAAAAACGTGAAAATGGTGGTGTCGATGGGTGGAATACCTGTAGAAAATAGACAAGCTATTAAGGAACCTAAAGTTTTTGTTGCTGCTTCCACCAAAGACCATCTTAACACGTTAAGCGAAAAAGGACTAAAAATATTGAAGGGAGGATACATGGTTGGTCCTCAAGCGCTTACCATGCGTTACTGTGCTGAAAGAAACATTCCAGCCATAGCCCTCATGGCTCAATCTTTTTACAACTACCCCGATCCAGAAGCTGCAGCCATGGTAATCAAAGAGTTTACCAAAATCGCTGAAATAAAAGTAGACATCTCCAAACTACTCGCTCAAGGAGAGGAAATTCGATTGAAAGCGAGAGATATAATGAGACGAACTCAACAAGAAATGACCCGCATGAAGAAGACGCAGGAATACGACCTTCCACTGTATGTTTAGGGGCGCGAACCAAAATGAGCAGACGAAGAAGGCGTTCAATTTTCGAAGTTATGAACGAGTACATGGAAGACTTCAGAACATGGGCTGAAGAAATAATTGAATCCGCAGCCGCTGAACGACCCAGCTGGGATATTAGGTCCTGTTGCCTCGAACCCCTATGCAACGTTTTTATCACCATTGACGAGGCAATAGTCACCGCAGACCTTCCCAGCACAGACCCTAAAAACATAAAGGTTGAAGCGGTAAGCGAAGACTCTATCGAAATCAGAGCTAAGATGAAGCGAACGCTACGATTTGATGATTTCGGCATCACACATCGAAGAGGCGAGTTCTCCTCGTTCCGTTGCCGAGTTCACATTCCAGTGCCAGTTGATACGGAACAAATGAAAATTGACTTGAAGCGAGGCGTTCTGGAAGTACGTCTACCGAGGAAGAAAGGCTACGAGATTCAGATTGAGTGAAGCTTCAGCGCTCATAAAGGGAAGTCTTCACAAATCCGACGGCTCTTCTTGCATCATCAGCTTCGACAAAAACTCTTTCTAGACTCCCTAATGAATCTTTTCTAAGGCCGCTGCAACTATAAGAGGAAACGCTATAGTTACATCACATATAACGGTCACAGCCTTACCCTCAGGCTTTACCTTGCTCCAGCTAATCGCCTCTTCCAAGGGAGCCCCGCTTAATCCACCTGGCTCAGGCCTATCCATAGTGATCTGAATGGCACAGTCAACGCCTTCACGAAACGTGTTTGCAAACAACGCAAAGTGCTTCGGAAACCCACCGCCTAGAATTATTATACCTACTTTCTTAGCTTCAAACACCTTATCCATAATTGCAGAAGTGTCTAAAAGAGGATCAATATGCAACGTCTTGTCTTGCCCAAACATCCAAAGGTGAAAGCCAGCTACGCAATCCACAAAAGCTGGACATATAATGGGAACATTCTTTTTCGCCGCCACTGCCAGTATCGATTCCGAATCCTTAATTTGTTTTCCAATCGTATAGAGAAGCTCTGCCACGGATGTACGTCGCCTTTTTTCTTCCGGAATTTCCTCCAGTATTTTGTACATCCACTTTTCTAGGTGCTTGAACACTTTTTGTTCAATGTAGATGTCGCCAATTCTACCAATGTCTTCTTCCCTGAGCTTCTCGTCTTCAGCCATAAAGGTGCCTTGAAAGTGGTGGTAGCCTAACGCCTCCACCATATCGTGCACCATGTTAGCTCCGGTGGTAACCAGCACGTTCACGTACCCTTTATCGATCAAATCCTTTATTACGATTCTAAGACCTGCGGGAACAAGGGGCCCAGCGATAGTTAAGAACACTGTGTAATCCGGGTCGCCAAACATCTCAGCCACCAGCTCAGCTGCTTTTCCAATTTTTCCTGCGCCGAGTACGCCGCAAGCATTCATCTCGTTGATCAGGTGGGCTACGCTCATTTCCGGCTGCAATTTTATCTGTTTCACACGTTTCAAAGTGTTCACCTTACAAATTTAAAGGTACATCAACAAGATAACGGTTTTATTTTAAATAATAGGCGAAACATTCTAGCTGAAGAGTTAACCCTTTGTTCGCGTTATTTTTATCTTACCAAGAATGCGCCAGTATTCAACTTCTACGCCAGATGCAAGTTTCGATTTTAACTCTTTCTCTTCAGGAATTGGAGCTTCAAGCATCTCATACGTCTCCAAATCCATTACTTGAACAGCAGCGGGTAACAACGCTATGACTTGGCCGCTTCTCTTCTCAATAAGGGGCACTTCGACCTTTGCACTCACTGGCTTCACAAAACTTCTTTTTCCTCCATCAAAAACGCCAATGGCGACAACTCGGGCCTTTGCAGAGCCGTGTTTCCCTGGCTTAGACTTGGTGTAACTCACGATGCGGCAAGGCGCATCATCCACAATCACGTAGCTACCAACTTTCAGCGCTCCTAATTCCATGGGTTTACTCATTTTTCTTTAGCCGCTCCATACGCTTTTACAACAGTAATCCATATTTTAATTAAGTTATCGCTATAAGGATATGCGGTGTCTACGTTGTTTAAGGTTGTGGGTTTGGTTGCACGTGTTGACGAGAAAGAGGCATTGAAACTCGCAACAAAATTGATGGTTAGGAAGTCTGAGTACAAGTCTTCTTTCGTTCGGTTTGATGGTGATTTTTATCGTCGTTTGAAAGGAAGGCTTCTTTTTTCCAGAGGCGAAAGATTCTGACAGTGAAGAAGCGAATTATTGTCTTGGACACCTGCGCGTTTATTGCTGGTTTTGACCCTTTCTCAGTTAAGGAGGAACAATACTCCGTGCCCATGGTGAAGAATGAATTGTTTTCAAACTCGCTGGCTTGGGTGCGGTTCACCACTGCAGTAGATAGCGGAAAGTTGAAGGTCAAAACGCCAAGTGCCAGTTTCTTAGACAGAATCAAGGAAGCATCTAAAACTGTAGGCGACGTACTCTTTCTCTCAGACGTGGACATGCAGGTGTTGGCTTTAGCCTTCGAGTTAAAGAGCACAGGCTATGATTCACTTATCGTCACAGACGACTATTCCATCCAGAATGTGGCTAACCAGATAGGTGTGAAGTTTGCGCCGCTCATGACTTTTGGCATACGTTTTCGGTTGCACTGGATTCTTTACTGTCCCGCATGCTACCGAAAGTATCCTTCTGACTATAAGCTTAAATCCTGCGAAGTCTGTGGCACCCAACTGAAAAGAAAACCTCTAAGAAAAAGGAAGGTTGGCGCCGGGGAGAGGATTTGAACCCCTGAGGGCCAAAGGCCCACTGGCTTACTCTTCTGGTCCCCATACACTCCTAAAGATCTCGAGGCCAGCGCATTACCACTCTGCCACCCCGGCACCTCAAACTTGGTTTAAACCGTTGCCATTTATAAAAGTACTTTCATCAACCTTGCCCACCTAGAATATTGGAAGCTATGTTAAAAAAAGAGGAGGAGACTAGATACAGAGAGAAGAAATCAAACAGGCTTTGGCATAACCAAATCAGCAATATCCACGCTGTGATCGTAAATTCGACTCATGGAAGAAATAACAGCGAGGACATGAGGAGCAAACTCAACAGGCTGACCGTGAACAGCCTTTTCAACCTCCTGAATCAACGCCGCAACCTTTTCCCGCTCAGCACTCACTGACTGCGCCAATGAAACATCACGAGAAAACATCGCCCTCAAAGCATTTTCATGCGCTTCATATACAACTCCATGAAGTTTCAGAATGAGTTGCGAAAGTTCTTCTGCAGTTTTTGCGCCTCCCAACTGAATAGACTTCTCAGCGATCTGAACAGACCTGTCGGCAATAGATTCAACCAAGCTCGCTGCCAAACGATAGTCCAAACAGTCAATGGGAAGAATTCCCAATTTCTCACTTAACCTAGGATTTTGAATAACTGTTCGAAGAATTCTCACCAAAAGAAAATATAAACGATCAACCTCGTTATCCCTTGCAACAATATTCTTAGCTAGATGTACGTCGCCCTCAACCAGAGCGGTCACGGCATCTCGATGCATACCCGAAGCAATAGAGTATTCTCGCCGAAGAATCCTTTCAGGCGGAAAGGCAGAGGGCTCTAATAGACATTGCATAACGATTTTAGAATAGTCCTCCTCAATGATTTCTAAACCAACTAATCGACTTGACGTTTGTTTAACCCGCTCACGATCACTCAGACTTATCCTCTTCTTTGCTTCTACTTGAATGGCGTCATAGCCTAATAGATATTTTTCAATGATTTCACGTTCAAGGCGAGAGGTTGATTTAATCACTGCAGTCTGCGGACTGGGTTCAACATCATATTCCGTATCAATTATTAAGCGTCCATCACTCGTCTCTGAGACAGAAATGACAGAACCACGGTCAAGTCCACTTCGCTCAGCCCAATCTTTAGGTAAACAAACAAAGAACGTTCCGCTGCTCGTTCTCTGAATTTTTCGAAGCACCATATGAAGTCCTCAATAAAAATATGTACTCGTCATAATAAGAATATACTTTTTAGGTTAAGGGTATATTGGCGTCATTTTCGTTTCCGAAAGATTTTAACATCGTCCATGTTGGTAACGTATTCAAAGCCTGCTTCTACAAGTTGGCAAGCTTCCTTGGCGGTGTTGGCAACCTTAGAAACGTATTCGTCGTCTTGTGAATTTTTCGTTACGACGACAACTGCAGGTTAAGCTTGAAAGTAGTAGTTCGAAAATCTGGGAAACCACGGACTACTTCTAACCTCGTTTCCCGTAACCTTTTAACGCATGAAACTGAGGCATTGGGAGTTGTGGTGGTGAAGCGGCCAGTGCAGCGCACAACCACAACTGCAATAAAAAGTAAGGGTCAAAGAAAGAAAGCCTTAGCATAGCAACGCTTAGGCTCAGCTGGAACCGCAATCTCAGTTGTTGTTCGCAGTGCAGGTTTTCTCTGAACAACAACACGCAGAGCCTACTCATGTATTAAGAGTCCTTTATCGAGAGGACACTTGTCGTCGGCAAAAACGTAGACAGAAGACGACGACAACTGCAACACCTAATCTCTCAAGCTTCTTTCGTATGGATCTCTCCTACAACCACAAAAGGGTGAACATATTTGGATTCTAATATGTAAGGTATGGTAAAACGACGTGTTTTTTTGAGCTTCAAAATTAGAAAGCTACTTACGGGTTAAGAGATCCTTACCGAGACGCACGCGTGTTGTTGTTACCTTTTTCCGTGGCGCATCAACAACAACACGCAAGCCAAGCCATTTTGCACGAGTTCTAGAGGATGAGAGTTGTCGTTGTCCCCGTCGCCGCAGCGGACGACGACAACTGTGCCTCTGGGGTTGAGATCCCACTCTATCCTTCGTAAAAAAAAGTAGGGGGGAGGGGGTAGGTGCTGAGTAGCAGCCATAGGCTACTACGAGTTTCCATAAGCAGGAACCCCAATCCTCAGTAATGCGCGTGTAGAATAGTTAAGAAGGCTAATCCACTCTACTACTCTCATTTTTTCCGTTTCAACCGGGCAAGCAAATTCTGTGAGGATCCTGAAGTAACGATTCAACAGTTGTTACGCTGGTTCGGATGGATTGATATGAGAACACCTGTCAATTATAACAGCAAAGGCAGAAAATACGTGAGACAGTTCTCCTACAAATAGGTTTAGAGGGAGACCTGAAAACACGTGTTTTGACACCTCACGAAATTGACACTGTAACAGCAACGTTAACAGGACACCTTTACATACATGGAAAAACAGAATTGATAGGAGATAATAAAGAAGGATATATCGTCGTTCCATCAGAGAGCGACTGGAGGAAGTTACAACTGTGAGCGAAAAGATTCAAAGAGCTGTTTCCTTTGCAATAACATCTGGCTATCAGCTTGAAAAAAGTGCCTTCGATTTCTTAGAAACAATGTCTCAAACAAAAGACCCCTTCAAGTTAATGGAGGAAGCGGTTAAGAGAGTTGAGGCGCTCTCTGAAAAACCATTGTTTATCAACAGAAGCTTTCTGGAAAATGTAATGAAAGAAGCTTTCCCTGAAAAAGAAGAAACGAAACAGTCCCCACCGTCTCCCATCATCGAAGCGAAAAAAACTGTTTTTCGCCCATACGCAAAAGACATAGATGCAGATATGAAGGTGCTAGAAGACCCCACCGACGAAATTTGCACAACAGGATCTATGGAGGAGTACCTTGAATATTTTCAAGACCGGTTCAAAAGAATACAAAAATTTCTGAGAAGAAGAATGGACACAAAGACTGCAACATCTATATCAGAAGCACTTAAAGCTCCAGCCAACTCAAAATTTAAGATTATCGGAATGATCACAGAGAAACGAGAACGCAAACAAAAGATTTTTTTAACAATTGAGGACCTAGAAGCCAGCGCCACAATATTCGTGCCTTCAGGAGTTATGGGAAAAGCCCAAGCATTGTTGCTGGATCAGGTTGTATGTATAAGCGTCGTTAAGGGAAAAAATGATCTGCTTATCGCTAAAGACTTCTTCCTACCTGACGTACCTAAAAAAACTCCGAATAAGGCTTCGATACCAGTTTATGCAGCGCTCATTTCAGATTTACATGTTGGAAGCAACATGTTTATGCAAGGGGCGTTCCAACGGTTCTTGTCTTGGCTAAATGGAAAGTTTGGGAACAAGCAATTAAAAGAAACAGCAAGCCACATTAAATACGTGGTTATTGCTGGCGACCTTGTTGACGGCGTAGGCGTATATCCAGAACAGATAAAGGAATTGACAATAGAAAACATTTATGAACAATACCAAGCAGTGGCGAAATTAATAGAGCAAATCCCCGACTACATCGAAATAATAATCATACCTGGAAACCACGACGCATCAAGAAAGGCATTACCACAACCCGCCATACCACAAGATTACGCTGAGCCACTATACGAAGCCAGAAAAGTACTCTCTCTTGGAGATCCATGTGCGGTTAGCCTTCACGGCGTGGAACTGCTTTTATACCATGGACGCAGCCTAGACGACATCATAGCCGCTGCCTCAAACGTGAGCTTTCACACGCCAGACAAAGCCATGAAGCTTCTTTTACAAAGCAGACATTTAGCGCCAATATACGGACAAAGAACTCCCATAGCCCCGGAAAAACGAGACTTCATGGTCATAGAAAGAGTGCCTGACATCTTTCACACCGGACATGTGCACGTAGTGGGGCATGACACGTATCGAGGAATCCTCATGGTCAACTCGGGTGCTTGGCAAGGTCAAACTCAATACCAAAAGAAAATGGGGCTAGAGCCCACTCCAGGGATAGTCCCAATCGTGAATCTTCAAACACTAAGGGTTACATCCATCTCCTTTACGACGGCTTACGCGTAAGACCCCTTGCAATGAGTTTAGCAACCCGTACAGGTTCTGGAATTCTGCAACAGGCAACAGATGTGTGGATCAATTTGGTGTAGCGCCTACAACTTTTACATATAGAAGCGGCTCGTTGGGCATCGAAACAATCGGATATATAGGACCGAGTTTCTCGAAGACACTCCAGCGAACCCGCCAATCTTCAAAGTGTCGAAACAAAGCGTTTTTCACAGCAATATTATCTGGCTTTGTTCTTGATATCACAATAATGGGTTTACCCAACTCTTCAAAAACCAGTGTTGGCTCCACTAAGTTGAAGCCTGCGAAAGAAACTCCTGCCAGCATAACAGCGTCAAAAACCCATTGATGAAGCATTATGATGAGCTTGTTGGAAGCGTCTAAACCATCCATTTTTATGGTGTCTGTTCGAAGGCTTTCTATCCATTTCCCTCAAAATAAAACGCAAACAAGCAACGTTTCTTCAGCATTACAGTTAAAAGATTCTCTGCAGAAGCTTCCGTCTTCAACCCCGACTACGCGAAATTCCCGCCAAACATCCAGGCTCATAACTGATCAGACGCCTAAGTCTGTCATCAGTAGTAAACACTTTCCTAATAAGACTACGCGCTATGCTTAAACGAATTTTTTTCGTACGTCCATATCGTCCCATACTAACAACCCGAGAGTTCAACAATCCAACCACGTCTAACTCATTGATCAAACCGCTAACACGTCTCTGAGTTAGCGGTGCAAGTCCTGACTGATCACAGAGTTCAGAATAAATTTCGTATATGTCGCCGGTGATGGCGCAACTAACCTTTGCCTTTCCCAACAAGTAAACGCTACATAAAACAAGTTTTGAGTGAGGGGGAAGATTTTTTAAAGCTTCCATAACCCGGTCATGCTCAATTCTCTTTTCAGCCAGTCTTATATGCTCCTCTACAACATGTTCAGAGCCCTCCCGCTCCGCCAGCTCACCCGCAACACGAAGAAGATCCAAGGCTCTACGAGCATCACCGTGCTCTGCTGCTGCCAAGGCCGCACATAAACCTACAGCACCATCAAGCACTACACTATCAAGAAAAGCCATTTGAGCTCTATCCCAAAGAATATCTTGAAGCTCTGCGGCATCGTATGGTCTGAAAACTATTTCCTCCTCACTTAAGGAGCTTAAAACTCGAGGATCAAGAAACTCTTTGAATTGAAGGTCATTGGAGATCCCCACAATCGCCGTTCTACTATCCTCAAGGGTTTCATTTATTCTCGTTAATTCATAAAGCAATGTGTCGCCCCGAGCCTTTATGAGCGCGTCAATCTCATCAAGCACAACTATAAAAAGAAGTTTTCCTGAATCCAAGCCAGCCTTCAGTCGATCAAAAACCTCTCCTACGGCGAGGCCAGTGAATGGAACATTTACACCTATAGCACCACACAAGCTCGAGTAAACCCTGTATTCCGTACCTGCTAACCGACAGTTCACATAACAAACTTTGACAGGCGCTCCAAACTCACGAGCCTTGTCTGCAAGTCTGTTCAACACGTATTTTATGACAGCAGTTTTTCCAGTGCCTGTTTTTCCATAGACGAAGATGTTAGAACATCGAGAACCCTTTAAGACAGGTGCAACAATCTCGCCTAGACAACAAATCTGTTCCTCACGATGAGGAAGTTTGTCAGGAACGTAATCATGCCGTAGCATCTCTCTATCCTTAAAGACATTAGTGCTTTCTAAGAATCGTTCAAAAACATCATCCAATAGGGTAAACTCTTTCATGAAAGCATCTCCACCACTAAAATACATGAGCAATCTCAACTTCAACTCGACAGATAAAAACTCTCCTACAAAAAAATAAACGTTAGCACATAAAAACCTAAAGCGAAATAAAAGAAAGAAGTCAAGAAGAGGATTTAGTATTTTTTAATAGTGATCAGGGAGAAGTGTTGGACAAAAAATTGGAGAATTCAGAATCCTGTAGAGCCGCAGACCCCTATATTTCCTTTGGAGCCGTCTATAGAAATCATTTATAATTTATTTCTTTATAAGAAAGAGCCGTCTGATGGTTAGTGCGATAATTCTTATTTAATTATTTTTATAGAACATTTTGGAGCATTTTGTAGAATTTTCTGTTAAGAGTCAACACAATAACCTCTCTTTTTTGGTCACATGATTCCAGTGGAAACTAAGGGGTTGGAGGCAATATTATTACTTGCTGTAATGGAATTTTCGAGATAATACCAGTGAAATTTGCCTTTCCGTATGATTGTTAATAACTGGAAAAATATTTTTAGGTCTGAGTATTCTTCTTTTTTAAGAGTTAACTTTTTGTGAACAGATGAGAAATTAACTGTCTAATGATTCGGATAACATATCCATCTTCAAAAATTAACTTTTTTCTGTTTTATTTTGAGTAAAGAGATGACCCCTTGGCTTCTACTGGAAAACAGAGAGCATTCTATCTTCTCCCTATGTTTAGCTAATAAACATCTCTGTGAACTTTGTGAACCAAAAAGAATGTAATTTTGGCGTCTTTACCGTTTTAAAGTGTTTTTTCAGAGTTTTTATTTTCTGGTTCGCACCACAATCTCTATAACTTGTGAACGTTAACTGTTAACGGTTTGACGGAGAGGTGTCTTGGATGCCAGCTAGGAAAATGCGAGTGGAGGTCTTCGATGGAAGTGGGAATCGTTACACCGTAACTTTTGAGGGACGTGTGACAAGGGAAAAGGCCATCCGCCTGTTGGATATTGTTGAGCTGCTTGGGGGCATACCTGAAGAGGAAAATCCTGAATGGGCGAACGCAGCCCCGAAACGCTCTAAAGTTGACAAGGTTCGTCGGATTATTGAGAAACACTTTCCCATTATGTGGTTTACCTCTAGGGATGTACAAGTTGCATATGAGAAAGAGTTTAAACAACCCATCAGCCTAAGCACGGTCTCAACCTATTTATCTCGAATGGCTGACCGCGGAATCCTAGCTAAAAGTGGAACGTCTAACCGTCGACGTTATAGGGTGGAGACTAAGGCAATGAGACACACGTTAGGTTTTATCAAAAGTAATAAGTAAGTGAAATTCTTAAGTGAATGGACTGGAATATTTGCCCCGAATTCTTATGAAAAGGGGTGAGTAATAAGTGTCAAAATTTATGAAGGTAGGAAGATTTGAGCGACCTAAATGATGATTTGTGTTCCATTGTTAAGACACTTAAAGATTACGTGGATAAAGGGGCTCTAAACGGCTCTGCAGTGGACATGGGGAAACCTAAACTCATTTCCTATTTTCCTGAACTCCAAAAACCCTTAGATTGTCTAAAATCTTTTAAGGGAAAATTTGTTGCCGTTGATTGTTCTACTAAACCATTAATGAGAGGCAATCGCTTCGGAGTCTATTTGCTCCGCGTTGCTTATGCCTCCGTGAATCCTAGCGAAAAAGAAAACCCGGTAACATGGGGACCATGTCCACTGCAAGAAAGAATCTGCGCCGTAACAGGAGACGGAATCGCAAGAAGACGTCAATTAGAACGTCTCAGGTTTGAATATGAGAGTGAATTAGCCGTGACACGTCTTTCACATTTGGATTCTTCGGACTACTTGCTTCTTGATGGTGGAAGCTATTTTGGAAGACCAGAGGATAGAAGATTTGCCTTGGCTCTCTACGAAAAGGCTCATAGAAAAAGCTTCAAATTTCTGGCGATTTCTAAAAACTCTCCGAGTTTACTCGATGACAAAGGAAGATATCTAATAACACAGATTGCAGTGGACATGTCCGCTGCAACAGCATGGGTTTATCACCCAATTGAGGAACTGAAAGCTGACCCTCACAAAAATCGTTTCGGCGACGGGTCTCTTGTAAAACTTAATCCAGGGTCCTTCCGTATTTTTCGATGTGACATCATGGATTACTTGACAGAAGGGGATATGGTACAACTGCTTTCACCTTTAACATCCATTTCTGATGACCCTCGATGTTTAGGGTATCCTATATCTCTATATCTGGCTCATAATTTTGCCAAAGTGGATTCCGAAGCGAAATTGTTGTATTGCCGAGATTTAGTAGAGAAAGTCTTGGCTGATGCTGATGAGGAATTGTTAAATTTCCTCAAAGTTGAGGAGGCTCTTAGTAATTTTAGAAGCGAATTATATGGGCGGAAATATCCATGGGAATTGGAGGAGCACAAGTTTGTCTGAACCTATAGGTTTTGTGTGCGGAACCAAGGGAGACAAAGTCTCTTTCTTTCTGGACCACGGAATCAACCTTTCTTTTGGGCAGATTGTCCGAATAAACTCAGGCGAAAGAAGCTTTTATGCAAGAGTTGTTAATGCTCAAAGCAACTCCACTTTAAGGACAATTGAACAACTGCGTGAAGCGGAGGGTAAAGAGGCTTTTGGTCCCTACTCTAGCTTCCGAAGCGTCGGGGCTGTTCTTTTTCTAGAAAAGAGAGGCGAAAAGACACGTTCTCCAACCTTCAATCCTGATTATAGAGACAAAGTGTATACAACAGGAAAAGAAGATTCTTCTGCTCTAAGGCTTACTGGAGACTTGGAGATAGGGCGCCTGCGCTCCGGTGAACAGTTACTTGGCTCTGTAGGCATAAGTTTTGAAGCTATACCTCTCATGATGGGCATGTTTGGAATGACGGGATCAGGAAAGACCAACACAGAACTTATCTTAAACGCTCGCATTATAGATTACAGCCCCAAAACTGCTGGTCTCATTTTCGACTTTGCTGGTCAGTTGCTGACAGGAAAGGGCATAGAACCTCAGAGGGGCCTACGAGATCACCCGCTTTTTCATGCTAAGGTTCGTTACTATTCAGCTAGAGAAGGCAAGTTATGCATTGGATTGCACACTCTTCATCCTGGGAGATTGTGGACAATTTTTCCGAAAATAGGTAAGCCTCAGATAAGAGTTGCTAGGAGATTGTATGAGAATTTGGGCAGTAGTTGGATAGAGGAATCGCTTGAAGCTTATAGAGCAGAAGGATATGTGGGAGTTGGCAACCTCATCAACTACAAAGCAAAAAACGTGATCGAGGCACTGATGAGCAAGCTTTCTGACCTTTCACCACGTCTCTTTCCACCTTCCAACTACAACTTCATTGATGATGTGATCCAAAACGTTAGCAAAGGAGTCACATGCCTCATTGACATATCCGGTATAAGTTCTGAAGAACAACACAACGTCACATGCCTCACAGCATCCAATGTTGCATATCATTATAAACGGATGTGGGAAGACAAATTTGAGGAGTGGAAAAAACTTCCAACCCTTCTGATAACCCTTGAAGAAGCTCACGAGTTCCTTGACAAAGACCTACCTAAAAAAACAATATTCTCTGACATCGCTCTAACATACCGAAAGTATCGGGTTGGGCTGAACGCAGTAACTCCGAGGCCTTCAAGAATAAACCCTAATGTCTTCGCTGAGCTTTGGACCAAGGTTATTATGAAGACACAGTTGCGCCGCGACAGAACCTATCTCACAGACAACACGCCTTACCTTGAGTACAGCGACACCGAGATAAAAATGCTTGATGTGGGGGAAGCATTACTCATATCAGAGCCTAAAATTCGTTTTGCGGTCCCGATAAAAGTTATCCACTACCCCAAATACTTAGAGGAGAGGGAAAAAGTGGATTATGGCCTTCCACCATCAAAACCACTTTCTGAAATGGACCAGAGACTTAAGCGACTTCATCAGGTGGGAGAGAACCTAACTCGCAAAGCAACATAACTGAAATCTCAGCTAAATATTGGCTTCTGTTTTCCTCAAAATCCTCCGCATCTCTTCCTTAATGCTGTAGGCGTACGGCATTTTGCCAGCCTCCCGCTCTAAGTAACCCTTTTCATACAGTTTTTTCATCAAACGGGCTGTGTGTTCTCTAGTGAGTTTTATTTTATCCCTAATTTCAGGAGCAGTTTTTTTGCCCTCAGCGGCAAGAATTTCAAGCACGCCCAGCTCAGTTTCTGTAAGCGGGGCCAATGCCTTTTCCCTCTTTATCGGGATAGCTGCCTTTATTTCTGCTTCAGAGATCTCTGGGACCTCCGTGGCTTTTTTCATAAATTGTTTCTGCTTCGCAATTGCATCCTCTACTTTTTTTCTCACATCCTCAATTTGCGCTGACACTCTTTTTTCAATTCCAGAAACATCTTCAACTTTGACGGCGAGATCTGATAATTGTTTATCATGCGCCTTCACTTTATTCACAGCGCCTTCACTCCTAGAAAGTGATACTTCGGTTTTGTAGGCTACAGCGCCAAGCTTGTCCTCTTGCCTCTGGAGCTGTCTGTTGAAACTTACAACAATATCGCCTACAGCATTCTTTGCTTCATCATACATTTCATGCGCCCTCTTTATCCGTCGATAATACAAAATGGCAACGCCTATTGATGCAAGCAACAGAAGGATCATAGCGATCAAAGAAATGTCTTCATACACTGGAATTCCTCCAAATTTGTGATATCCAGAATGACTAAGTTACGAAGTGTGATTTAAATGTGATCTCATGTGATATGTAAGAAATCACAATTACAACCAAAACATTCCATAAAAAACAACGTTAAATCCATTACTAACTGATCATTTCTTCTTTATTTTGTCCCACCTAGGCTATTAGTGAATCTTTTAATGTTTTAGGCTTATTTATTGGGATACGGCTGTGATATCACGCATCACAGTAGAATAAGAGACTGCCGCTCAAACTATTTGAAACTTTATGTTATAACTAATAACATTAAAAGATCATAGAAAAACGATCGGCTGACATGTAGTTTTAATCATTATGTTGATTTATAGATAATACAATCCTTCCTTAACATGTTTTGCGGGATTAATGTGATCTGTGATGTCACATTTTCGATAGAGTTTTTGGCTTAGATAGTTGCTCTAGACTCATCTCTAATTCTTTACGAAGCACATTCACTATTCTCAAATGTTCATCGTTTATTTTTTTGCCCTTAGAAATTTTTCTGTAGGCGCTCATATAGGAGTGTAACTTGTTTGCGGCTTCTATGTATGGATCTAAACGTGTGTCCTCGAAAACTCCCAGATAGCCGAGGAGTAGGATGGTGTAAATTGATTGGATGACGTTGCTTCTAGCCTGTCTTAGAGTTCTGTTGAAGGCGCCGCGGCTTATTCCTGTCTTTAATAGCCGTAATTTGGCTTTTTCTTCATATTTTAAAGATTTTCCAGCTGTATTTTCTGCTAAAACGTCTATTAGGAATGTTTCAAGCTGTGTTTTTGTTAAATGACTATTTTTTGAAAGTATTTTTACAATTGGGTCGTTTATAGAGTATATTAGCCATTTTTGAACGGTATTTTTTAACCGCAAGTTCTCCACCAAAGAATCGTTTCTTTAGGATACAGTTTTGTATACAAGTAGAAAAATCTTATGGTTTTCTTTTCTATAGTGAAAACTGTACAAATGTAAACCTTTAACAGATAAAAATAAACATGTACTTGTAAGTTTCACGCTTTTGAAGCATCTAATAAGAATTGAAAGCGTTCACATGACGTAAGCCCTTAGTTAGTCATATGGGCTCTGTTTTTCACCCTTCAAGTCTTAGCAGGCGACTAAACAAGATCTGGATAAGGAAGCAGCTTTTGACTTGATGCAGGTGTTGTGATGTCTCTGGATCACGAGCGAATCACATGTGAGATGGTTTATTGTGATTTCGAATTAGGTTTGCAGAGAGATCACACTCGATGGGTTAGGCAATGGTGTTTAGGATAAAAGCTTGCTTTCCTTGAGAAGTTCACTTAATTCTTTCTCGATTTCCTTATCCTCTCTGGACGTTTCGAGAAGTTGGTGCACTGCATAGCCTTCCTTTTGTTGCTCTGCGGTTAAGGCTTTCATTTTAAGTTCTTTAGCTCGAACGTTTGGATCTGTTTTTATTGTGATGTATGCTCGTAGGATATTTGCTATAGTGGCTTCTTGAAAAATGAATGCGCTCTCGTTTTTCAGTTTCACGCAAATCCTCAAGTGTTTGTGATCTTCGGGCACTCCTATCAACACTTGCTCTATGTCCTCATTTCGAATTACATGGATTTTGTCCAAGTGTGTGACCTCACAAGTTTTCTGCTTTTTCCTTTAAGAGATTGAACAGTTCCGGTCTTAAGTCGCGGAGGGTGGGAACGAAAGTTTCTGCTTGTTTTAAGTCTGCATAAGCGATTTTCCCTATCACCAAATCTTCTTCGTCGTATTTGGCTTGTGATACGATTTTGCCGGTTGGGGCAACTATTCTGCTTCCTCCCCAGAATTGCAGTCCGTTTTCCACTCCGACGAGATTGACGTAGACTAGGAAGGCTGTGTTTTCGATGGCTCTAGCAACGGTGAGTGTTTCAAAGAATTCGCGGCGTACCCCTGGTGAGGCTGATATGCAGATTATAAGTTGTGAGCCCTTCAGTCTCAGTAAGCGGGTTATTTCTGGAAAAAATACGTCGTAACAGATGATTAGCCCCAATTTTCCAATTTCGGTTTCAAAAACTGGTGTTTGGTATCCAAGCCGAAAATAACGTTTTTCCTCAAAGACACTGTGAGTTGGCAGATGCATCTTTTGATACTTTCCGATGAATCCGTTTGGTCCTAACAGAACTGCTGTGTTATAAAGAGTGGCGTGGGCCTTCTCGCTTCGCTCCAGCGCTCCGAAAACCACGTGTATGTCTTCGTTCTTTGCGACTTCTTCTAAGCGACGAATGGACTTTCCTTTTGGTACAGGTTCTGCCAGTTCGTATAAGATGTCTCGGCAAACGTAACCTGTTAACGCGAGTTCTGGAAAGACAACTAGGTTTGCGCCTTGGTTTTTTGCTTGTTTAATGTTTCTCTTCATCACGTCAAGGTTGTGTTCTTTGTCTCCGACTTTGCAGCTTATTTGTGCTAGAGCTACGTTGATCTCTTTTAGCATTTTAAAATCCTCATAGTTATATTTGTTTGAATGATTAGAAAAGCTTAATGTGACGTGTAAGGGAGCCTAAAGTCTGATCCCACAGTTCTGTATCCAAGTTTTGCTGTCAGAGGCAGTCGCCTTTTATGTTCAGTGGCTAACCATCGCTTCTTTAGGTTATTAACCAGTTTTACGGGTAGGTTCAGTTGTTTGGCGATGTCTTCGGTGGTCATAAAGTGTTCTAGACCGAACAGAACTAAGTCCAGTGTCTCGTATTTAATGCCCAGCTCTTCCTCGGCTAAGTGACCTGGCCATAATGCTGGAGTTGAGGGCTTTGTAGCTATTTCCTCTGGAACGCCTATGTGTAAAGCCAATTGCCTAACTTGAGTTTTATAGAGATCCATGAGGGGCGAGATGTCTGCGGCGGCGTCTCCCCACTTTGTGAAATATCCCATCATGACTTCCGACTTGTCTGAGCTACCGCACACCAGTTTGTTGAATCGGTTAGTATAATAGTAGAGGCAAGTCATGCGAGTTCTCGCCTTTAAGTTGCCCCTGCTCAACTTGTCGGCCACATCATAAACTGGAAGGGAATTGAAAAAAGCTTTCAAAATCGGTGATATGTCCACAATTTCTAGGTTAAAACCAAACTTTTTTGCAAGCAGTTTCGCGTGCTGTACATCCGTAGCGTTGTAAGTTTCTTCCTCGGGCATTGCAATGCCCAGCACAGAGTGGCCGCCTAGAGCCAAGGAAGCGATGGCGGCGGTTGTGCTGCTGTCAACTCCACCGGACACTCCTAAAACAACACCGTTGGCTCCGCATTTTTGCACATAATCTCTGATGAATCGCTTAACTCTAGTTTCAACTAATGGTAAATCTGATCGCAAAACATCACTTGTTAACTTCAACATGACCACCTTGCACTATATTTATTCATCTCTCTCTTTATAACTCATATTTGTAGAAAACTGAGGAATGAGTGGTTACTTCTGTTATCTATTCTTGCCTCAGCGTTAAGTCAAATATTTAAGTGATGGTGGAGTACTTGAAAATTGATTTGATAAAAGAGGACTAGATATGGGTAGAAGGCGAAGAAAAGTAGTTCACATCCCTAAGAAGCGGTTGCCCAGAGTTTTCTTATGCCCCAGATGCGGAAAAGAAGCAATCAGAGTGGAGCTTTTAAGGAATGAAAAACGCGCTATTGTTAATTGTGGAAGTTGTGACATAACAGAAGAGTTTTCCCTTAAATCCGCTTTTGGAGAGATTGACATATACTGCCAATTCACAGACAAATTCTATTCCAAAGTAACCGTTGCATAATGGGGCTCAAGCATGATTGGTAAAGTAGAGAAGTACCTGCTAGACAGAATTCAACAATATGATGCTATCCACATTTCTCTCATCGACCCAGAAAAGGTGACTCCCCAATCTGCGTCCAAAATAGCTCGCGAGGTTGAATCTTGCAAAACAGCGGCTATCATGATCGGTGGATCCACTCTTACTTCCACTTCCCACTTGGATGATGTTGTGGAAGCGATAAAGAAAACAGTGAAGATTCCTGTGATCCTTTTCCCCAACAACATCACCGGCATCTGCAAATACGCGGACGCCATATGGTTCATGTCCCTACTCAACTCTTCAGACCCCTACTTCATCACTGGAGCACAAATTTTAGGTGCTCCCATAATCAAAAAGTTTGGTTTAGAAGTCATCCCGCTTGGCTACATAATCGTTGGAGAGAACAGTGCAGCTAGCGTTGTTGGAAGAGCATGCCCAATTCCATACGCTAAGCCTGAATTAGCTGTTGCACACGCGTTGGCAGCACAGTATTTTGGTATGCGCTTTGTTTATTTGGAGGCTGGGTCAGGGGCTAAACGACCACCAGCAAACGACATGATAAGAATGGTAAAGGAGTCCACTTACATCCCCCTTATCGTAGGAGGAGGGATGCGAACTGGCGAACAAGTAAAGGAGGTGGTGGATGCTGGAGCGGACATAATTGTTACCGGCACTCTCATAGAGGAGAGAGGAGGCGTTGATAAAATTAGGGAGCTAGTGGATTGTTTAAAAACTGATAGGAAGGCGCGTGATGACCGCTTTTGAGCACTATTTTTATGCATTGAAGAAGACTCTGGGACGAGCTGACCTTTACGGTATCTGGCTCGGATTTTGAGCCGCAATATGACGAGCGAGAGCATGCTTGGACAACCCTTCGAGGCTTGGGTGATGTTTTGCTTCTGAACTGTGCTCAATGTGACGAGCCATCGGGTCAAAGGCATAGCCAGATGTAAAGGTTGCGTTGAGAGGAGAGAGCAATTGGCTAAAAACTTGTATCAAAAGTCCACAGGACAATCTAAGAAGAAGTTGCCACTACTTATTTTATGTCGAATTTATGCACAGTGACATTAGCATTTATCCATTCGTGTTAAAAAGATTCAATATTCGCCTCGTGAGACTGTACTGAAGGAGAATGCTTTTGAGCGTCAAGATGAGCAGAGCACATCAGCAATACGCATCATCTTTAGAAGACCAGCTCCAAAACATGTATGAAATTGCGAGAAAGGCTAGAGAAAAAGGGCTAGATCCAGCTTTGAAACCTGAGACCGAAGTGGCGAAGGATTTAGCTGAGCTTGTTGAAGGACTAGTTGGTCCTCGAGGCGTAGCTGAAAGCATACGAGAGTTAAGCAAGAAGCTGCCGCGAGAGGAGCTTGCCTTCAAGATAGCTGAGGAAATTGTGTACGGAAAGTTTGGACATATGGATGCGCGTGAAGCAGCTGAGCAGGCGATAAGAACTGCTCTCGCCATATTAACTGAAGGCATCACCGCCGCACCTTTACAAGGTGTGTCGCGAGTAGCCATCAAGTATAATCCGGATCGGACAAAGTATCTTGCTACATATTTTGCTGGTCCCATACGTTCTGCTGGTGGCACTGAGCAAGCCTTAACTCTAGTGGTCGGAGACTTTGTTCGCCGTTTGCTAGGATTGGACCGTTACAAGCCCACCGAGGACGAAATTGGGCGTTTCATTGAAGAATTGCGGTTGTTTGAGCGAAATGTTGCTCGGTTTCAATATCACGTTTCGGATGAGGAGCTAAGAAACTGTCTTCAATATATTCCCGTAGAAGTTACGGGCGCAGAAACCAATCCAGTTGAAGTTTCCTCTTTCCGCAATCTACCCCGCATCGAAACTAATCGAATACGAGGCGGAGCTCTCCGCGTTGTGAACGACGGAGTTATAGGACGTTCCACAAAGGTCTGGACAATAGTGGAAAAACTGGGAATCGAAGGTTGGGACTGGCTTAAGAGAATTAGAGAAATCGAGAAAAAAAAGACAGCTGGTTTCATGGAAGACGTCATCGCGGGTCGCCCCATATTTTCATTTCCATCAAGACGTGGAGGATTTAGACTCCGTTATGGAAGAGCTAGAAACACTGGCTTAGCAGCAGTGGGTATTCATCCAGCCACGATGATGGTTCTCCAGGGTTTTCTAGCCGCTGGCACCCAGTTGCGGATTGAAGGGCCAGGAAAGGCTGGGGTCGTTCTTCCAGTGGACACGATAGAGCCTCCCGTTGTGCGGTTGAGGGACGGTTCTGTGGTTCGTGTTTCGTTGGAAAATTTTGAGCAGATTAAAAACGTAATTGACCAAATATTGTTCCTTGGCGACATCCTCGTGGGATTCGGCGACTTTTTGTACAACAATAAGCCTCTTCAGCCGTCTGGTATAACTGAAGAATGGTGGGGTGAAGAACTCCGCAGAGCCATTCAAAAAGAGTTTAACGGAAGCGTAGAGGAAGCCGCTGCAGCCGCAAAGATTTCTGCCTCTCGTCTTGAAGATATCTTAACCAACCCGTTTGAAAACAAGCCTACAGCTAAGGAAGCGATAGTTTTGGCGTTGACGCTGCGAGTGGCTCTTCACCCCTTCTTCACATATTTCTGGACCAGCATCTCTGTTGAAGAGTTTCGAAAATTGCGTTCTTGGCTTCTAAACTCTAAAACTCAAGTTGAGAATAAGATTGTTGAAGAAATAACTGGAGTAAATGATGAGGCGATAAAAGAACTGCTAGAAAGAATTTGTATGCCACACAAAATTGTTGAAAAAAAGATTCAGATAGAAGGCGATGAGGCGCATGTGTTCGCTTTCTGCCTCGGGTTGCATGTTCCTAAAGCTAGAATAACTCGTGTAAAATCCGTCTTAGAGGTTATTCACGGGTTAACTAACATCACTGTTAGAGCGAAGGCTCCGACGATCGTCGGCGCTAGGATGGGGCGACCAGAAAAGGCGAAGAGACGTGAAATGAGGCCTCGCGTCCACGTCCTTTTTCCAGTTGGATTGAATGGTGGCTCCAAACGAAACCTCGTGGAAGCTTCAAAAAAAACTGTGATCAAGGTGGAAGTTGTTAGGCGCCGATGTCCCAATTGCAGAGGGTTAACTCATAGAATAAAATGTCCAGAATGCGGCGCAGAAACCGTTGTGGAGAGGTCTTGTCCCCGGTGTAAAAAGGTTTTGAAAGGAGATTTCTGTCCAGTGTGCAAAGTTCCCATTAGAGGTTATGAGGAGCAAACTGTTGATTTGAAAAAGTTGATGGATGAAGCGCGCAAAAAGCTGAACCTTCCCTTACCCGCACTGGTAAAAGGTGTAAGGGGTTTAATTAACGAAACGAAAACGGCTGAAATTATTGAGAAGGGCATTCTACGCGCAAAATATGATCTATCTGTTTTTAAAGATGGTACAATACGGTTTGACGCCACAAACGCTCCACTAACACATTTCAAAGCTAAGGAAATCAAGGTGCCAGTGAAAAGGCTTCGAGAGCTGGGATATCATTACGATTCCACCGGAAACTCACTGACCAATCCTAACCAGATATGTGAGTTGAAGGTGCAGGACATAATTATTCCTATAAAATGCGCAAAGTATTTTGTTCGAGTTGCCAAATTCTTAGACGCCCTCCTTGAGAAAGTGTATGAACTTCCCCCATACTACAACGTCAAAGGCGTCAACGACTTAGTTGGGCACATCGTCGTTGGCTTGGCACCTCACACCTCAGTGGGTATCATCGGCAGAATTGTTGGCTTCACGAGTTTGAATGTTTGCTACGCTCATCCTCTCTGGCACTCAGCGAAACGCAGGGACTGCGACGGCGACGAGGACACACTGATGCTTGCTTTGGATACTCTTTTAAATTTCTCAAGGATTTACTTGCCTGCGCAGATAGGTGGGATAATGGATGCGCCGCTTCTGATAATTCCTGTAGTGAATCCTCAGGAGGTGCAACGTCAAGCTCATGAGGTGGATGTTGCCACAGCTTATCCTTGGGTGTTTTACGAAAAGACTTGGGAGGAAACTGAGCCTCGAAAGATATGTGAGCTTATCGATATGATTGAGCATCGACTAAACACTGAGGCGCAGTTTGAAGGCTTCGGCTACACAATTCCAGTTTCTGACATTAACATGGGTAATCGTGAA
>DAOVGL010000047.1 GCA_030672415.1 Candidatus Bathyarchaeota archaeon
TGAAGGAAAGGGGCGTGGTGATATTTAATACAACGTTTTTGAACACTCTGTTCAATTTTTTGAACACAGCGACTAGCAAAGCCGCATAGACAATCTCTACATCCAATAACTAGCCTCTTATCGTTGCCTTTTTCAATTCACGCGCACACTTCTTGATTTCCCCAACCATTATATCTTCGTTTTCCACGTTCTGCTCTATAATTTTCACGAATCTGCTCCCAACGATGGCTCCATCAGCTCCGTTTAATATGATGGTTCTCACGTGTTCAGGTTCTGAAATCCCGAAGCCAACGACTAATGGGATTTTCCCGGTTGTGAATGGAAGAGTTTTCCGGATGAGGTTGACAGTTAAATCTTGAACCTTTGTTCTAGTGCCAGTCACGCCAAACACCGAGACTAGGTAGAGAAAACCCGACGTGTACCCAACGATTTTCCGCAGTCTCTCCGTGGAGGTGGAGGGGGCTGTAAGAAAGATTGTGTCTATCTCGTAGGCGTCAGCAACCTTCTTGTAGTCGTGAGCCTCCTCAATGGGAAGGTCAGGAACAATAACCCCGTCAACTCCATGGTTGCTGGCTGATCTGAAGAAGTTCTCCAGTCCCATTTTAAAGATGGGGTTGTAGTAGGTTAAAATCGTGATAGGCACCCTGTGTTTACTCCTTATTTCACCAATCATTTCTAGTATCGCCTTCGGAGTTATTCCAGTTTTCAACGCCCGTACAGTGGCCGCTTGAATAGTTGGACCGTCAGCTATAGGATCAGAGAAGGGAATTCCCAGTTCGATAACATCCGCTCCTCCATCAATCAATGCTTCAACAATGTCAGGCGTATACTCTGGCTTAGGATCGCCTCCAGTAACGTAAGCTATAAGCGCTCCTTCATTCCGCTTCTTCAAGTTTTGAAAAGTCTTCTCTATTTCCCTCATATCTTCACCCCCAAATATTCAGCGACCACTTCCACATCCTTGTCGCCTCTCCCAGAAAGAGTGACTACAACTATTTCGTCTTTCTCCATTGCCTGTGCAAGCTTCATGACGTAAGCCAGAGCATGAGAAGGCTCCAGCGCTGGAATTATGCCCTCGGTCTTCGACAATTCGAGGAAAGCGTCCACAGCCTCCTTATCAGTTGCAACAGCATACTGAGCCCTTTCTATCGTCTTTAAGAAAGTGTGTTCAGGTCCAACTCCTGGATAGTCGAGACCAGCGGATATACTGTGAGTGATTTGTATCTGTCCATGTTCATCTTGAAGAAGATAGGTTTGCATGCCATGGAGTACGCCCTCTGATCCAGCGCATAGGGAAGCCGCATGTTTTCCAGAGTCTATCCCGCGACCAGCTGCTTCAACGCCGATCATCTTCACCGTTTCGTCGTCAATGAAAGGGTAGAAGGTACCTATGGCGTTGCTTCCACCTCCTACGCAGGCGACCAAAGCGTTGGGCAGTCGTCCCTCCTTCTGCATTATCTGCTCCTTCAGCTCGTAGCCTATGACGCTTTGGAAGTCTCTGACGATCAGGGGGTATGGGTGGGGGCCAACAACAGACCCTATGAGGTAGTAGGTTGTCTGAACGTTTGTAACCCAGTCCCTCAGAGCTTCGTTTATGGCGTCTTTCAGAGTTTTAGATCCAGACTCAACCTTGTGAACTTCGGCGTCCAGAAGCTTCATTCTGAAGACGTTTAGTCTCTGCCGCTCAATGTCCTCAGAGCCCATGTAAATCTCAGCCTTCAACCCAAGAGTAGCACAAGCTATTGCAGTAGCGACTCCATGTTGGCCAGCGCCAGTTTCAGCTATAACCCTATTCTTCCCCATTTTCTTTGCAAGTAAAGCCTGTCCAAGCGTGTTGTTTATCTTATGAGCACCACCATGGGCTAAGTCTTCCCGTTTGAGGTAAATCTTTGCTCCACCCACCTTTTTTGTCAGGTTTTCAGCGTAGTAGAGAGGAGTTGGTCTACCAGCATATTCAGATAGGTAATATTTTAGTTGTTTTTGGAAATCCGAGTCTTTCTTTGACTTTTCATAGGCTTCTTCCAGTTCGTTTATGGCGGCCATCAGAGTTTCTGGAACGAATCGTCCGCCGTATTTTCCGTATTTCCCATCAACTGGGTATAGGCTTAACTTTCTCATATCTCAACTTCCTTCGCATTTTTTATAAACTCAAAAACCTTCTTAGAATCTTTGATCCCAGGTTGCGATTCGACGCCGCTGGACACATCGACGGCGTAGGGCTTAACTACACGAACAGCGTCCTGAACGTTTTCAGGATTTAAACCTCCAGCGAGAATCAGCGGTTTCGGATGAACCTTCTGGCTAACACACTTACTCAGTTCCCAATCGTGAACCTTACCGGTTCCTCCAAACCTGCCTGCGACAAACGAGTCTACTAGAACGGCGTCAAACGTGTTCGCTGCCTTAACGGCTTCGTCAACCGCATGAACAGACTTCACTTGAATGCCCCTTATCAAACATGTGTTAGCTAACTTTTCTCGAATAACAGAATCTGACAAGTTGTGACCGTGGACTTGAAGAATGTCCGGCCTCAACCTTTCATAAGTTTCTATTAACTCGCCGAGCCTTTTGGGAACGATGACTACAACGTTTTTGACGAAAACTGGAGTTGTTTTCATCAGCCTCTCAGCCTCCCCTAGTGTGAGGTTTCGGGGTGATGAAGGCACATTAACGATGAATCCAACGGCGTCTGCTCCCGCTTCCACAGCTGTAACTAAATCTTCGTTGTTGGTTATGCCGCAGATCTTCACTTTGACTTTCATAAGGCGGTCACCAGCTCCTTAACTTTTTCCTCTATGTTACTTGTCTTCATAATAGAAGACCCAACTAGGAAGGCGTGGACGCCGCACTGGTGGAGAAAGCGGATGTCGGCGGGACTCTGGATGCCGCTTTCACTCACAACTAACCTCTCTTTTGTCGGATGCTCAGTTAAGATTTTCCTCGTTACCTCGAGGTCCACTTCCAAGTTTTTCAGGTTGCGATTATTAATGCCAATGAGGTCGGCTTCGGTTTTTAGTGCTGAAAGGAACTCCTCCTCTGTGTGAGCCTCTAACAAAACTTCGAGGCCACGTGAGTGGGCATACGTAATCATGCTGCGAAGATCACATTCACAGCATCCTCGTTTAAAGAGCGACTCTATTAGGAGGACAGCGTTTGCCCCTATCTTAGCTGCAACATCTATCTGCGACCGACTTACAATTATATCTTTCATAAGCATGGGAAGCTCAACTTGGTTCCGTGCTTCAGTGAAGGCGTCAAGGGAACCGCCAAAATGTTTTGGCTCGGTTAAAAAAGATAATCCGACGGCTCCACCCTTTTCCATTGCCAATGCAACTTTCTTCACGTCAACGTTTTTCTTGATTACGCCCAAACTTGGTGAAGCAACTTTTATCTCAGTGATGACTGGAGCACTTGTGCACATCAGCACCGCCTCCTTCAAGCCTAAAGAAAAGCCCAACGTAACTTCTTTGGTAGTTTTATAATAACCCATGTTCACTGTTTCCCATGCATCCCGCCCTAAGATGTCTAGAAAGTCAGCCATACTTCGACTCCAGCCTTTCAAGTTGCAACGTTTCTCCACCGCTGGCTTTTATGAGCCTCTTCAGCTTCTTGTAGGCAGCTCCGCTATCAATGGATTCACGGGCTAATTCCACTCCATGACGAAAATCGTTGGTTTTTCCGCCCATCACTGTTCCCGCAGCCGCGTTGACCAACACAATGTCTCTTTTTGGACCACCGTCTTCTTCGTATCCATATAAGATTCGGAAGGTGAGTTCAGCGCTTTGCTCTGGGTTGGTTCCCTTGATGTCTTCTGGTTTAGCTAGTTTGATGCCGAAGTCCTTTGGAGCCGTTTCTAACAAACTAACTTTTCCCTCCTTCAACTGCGCAATTGCTGTTCTGCCGATCGTGGAAATTTCGTCCAGTCCATCTAATCCGTGAACGACCATGGCTTCCTCGCAACCAAGCTTCTTCAAGACGTAAGCTAGAGGCTCAATCAACGCTTTGTCATAAACTCCGAGCAGTTGGGCAGTTGCGTTCGCTGGGTTTGTTAAGGGTCCGAGAACGTTAAAAACGGTTCTTACGCCGATTTCTTTTCTAGGTCCAATAGCATGCTTCATAGCTCCGTGGAAAACGGGAGCGAACATGAAGCCTATTCCTACCTCCTCAATGCTTTTCTTCACCATGCTCGGTGACGAATTAAGGTTAAAACCGAGTTTCTCCAATATGTCTGCACTTCCACTTTTACTGGTAACTGAACGATTTCCATGCTTAGCTATTGTTATTCCAGCGCCCGCCGCTACGAAAGCGGCTGTGGTGCTGATGTTGAAGGTTTTAACACGGTCTCCGCCCGTGCCACATGTGTCCACAAGACGTCCCTGGACTTTTGGGTAGATTCGTTTGCAGAATTCTCTCATCACCGCGGCGAGGGCTGAGATTTCGTCGATGGTTTCTCCCTTCATTCTCAGGGCGGTTATGAATGCTCCAATCTGCGCCTGCGTCGCGTTGCCCGACATTATCTCCTTCATTAGGGCCCTTGCTTCATCGTACGTTAAGTCAGCGCCCGCAATTAGCTTTTGTATACCTTCTTTTATCATCTTCTTCACCTATATCCTTCAAGGAAATTTTTTAGAAATGTTTTGCCCACCGTGGTCAATATGGATTCGGGGTGAAACTGAACTCCTTCGATTGGATACTTAACGTGACGCACACCCATGACTTCTCCGTCATCCAGCGATTCCGCTGTTATCTTAAGACAGGGAGGCATTGTCGCTCTATCTCCAACCAGTGAATGATAGCGAGTAGCCACAAAGGGGGTCTCCACATCCCTATAAACTCCATTACCGTCATGCTTTATCAGACTTGTTTTTCCATGCATCAACTTCTTTGCGCGCACAATTTTGCCTCCAAAAACAGAGATAATCCCTTGATGACCGAGACATACACCTAAAGTAGGGACTTCACAGCTCATGCGCAGCAGGATATCGGTGCACACTCCAAAATATCGAATGTCTTCGGGTGTTCCGGGTCCTGGGGAAATAACGATTTTGTCCGGTCTGAGTTTCAGCGCCTGTCTCAGAGTTATCTCGTTATTTCTATAGACAACGGGGTTTCCTCCGAGTTCTCCAATGTACTGGACGAGGTTGTAGACGAAGGAGTCGTAATTGTCGATGACGAGAACCCTCATTGTTAATCGCCTCCAGAAAGTTCTAGGGCTTTCATAAGAGCCTCAGCCTTGTGCTCCGTTTCGAACCATTCCCTCTCCGGAACAGAGTCAGCTACGATGCCAGCTCCAACCTGAACAAATCCCTTTCGCCCATTTGCAACAAGTGTTCTGATGGTTATAGCGAAGTCCGCGTTTCGGTTGTAGGAGAAGTAGCCAACAGCTCCTGCGTAAGGTCCTCTCTTGGTGGGTTCCGATTCTTCAATAATCTCCATGGCTCTAACTTTGGGCGCTCCAGAAACAGTGCCAGCTGGAAAAACGGCTCTCAAAGCGTCGTAGCAGTCACACTCATTTCTGAGCGTACCGACCACTCTTGAAACTATGTGCTGTACGTGGCTGTACTGGTGGACCTCCATGAACTCTGGAACGTGGACACTTCCAAACTTCGAAACTCTTCCGATATCGTTTCTAGCCAAATCCACGAGCATCACGTGCTCTGCCCGTTCCTTAGGGTCTGCCAGCAACTCTCTCGATAATGCTTTGTTTTTGTCAGCATCATCCACTCGCGGTCTAGTGCCAGCGATGGGAAAAGTCTCCACTATCCGATTGTCAACTCTCACAAGCATTTCAGGGCTTGAGCCAACGATCTGACGGTCTCTCATCTTCAAGAAATACATGTAGGGGGATGGGTTTATTCGCCGAAGGGACAAGTAGAAGCTTGCTAAGTCGCCTTTAACGTTAAACTCGTAACGTTTTGAAAGGACAACTTGAAAGATGTCGCCGGCTGTCACATAATCCTTGGCCTTCCGCACTGACTCTTCATATCGCTCCTTGTTAACGTTCATTTTTGGGGCTGTGAAGACTAAAGTTTCTGGAACAGCAGGTTCTTCCATCAAATTCTTCAACTCATTAAAACGATTTTTGTCTCTGTAATAGTAGAAGACCTGCCCCTTATTGTGGTCAAACACGATGCCGTCATCAAACATTCCCATTTCAACGTTGGGGAAGTTTAGATCGTCAATAGCGAGGTCAGGGAGTCGCTCCCAGTAACGTATTGCGTCGTAGGAGACGTATCCGACTGCGCCTCCAATAAACCTGAGAGGTTTATAGGAACATTCCCTCTCGCTAACTATTTTCTTAATCACATTGAGAGGGTCGCCGACTTTCATCCTAACCTCTTCATTGATTTCTCTGTTTTTAAGTGTCATTTCACCGTCTTTTGCACTGATGATTAGTCTGGGGTCAAAACCCAAAAATGAATACTGAGCTAACTTTTTCGGTCCTTCCATAGACTCGAAGAGATACAAATATTCATAACGTCTATAGATTCTCAGAAAAACATCAGCAGGGGAACACGCGAAAGGAAGTTTCCTAAAATTCAGTTGAAAAACGTTTTTAGATTGGTCCAGTTTAGTGGACAAATCGTAGCCAAACATGATCCCTCATTTTGTGATACTCCTAGGATCGTTGTAGGATAGATTTAGAAGACAAATGTCGTATTTAAAACTTACGTGTACACTTCTGTACATGTGATTCGGAAGATGTTTTTAACTGTGTCAAAAAGTTTCAAACCATCTCGTAAGCCTTTTTGACGCTATCTATACTACTAATTGAGAATTCGTTTAGAGAGACCACATTTTTAAGTGAGTATGTCAGTGGTTTCTTTCACCGATTCGTACACTATGCAACTCAACGCGTTCTCTACTCCCTCAACCATTCTCAACCTGTCCATGACAAGTTTTCCCAACGTGTCAACATGGTCAACCTTAACTTTGACGAGAATATCCCAACCTCCAGTAATTATATGTACTTCTTGCACTTCTGGAAATGCAGCGATCTGCTTTGCTACGTCTCTCTGCGATAACGGTTTTTCCCTACCTCCTGGTCGATAGACAAAGGACATTAAAACGAAAGCCGTCGTTCCTCTGTCAAGTTTCTTGGAATCCAAAATAGCTTTGTAGTGCCTTATTACGCCGAGTCCTTCCATTCTTTTTATCTTTGCGTACACGGTGGTTATGGGGCTGCCGATTTTTCTAGCTATTTCCTTCGCTGTCATTCTGCAGTTTTTTTGCAATAGCTTTAGTATTTCCACATCTCTTTTATCTAATTGTTCCATAACGGTAATTTTTACGACAAAAACATAAAAATCTTATGCTATTTCGAATTTTTTACAGTTTTTTCGCAACAATTTTATTAAGATGAGGTCAAGTTTTTCTTTCACCTCTGAAGATCAGGAAAGAGAAGATAAATATCTTTCAACTCACAGAGTGTTTTTGACAGATGATTGTGCTGGAAGTGGAAAAGTGAATAGCTCTTCTATTCTTCTCTTCGGAGTTTCAGGAAGCCCAAAAGAAGGAGCTACTGCATATGCGATTAAAGAAGCTTTACGATATGCAAAAGAAAAATTCAACGTTAGAACAGAATACTTCTCTGTGCGAGGTAAAGATATTAATTTTTGTCTTCACTGCGACTATTGCATAAGAGAAAAGAAGGGTTGTATCCAGAACGACGATTTGAAACCAGTTTTAAACATCCTAACTCAAGCAGACGCCGTAATTTTCGGCACCCCAGTTTATCAGGGAACCCTCAGCGCACAACTTAAAGCCTTCTTTGACAGGTGCCGATCAATCGTAGCCATGAATCCAGATGTTTTGAAAAATAAGGTTGGAGCAGGAATTGCAGTTGGAGGCGACAGAGTTGGAGGTCAAGAACTCGCACTTCAGACAATTCACGTTTTCTTCATAATCAACAAAATTATTCCAGTGGGCGGTGGAGCCTTCGGTGCAAACCTAGGCGGCACAGTTTGGTCCCATGACAAAGGCGCTAAAGGAGCAGAAGCAGATAAGGAAGGAATGAAAACTATCCGTAAAACAGTTAAGAGGCTTATGGAAACTGCGTTAGATACTCGTAAGCTTAGAAGGTGATTCTCTATGACTTTAAAGATTTTATGGGGAATCACAGGGTGTGGAGACAAACTTGAAGAAACAGTGAACATTATGGAGAAACTTCAGAAAAAACATAATATTGATGTAAGAGTGGTATTGTCAAAAAATGGAGAAATTGTTGTTCGCATGTATAAACTCTGGCGGTCGTTACAAGACGATTTTAAGAAGGTGTTGATTGAAAGGGGACCAAACGCTCCTTTCCTAGCAGGACCACTTCAAAAAGGCAAATATGACTTCTTCCTAATCTGTCCAGCCACGGCAAACACCACTGCAAAGATAGCTCATGGAATTGCTGACTCCTTGATTTCCAACTGTGCATCACAAGCACTCAAAGCTGGCACTGAAGTGTATATTTACCCGGCGGATCAAAAGCCTGGCAAGATAACTACTGTTCTGCCTGATGGAGAAAGGTTGACTTTAACGATAAGAGAGATTGATGTGGAAAACGCTGAGAGGTTGAAGAGAATGAAGGGAATTACGGTTATCTCTCAGCTAGAAGACATTGAAGAAATAATAAAGGAGCATTTGATTAAGCAATGAGCATCATATAAATGACTGATTATTTTCTGTACCGTTTGTTTCTCAGTTTTTTTGCTTCTTTTTTTCTCCAGTCCCTCTTTCTTTGAGTTTCAATTCTTGTTCTTCCGCCAGCTCGGTAACCGCCATGTGTCCTGTGTCGGCGCATCTTTTCGTAGAAAGCTTGATAGTCAATCTCGCCTTTAGAGAGCGATGTTATGGTTTCGTTTAATTCATTTCTATTTTCTTCAGAAGATGTGTTATCCCATGCTTGAGAGTAAAATAGATATGCCGCGTGAAACTTGAAGTCAGAGGGTTTGTCCATCAGCAATTTTTGTGCAGTTGTGTCGTTGGTTTTTGGTTCTTGGCTCATAACTATCTAACTCATCTTGCGAGACAATAATGAAAACGACTAGATATAAAAGTTTATCCAAAGAACAGAAAACGTTGAGTTCTGTTTTTGAACTTCGCAACCGCCATCACATTTGTTAAGCTTGTTACGTCATACACTGCACAAACGTTTGGCATCTTTGCGATCTCCTTCTCCACCTCTCTAATAGTTTACCCTTAGAAACAGTTATTCACAGTTCCAACAGAAACGCCAATTTTTTTAGAAAACCGCCTATTTACAAATTACGCGTTTTTTTTAATGGAATTCATGTCTTCCACAATACTTAGTATTCCATTTTTTCCAATCCTTAACTGTCGTTCACCTCTGAACGTGGACACGCGTGCATTCTCAATTTTAACGGTGGACCCTGTGGAGATGGATTTTATTTGTTCGTTCCATAAGCAAAGTTTGATTGTTCCAGTTTCGTCCGTTATCAAAGCATTGGCTACGCTGGCGTAGTTTCCAAACCTTGTAAAGACAAGCGTTGGTCTTGCAATTTCTAGAACTTTAGCCTTCAGATTAACTTGTTTCATTCCGGTTCGTAAATCTCTGATGTGAAGGGAGTGTGGTCCCTTATTTTTCTTAATTAGATGTCTGTGGAGCACGTTGGTTTTTCTGAGGTTTTTAATTGGATTGCTTCGTTCCAAGAGGAACCCTTGGGGTATTGGAAATTGCGCAACAACTTTTGGACCTTTTGTTATTAAGAGAACGGTCTTGTCTTGTAGTTTGCCGCGGCATTTGATTGAAAGGTTTCCGCATGTGGATTTTTGGTTTTCCCTTGCTGAGATTAATGCATAAAAAAATTTGTCGGGGTCAACTTCATATTTTATTGAAAGAAAGGCGAGATATTCGCCGATTGATACTTTGTTTCGCAAGGTTTTCCTACTCTTTTGTAAGCGTTATTTCCATTGTTGAAACCATCCTTGCCCTGTTTTCGCCTTCTCTTGGTGGCATCTCCTCTGTTCCTATCGTGATTTTGCTTATTTTTAGGTCTTTTAGGAAGCGACTTCTAGTTATTTCAGCTGCGTCAACTGCTGTTGTGATTGCGCGTCCTCGAGCTTTCAAAGTTATTTCCTTAACATTGGATGCCGATAGGCCTGTAATGATCGCTAGAACATAGCTCATTGGTGGTTTGTTTCCAATGAAAACAATTCCCGATTTTTCCGCCATTTTCCATCACTCCTTTTATTATCGATTGTAGTTGTAACGTTGCTGTGTCTCCTCGTCCTTCAACAACAGAACGCTACTGCCCCACAATATGCAGATGCCCTTATTAAATGCGATTAAACAACAGAGCATTCTGAGATGTTTTTCATGTTGAGAACAACGCGGGGCGTTGTTTTATTCTAATTCTTCTATTGTAGTTTTCGTTAAAGCTCTTATCCGGTTTAATTCTGCCATTTCGCCGTAGCCCACAAGTGTTATTGCTGTTCCCTCGAGTCCCATTCGGGCAGTTCGTCCAATTCTATGGAAATAGACTAGTGCGTCTAATGGGATGTCATAGTTTATTATGTGGGTTATTCCTTGAATGTCTAGGCCTCTTGCAGCAACATCGGTTGCGACGAGTAGCCTTAGTTTTCCTTCTCTGAAAGAGTTGCTAACGAAGTTTCTTTGTGATTGAGTGAAGCCAGCATGCAATGGTTTCGCGTCATATCCTCGGCGCCTTAACCTGTCTGCTAGCATGCTTGTGTATGTGCGCGTTCTGCAGAAGATTATGGCTCGGTCTACGTGGTTTTCGTCTAGTATGTTGCATAAAATTTCAAATTTGTTTTTAGGGTTTACAACCATGTAATACTGGTTTATCTGTGTAAG